>JAHFUQ010000022.1 GCA_023265045.1 Acidimicrobiia bacterium
CGGTCACAGGGCGGAAGGCCACCTCGCTCGTTGAGGGCGTGGCGCGACCCCAGAGGACGCTGAACTGGCGACGGCGAGCCATGTCGAGCGCCTCTCGGGCCAGCCGGGACTTGCCCACGCCCGCCTCACCGATCAGCATGAGAGTCGAGCCGCGGCGCTCTTCGGCAACGGCTGTCACGGCGGCGTGAAGCTCCTCGAGCTCCGCACTCCGACCGACCAGCACAGGGCAGAGGACGGACCGCATCGCACATGAGTATCGCGGCTACCGAGCGGCGGTGGGCGGCGTGCGTCGCTGTCACGAGGAGCCTCGGACGTCAAGCCATACGCGCCTCCCCAGACCGCGAGCGAGCGCAACGAGCGTCGCAGCTGTCGGGTTGGGGGAGCGCATGGTGAACAGGTGCCAGCGGCATCGGGCGGCAGGCCCGCCTGCCGAGCAAGCTCGGACTTCGCCAAAGCGAGCGTCTCGACGTTCGTCGATCGATCGGACCGGCGCGTCGATGGCCCGCACAGTGGCAGCGGCATCCTGGTAGGCGCGCTCGTACTCGGGGAGAGCCATTTCCGGACAGGCCGGACCACCGGCGATTCCGCGTCGGAGGAGGTCGATGATCGCCCGCCACTGCGGACCGTTGGCTAGCGGGATCGGCGGCGGACAGGTCGTGTGCCCGATCCCGCGGGCGGCGTAGCGTAGGACCGGCCGGTGCTCGTCGAGGAGGCGCTCTCCTAGGGCTGAGGCCGCGCCGAATCATTCTCCAGGCTGATGTGCCCCGGCCGCTTTTGCCTTAGCTTTTCGGAGTGCTCGTGATCGATCGGAATGCCGTCGAGTCACTGGTGTCATCGGTAGGATCGGCGGCGGCCGCCGAGTTGCTCGAGTCGGCGATCGAGGACCTTCCCACGCGCGTCGAGGACGTCACGTCGGCCGCGCCGGCGGCGTTGGTGGATCGGGCCCACGCGCTCGCGTCGACCGCGACAATCGCCGGAGCGGTGGCTCTCGCGGCGCGTGCGAAGGAGATCGAAGTGGCGGCGCGGGACGGGACGCCGATTGACCAGCGTGCGATGGTCGAGGACCTCGAACGCCTGTCAGCCGCCGCCTGCGCCGAGCTGCGCCGGCAGCTCGACCACCTGAAGGGGGCAGCGCAGACCCGAGCCGACGACCGGCCCAGACCCGCCCTGGCGTGGCTGACATGGAAAGTCTTCGCCGCGTTCGCGGTTTGCGCGGTCCTAATCCGGATCCCCATCCCGACGACGCGGGCAGGGCAGATCTGGGTGATCTCCATGTCAACCCTCAGCGTCGGCTCGATGTGGCTCGGCGCGTCCCGCGTGCAACCGGGCGAACGGAAGCCTGGCTACTACCTCGCCTTGGGCTGGTCGATCTATCTGTTCGGCGACATCATCTGGTACTACTTCGCCCTTATTCGGCACGTCGTGCCCCGGCTGCCTTCGACCCCGGACATCGTGTTCAACCTCGACGACTTCCCGACCTTTCTCGGGATGCTGCTCCTCATCCGGCGCCGGAACCCGAGTCGCGATCGCGGCGGCGTGATCGACGCGGCCATCATCGCTGTGGTCGCCGGGCTCGTCATGTGGGTGTACATGGACGTCCTGACGACGCTCTCGGCCGCCACACCCATCGCCCAGCGTGTGGTCTCCCTGAAGTATGTCGTCGAGGGCATTGCGTACATCGCCCTCGCCGGCCGTCTGCTGCTTCTGCCGGGCCGCCGGCCGGCCGCCGATGTCTTCTTAACGGGTGCGCTGGTCAGCCGCTGCATCGGCGATTTCCTCATCGGCTTCACGACGCTCGCCCCGTTCGGCATCCAGCTCTACTACTTCGCATACCTCGTGGCGTTCCTGCTCGCGGGAACGGCGTTGCTCCATCCGAGCTTCTCCGCCAAGGGCACGGCCGCGACGAGCTCCGCCTCCGACGTGCGGGTTTTCCGACTGGTCTTCCTCGGCGCGGCCATCCTGGTCGCGCCGCTCATCCTGGCGCTCAGAAGCGCGGCCGGCGACTACCAGGACGTTCCCGTCATCGTCACGGCGTTGTTCGTGCTCCTGCTCCTCGTCATGGCCCGCACGGGCGCGCTCATGAACTCCTTGCGTTCAGCCCGGGCGCAGGCGGAAATGGCCAACCAAGCGAAGAGCGCGTTCCTGGCCATGATGAGCCACGAGATGCGGACACCGCTCAACGCCGTGATCGGCCTCTCAGGGCTGGTGCTGGAGGGCGACCTTGCACCCGACCAGCGGGCGAGCTTGGAAACGGTCGTCTCGAGCGGGCGACTGCTACTCGGCTCCATCAACGACGTCTTGGACTTCTCCAAGGCGGAATCCGGCTCGATGGCGTTGGAGCTGGCGCCCTTTGACCTGGGCGAGTGCATCGACTCGGCGATCGGCATCGTCGCCCCGGCCGCCGGGCCGAAGCAGCTGCGGCTTCGACGGCACGTCGACGACGACGTACCGAGGATGGTCGTCGGCGACGTCACGCGTCTTCGCCAGGTTCTCGTCAATCTCCTCGTGAACGCGGTGAAGTTCACGGAGGTGGGCGGCATCGATCTTCGGGCGCGGATCGACCCCGACGCCCCAGGCTCGGCGGCCGCCGAGCCCGGCGCCGCCAGGGGACGGCCGGTGACGCTCCAGTTCAGCGTCACCGACACCGGCATCGGCATTCCGGCCGATGCACAGTCGCGGATCTTCGAGTCGTTCTCGCAGGTAGACCTGTCGACGACGCGCCGCTACGGGGGGACGGGGCTAGGCCTCGCCATCAGCCGCCGGCTGTGCCAGCTCATGGGAGGTCGGATGTGGGTCGAGAGCGAGTCTGGGGTGGGATCGACGTTCTCCTTCACCGCCGTGTTCAATGTCGGTGGGGACGGCGCCGCACCCTGTTCAGACGTGCACGAGCTGAGGCTCGGCGGCAGGCGAGGCGGGACGGTTGGCGACCCGTCCTTGCGGGTCCTCGTGGTCGAGGACCAACCCGTGAATCAGGAGGTCGCCCTGCGGCTCTTGGCCCGATTGGGCTACCGCGCTGATATCGCGGTGAACGGCCTGGAGGCGATCGACGCGATCGCGCGCCACGCCTACGACATCGTGTTCATGGACATGCGCATGCCGGAGATGGACGGCCTGAGCGCCTGCCAGGCGATCCGGGAGCGCTGGCCGACGGACGGGCCGAGGATCGTCGCGATCACCGCCAACGCCAGCCGGGTCGATCGCCAGGCGTGCCTGGACGTCGGGATGGACGACTTCTTGGCCAAGCCGATCACCCTCGATGACCTCGCCGATGCGCTCGACCGGTGCTCGGCACAACCTCCAGGACCAAGCTGATTTTCGGGTCGGCGGCTCGGCCGCCGACGGCCTGACCTGGACTTTCGTGGCCGGGGCGCGGCCCTCAGGCCTCTTGATAAGCAGGGTCCTAGCGGACACGGCCGGGCGCGACCAAACCTGATTCGTAGGCCGCAATCACCAGCTGGGCCCGCTCGCGGGCGCCCAGCTTGGTAAGCAGCCGGCTGACGTGGGTCTTCGTCGTGGCCATGCTGATGTGCAGCTTGGCGGAGATCTCGAGGTTGGTCAGCCCGCGCCCGATGGCGATCAGCACTTCTCGCTCCCGTCCCGTCACGTCTGTGGGGAGCGCGGGCGTATCACGCGCCATGGACGGCGTCGCGACGAATGTGTTGATGAGTTTGCGGGTCATCGAAGGCGAGATCAGGCCGTCGCCTGACGCCACAATGCGAATCCCTTGCAGGAGCTCCTCGGGCGACGCGCTTTTCAGCATGAACCCGCTGGCGCCGGCCCGGAGGGCTTGGTACAGGTACTCGTCGAGGGCGAAGGTGGTCAGGACGAGGACCCTTGTGCCCGGGCTCGCTTGCAGGATTCGCCGCGTGGTCTCGATGCCGTCAAGCGGCTGCATGCGGATGTCGGTGACGACCAGCGGAGGGTGCAGCTGGCCGGCCAGCGCGATCGCCGTGACGCCGTCGGTCGCCTCGCCGACGATCTCCAGGTCGGGCTGCGGCTCGATGATCGACCTCAGCCACCGGCAGACCAGCGCGTCGTCATCGACGACGACTATCCCGGTTCGGCGACCGGACGCGCCCTCATGAAGACCCGTCAAGTTGTCGTGCCCCCTGGCGGCGCAGTCTAACGGGCGCATCAGTCCCGAGGATGACCATGCAAACCCGTCTGGCGAACGACGCGAATGAGACAGAAGCATGACGACTTTGCGACCTGCTTCCCCGACGATCTCCTGGTCTGTCGGCGCATGGTGCGCCGGCGCACAACGGGGGGGCCAGGGTGAGCCGAGGGGTGGTCACGACGAATGACGCCACCCCGCGGCTCGTTGTCTGATCCTCCTTGACGTCCCATCGGGGGAGGGGAGAGCCATGTCCGTCGTCCGCAGGCCCGTCCGAACCGTTGTCTTGCTGGTCGTCCTCCTGGTCGGTTTCGGATCACTGCCGATCCCCGCGGACGCAGTCGTCCTCGGCGGCGCGGCGAACAGCACGCTTAAGCGCGAGCCCCAGCTCACGCCGGCCAAGCTCGGTGACAACTCGATGCCGGGTCTGATGTACGCCGACCCGACCGAAGGGATCGACCTCGTCGACCCGCCCGAGGCCAACAACCAGGGCTCGGCCCAGCTCTCGCTCCCCCTCGGCATTCCGCAAGGGCGGGGCGGCGTGCAACCCGACCTCACCCTGCAGTATGACTCCAGCGGCGGGAGCAGCTGGCTCGGCATGGGGTGGGACCTGAACCTCGGCGACATCACCGTGGACACCGAGTTCGGCGTTCCGCGGTACGACCCCAATCGCGAGACTGAGACCTACCTGCTCGACGGTGTCCGGCTGAGCCCCACGGCGATCACGGGCGAACCCGGGCCTCGCGTCAGTGATCGGGCGGACTTCACGCGGCAGGTCGACGACGACTTCGACCTGATCATCCGCCATGGGACCAACCCGACGAACTACTGGTGGGAGATCCGCACCAAGATGGGTGGCATCAGGTGGTACGGCGCGACGCCGGACCGGGGCGGGCCGACCGGCGGCGTGCCTGATGACGACGGCACGCTTGTCGCCGGGGAGGGCGCCTTCGACACGACGGCCGTCCTGAGGGACAGCGACCCTTCCGGCAACATCTACCGCTGGGGGCTCAGCGCGGAGCGCGACGTCGGCGTGAACATGATGCGGTACCACTACCAGCAGCTCGACGGCATTCAAATCGCGGGCGGCGGCGCCACCGGCAAGCAGCTGTACCTGACGAGGATCGAGTACACGGATACCTCCGACGTCGGCGGCCGGCCAACCGATCCCTTCGATGACGGGTCGTACCAGGTCAGGTTCCTGCGCGACGGCGACGTCGGCGCCACGAAGCACCGCAAGGACGTGGCCGTCAGCGGTCGTGGGGGTTTTCTGGAGGTCAGCCCCGACCTGCTGCGCCGGGTTGAAGTGAACTACGGCGCGCCGACGAGCGGGTGCCCCGGCGCGACCGAAGCGAATCCTCACTGCATCAAGCCGCGGTCCTACAACCAGCTGGCCAAAGCGTTCAACTTCAACTACAACGTCGATGGACCTTACGGGAAGGCCCTTCTGACGTCCGTCGACCAGATCGGCTCCGACAACCAGGTCTATGCCACCAACGGCTTCGAGTACTTCAACGAAGTCCGCGACGGCGACGATTACAACGGCTTCTCGAGCGCCGACTGGACCTCGCCCAACGACGGCCTCGGGCAGCAGCTCGTCACCCAGACCCTGGGCGGGAGCGCCCTCGGCTCTTCCAACACCATAGAGGCCGACGGCCACATCTACCTGGGCTTCGCCCCGTTCGACCCCCTCAAGGAAGGTTCGATCGGCGGCTCGGTCACGATCAAGGGTGGCGTGACGGAGTCCACGGCGGAGCTGCTCGACATCAACGGCGACCAGCTTCCCGACAAGGTCTGGCGGGACGGCACCGACATCAAGTTCCGTCTGAACAAGGCTCGTCCGGGCGGCGAGGAGAAGTTCGACGACGACGACCACACCGCGGGGGGCATCAGCACGCTCTCCAGCGAATGGAACATCGGCGTCGGCGGCGCGGTCGAAGCATATGTAGGGGGCTCCGTCCAGTTCAGCGTGGCCGGTGAAGTCGCAGTCGGCGAGGCCTACTTCACCGACGTGAACAGCGATGGACTGGCTGACCTTGTCGAGGGTGGCAGGGTGCAGTTCAACCACCTCGACGCCGACGGCATCCCGCACTTCTCCGCCGACAGCGGCCAGACCCGTGTTCCGGTCGAGTCGAAGATGCTCCAGCTCCCCCCGATCGACGAGCTCCAGGCCCTCGAGGACCAGCAGCGGGCCCAATCTCCGCTGCAGGACACCGTGCGGCGCTGGACGGCGCCCTTCGACGGCGTGATCTCGATCGTCGGCCCGGTGACGCTCGACCCCCAGCCCGACCCGCTGCGGCCGGCCGACCCCTACAAGGGCGACGGCGTGCGGGTGGCAATCGAGCACCACACGACTTCCCTCATTGTGCCTGGGACGCTGCTGTGGGCGCAGAGCCTGGCCAGCCCTGGCCAGGTCGCCACGCCGGTCGGCGTGAGCGCCGTTCCGGTCAGCGCCGGCGACGCTATCTACTTCCGGCTCCAGTCCGTCGACGACGGTCGCCGCGACCAGGTGAAGTGGGACCCGGTGATCCAGTACGTCGGACAGGGCGAGCAGCTCGACGTCAACGGGCTCGACTACTTCAAGTACACCGCCTCCAAGGAGTTCACGCTCGGTGGTCGCGCCAACATCTCCGTCCAGCTGCCGCTGGACGGGCATGTCAAGATCGGCGGTACCGTCCACAAGGCCCGGGCCACGACCGACGACGTGACCGTCCTCGCGGTTCTCACCAGGCAGGACGGAACAACGTTGTCGAAGACGGGCCCGCTGGTCCCGGCCGCGGCGACCGGCGACTATCCCGTCGCCGTCGAGTTCGACGTCCACGGACCGACGGACAAGAAGTTCGACTCCATCGCGCTCAAGATTTCAACCGACTCCCCGGTCGACGTCAGCGGGTTGTCGTGGACAAGCGACAACGGCTTGGACGGCCCGCCGATGTACTACACAACGGCCACCAAGCCGGACGGGACACGGATCACGACCGTGGTCAACAACGAGTACGTCATCCAGCTCCATCCGCTCTACGACGTCGCCCTCTACACCGCGAAGAACACGTCGGAGCCCCAGATCGCGCCGGTGCTCTTCCCTGACAACGGCAACTCGAACACCCACGAGACGAAGCAGATCACCGGGATCGAGGCGGATGTCATCGCCACGGGCCTGTTCGCCAACTTCGCGCTTCCCGGCCGCGTCGTGTTCACGGTCAAGGATCGCGGCGGTTACGTATGCAAGGGAATCCTGACTTTGCAGCCCGTCGAGAATGGTCCGCCTCCCGCGGACTCCTTCACCTGCCCGGCGTTCGACGCCAAGGAGGGCGAGCCGTACTGGTTCGACTTCACGGCGCCAAACGCCAAGCTCGTGGCGCTCGGTGGCCTCCACCTATCGGTGGAGGGCGTCGACGACGACCACGTCGTCATGCACTGGCCGGGGGCGGAGCTGGACCCCGACAACATGACCGTTTGGCCCGAGGCGTACCGCGGCTGGGCCTTCGCGGGCTACAACGGCGATGGTTCCCTGGCGACCCAGCCCATCGACCCGACCGCCTTCAGGCTCAGCAAGGACGACTACCCCGACCCCGACGAAGAGGACGACCATCCCGACAGCTTCGACGATGCCCGACCCGAGATGCATTCGGGTTACAAGAACCCGACCCAGGGCAGGTCGTTCCCGTACATCCCGTTCTTCCTGCAGAACAAAGACCTGAAGGCGGGCACGGTCTCGAGCATGGATGCCGTCTGGCGGGGCCTGAAGGAAAACACGGTTGGTGCGGCGGCGTTCGTGCGCTCGTCCCGGACCGCAGCCGACGACCCGAGCGTCACCCGGCTGACGGGTGTCGGGAAGGGCGGCGAGACGGTCAGCGCGGTGCGCAAGGTCGGTGTCACCGGTCCGACCTTCTCCGCCGCGGTGGGCGCGTTCGTGGTCGGTGCGGCACTCACGTTCGGCACGAGCTTCGGGATGCTCGACTACGTCGACATGAACGGCGACGGGTTCCCCGACGTGGTCGCACCGGGATATGTCAAGTACACGGGCCCGCGTGGTGCGTACTACGACGGCTACAAGGACCAAGGCGGCGGCGTCGACCCGGCCCAGGACATCACGATCGGGATCAGCGTTGGCTTCGACGGATCCGTCGGTGATGTGAACGGCAACGCCGAGGGCGACGCCAACAGCTCCGGGAACACGCCCAAGAACGGCAAGGCGGGGAAGACCAAGACGTCGTCCTCGTCCGCCGGGGCCGGCGACGACGGCAACGACAAGGAATACGGCATGAGCATCGGCGCCGAGGCTGAGATCTCCAATGGCTTCACCAACCCGGTGGCGCCCGCCGGCTTCGAGGACGTGGGTAAGGCCATCCAGGAGCTCGGCGAGTACGTGGGCATCCCAACCGACTTCGAGCGGGAGCTTGACGACGTCAACGGCGACGGCCTCCCCGACGAGATCCTCGTCAAGCCCGGCGGCGTGTACGTCAGGCTCAACCTCGGCTACGGCTTCGCCAGTGAGGTCAAGTGGGCCGACGGGGGGCTCGAGACGGCCTTCTCAGCCGGCATCTCGCTGGAGCCCGGCCTCGGGTTCCAGATTTTCAACCGAGGGTACTCGGGCGGCATCGGGATCAGCGGCGACGTCGACTTGCCCATCTACTCGTGGGCCGACCTGAACGGGGACGACATCCTCGACCGCATGTACCGGTCCGGCGCCGAGGTCAAAGTCTCGTTCGGCACCGGAAACGGCCTCGGCGACGAGATCGACTATGGCAGCTTCGCCGACGGCAGCATCCAGCTCCTCGGCCCGCTTGCGGTCAGCGGCGGCGAGATGGCCGGCCTCAACGAGACGAAGGGCCTGGGCGTCGGCTTCGACGTCACCATCCCCGTCGGCCCGCTCTGCATCGTCGGCTGCTGGATCATCATCAACCCGGGGGTACACGTCGCGACGAGCTACTCGTCGACTCGAGTCACCGTGGCGGACATCAACGGCGACGGCTACGCGGACTCCTTGGCATCCAACGAGGACAGCGGGGTCAACGTCAAACTCAACAAGCACGGGCGGACCAACCTGCTCATGGCTGTGCACAACCCACTGGGCGGCGCCATCAACCTCGATTACGACCGGGACGGCAACACCGTGGCCCAGCCCAACTCGGTGTGGACCATGACCAAGGTCGAGGTCGACGACGGGCGGCCGGGCGACGGCGTCGACAAGCAGCTGACCACCTACGAGTACCACGGCAACAAGTACAGCCCGCTGGAGCGCGAGATCCTGGGCTACGAGACCGTCATCGAGCGCCAGCACGCCGACCAGAGCGACGCCAACCCCTACGACGACCCGGTGCTGCGCAGGATCGAGCGGCACTACCGGAACGAGACCATCTTCGACCAGGGGCTCGTCACCAGTGTGGCGTTGCAGACGCCCACCGGCACGCCCACGCCCCTGAAGGCCACCACGACGGCTTGGAAGCTCGTGGAGCTCAAGGACCTGAAGGACGGGCCGGCGGCGAAGGAGGCCGACCTCGGGCGCCGCGACGACGACCCTGCCGACACCCGGTTCTTCGGGATGGCCGTGGCCCGGCTACGCACGAGCGTCGAGCACTTCTGGTACGACGCCGACGGCCACGAGGGCCAGCGCACCTTGTCGACCTACGAGTACGACGACCTCGGCAACGTCAGCCTCCAAATTGACGAGGGAGAGTCCGAGAACCCGGCCGACAACGTCAAGGCCATCACCACGTGGACGAGCTGCCAGGACTCGGCGTCGGCTGACCTCAAGGTTCCGTTCCCGTGCCCGGCTCCTCAGCCCGTGGGGCGTGTGTCACCGCTCTGGAGCCCGTTCCGGTGCCCGACGTGGACCAGCATCCCGGCCACGTTCCAGGTGCTCGACGCCGATGGCAAGGCCATGCGTGAGCGCAACGGGTCCCCGGCGCTGTGCGACAACAGCTCGGTGACCCATCTCGAAGAGAGCCTGGGTGGCGGGGTGTCGGCGCTGACCGAGCTCGACTACGACGAGTGGGGGAGCTACAACCACATCGTCTACCCGCCCAACGCCAACGGCCAGCGGGTGCGGATCGACTACGTCTACGACGACGAGGCGGGCCACGCCAATGTCGCCAAGACGACCCGCAGCATCTGCATGACCGCCACTGCGGACGACGACCCGTGTGCGTCCGACGAACCGGCCGGTGTGCTGGAGGTCGCCACCGCGACCTTCGACAGCAAGTCGGGCCGCATCGCGTCACGCACGGACGTCAACGGCCAGACGACGACCTATTCGTACGACAACTTCGGGCGGATCTCGGACATCCGCGCCCCGTTCGAACGGGCCACCGACAAGCCGACGGTCCACTTCGAGTACCACCCGACCGACGCCAAACCCCCGAGCTATTCGTGGGCAAAGGCGTCCCACTACGACGCCTTCAACCCCGGGAACACGATCGACACGGTGACGTTCGCCGACGGTCTCGGCCGCCAGACCCAGACCAAGCAGGACGCCACGCTGTTCCGGGGCGCGGGCACGCCGGCGGCCGACGTGCGGGTGGTCTCGGGAGCTCTCAAGCTCGACGAGCTCGGCCGGGTGGTGAGCGAGTGGTACCCCACCGAACAGCCGCTCGGTGCGCCGGGCGACGAGGGCAAGTTCAGCACGGCCAAGCCGGCGACCCCTCCCAGGACAACCCTATGGAACCTGCTCGACTCCCCGCTCGAGGTGACGTTCCCCGACACCACCAAGGAGCGGACCACCTACGAGTTCGGAGGCCATTCCGACTTCGCCGCCACACTGTTCAAGACGACAGTGATCGACCGCGGCGACAAGCTGACGGTGACCTACACCGACGCCAGGCAGAACGTGATCGCCGTCGATGACGGTGTGCCGGCGATCCGCACCACGTACGGGTACGACGGGCTCGGTCAGCTGACCCAGGTCGTCGACCACGCAGGCAGCAAGACCACCCACACCTATGACCTGTTCGGTCGCAGGACTTCGACCAGTACGCCCGACGGCGGGCTGCTGGAGAAGAGGTGGGACACCGCCAGCAACCTCGTCGTGCAGATCGACCCCAATATGCGAGCCAACGGCGTCCAGACGAACTACAACTACGACGCCGACCGGCTCGTGTCGATCGACTACCCCCCGGGCACGCCCGATGTGACCTACACCTGGGGAGGCCCGGCGGCGCGGGGCGACGACAACGGCAACGGCTTCGGCCGGGTGATCGCCATTCACGACGGCGCGCGGGACCAGACGCTCGCCTACGACAAGATGGGGGACGTCGCCAAGGAAGTCTCGATGATGCTCGTGCACAACCTCAACGACCCCGTGGGCCAGAAGGTCAACTTCACGACGACGTTCGACTACGACACGTTCGGCAGGCTGAAGGGACTGGTCTATCCCGACGGCCAGGCGCTCACCAATGCCTATGACTCGGGGGGCCTGCTGAAGAGCGTTTCGGGCAAGAAGGGAGCCACCCCGTACCCCTACGTCGACCGGCTCGAGTACGACGAGTTCTCGAACCGGCGGTTCGTGAAGGCGGGCAACGGCGTGACCACCGAGTACAGCTACAGCCCCACAACCCGGCGGCTGACCCGCCAGGTTACGAACACGCCCGTGCGGGAGATCCAGGACCTGAACTACGGCTACGACCCGGTCGGCAACGTGCGCAAGCTCGACAACCAGGTTCCGCCCCCGTCGCCCAACCTCTTCGGCGGGCCGAGTGTCCAGAACTACTCCTACGACCAGTACTACCGGCTCACTTCGGCCGATGGCACGTATACGGGAGCGCCGAACAAGGTCCGCACCTACACGTTCTCGAACGCCTACGACAACAGCGGCAACGTGAATGCCAAGAGCCAACTCGACAAGCTCGAAAAGACCATACAGAAACCGACTACGTACGACCTCGCACTCACGTACCGGTCGGACAAGAAACACCAGCTCGACAAGGTCGGCAGCCGGCTCTACAAGTTCGACCCGAGCGGCAACTCCCTCGGTTGGGTCGACAGCAAGTCGGGTGCCCTCCGCACCGTGACGTGGGATGCCACCAACCGCGTCCGCAGCGTTTCGGACCAGGGCGGCACGACGACCTACGCCTACGACGAGTCCGGACGGTTGGGCATCGAACGGGGCCCGCAGGGGGAGAAGGTGTTCGTCAACCCGTGGTACACGGTGGTGAACGCCTCCGTCATCTGGAAGAACGTCTTTGCCGGCGACGATCGAGTGGCCAGCCAACGCGTCTTCACCGACGGCACCTATGAGAAGTTCCGCTACTTCGCGCACAAAGACCTGCAGGGCAGCACCAACATGATCACCGATGACAAGGCGCTCGTCTTCCAGCACTTCGAGTACTTCCCGAGCGGCGAGCAGTGGGTCGTGGAGCAGGGGACGGACAACCGGACGCCGTACGGGTTCACCGGGGCGTACTTCGACGAGGTCCGCCAGATGATCGACCTCGGGGCCCGCTGGTACGAGCCGAGGGAGCAGTTCCTCTACGCGCCCGACCCCGTGCTGCAGGACGACCCGGGCCAGGTGATCGACGACCCAGCGTTGCTGCCTGCGTACAGCTATGCCGAGTCGAACCCGCTCCGGCTGGTCGATCTCGACGGGCGGCGGTCGCAGGACGTGCAGAGGCAGCTCAAGGAGTTCGCCAACCTCATCAGCGACCCGACGAAGGCCCAGGCACTACAGGCGAACATCGACCGTCGCGCTCGGCGCGCCGAGCGGATGCAGCAGTCGAACGACCTCGCGAAGGTCCTGCAGAACCCGTTGGCCGCCAAAGCCATCCAGCAGCTCGTTGACGCCGCTGCCCAGCAGGCGGAGTCGGCGGCCGCTGCCGAGGCTGTGAGGGCGGCCCGCCAGGCGAAGTGGGAAGCCCGGGAGGAGCGCTTCAAGACGGTCAAGGACCTGCTCGAGGAGAAGCCGCTCCTTGAACTGAACTTCAAGAGAACCTCCGACGGCTTCAAGTTCGAAAGCTTCAAGGTCTCACCGACGCTCGGCCTGAAGCAGTTCACGGTGAAGAAGAGCAAGAAGCTTCCGACGGGCAAGTAGTCACCGGGGAGAGTTGGGGCGGCGAGGTCGGTATCGGATCTCGCCGCCCCGCCCTCGACAGGCTTCCCACCGCTGCCCCATCGTGTGCAGTTGGCGATCACGATCGGCCGTTCAGGACCGCAACGCCATCGACGGCCACGCGCCCCCGGCGCGGTTGAGCTGACCCGAATTCGGGCCCCCGCCACCAACCGCCGCGCAGGCCAGGGCCGGTTCGTGAGGATCGGCCTTTCTGCTTGGTGCTCCGGTGTCCTCGCGGGAGATCGGGTGACGCTAGGCGGGAGGCGCACACCGGCCTGGAGTGCACGTGCGACGACGGGCCGCCGGGGCAGCCGACGCCCGCGCCGCCGAGCACCCCTTTGCTAGCTTGATCCACGAGTTGGGCGGAAGTCGAAAGGGCTCCGTGAGCGACGTATCGCGTGGACCGGGATGGTGGCGGGCGTCGGACGGCATGTGGTACCCGCCAGAGTCGCACCCTCGTTTTCGCGGGGACGCACAAGCGACGGGCTCCGACGAGCTGCATCCCTCGAAGCGGCCAGGGTGGTGGGTCGCGAGCGACGGACGGCGGTATCCGCCGCACCTGCACCCGACGTACCGCCCCCTCACTTCCCAACGGGCAGAGGCGGAGCCGGCAGCGGCCACAGTGGCCACGGCGGCGATTCAGGTCGACGCCCCGGCCCACGTCCCGGCGGACGACCATGAGGCGCCGAAGGCGGTCCGGAGGAAAAAATGGCTGCCGCGAGCCAAGGAAGGCGCAGTGTGGGTCGGGTTGGCAGTTCTCGTCATCGCCGCAGCGGCTAGCGATTTCGGAAAGGATCAGGCCCAAAGCGTGGCCTCGGGATCGTCGACGACGCAGGCGGCGCCGACGTCCACGGGCGGGACGATAGAGATCAAGACCCCGCCCGAGGGGCCACCTGCGACGGCGCCGGATGGCGGAAAGGATGGCGGCCAAGGCGTTGGCGCCGGACCGTCTACGACGGCGGCGGCGCCGACCCAAGCTCTGGCGACCTAAGCGGCGCCGGCGCAGGCGCCGACGACGCAATCGCCGACGACGCAAGCGCAGGCGGCGCCGGCGTCCACGAGCGCGACGACCAAGGTCAAGACCCCAGGCGAGTGGGCGCAACCCGCCGTGCCATACCACTCGCAAATGTTGGGTCTCTTCGACGCCATCAGGTCGGCGGCGTCGAAGTCCGACCTGTCGACGGTGCAGAAGAAGGCCGGCGAGCTGGCCGATGTAGCGCGCAACCTACGGCTCGCCCTCGAGTCCAGCGGCCCACCGCCACCCGCCATCGCCGTCGAGGGGCAGGCCGTCATGGGGGCGGCGTCCGAGGTCGAACGGCGAGCGCGGGCCGTCGCCACCTGTGCCGGCGCCAGCGCGTAGCAGTGCCGCGCCTTTGCCCCGGTGGCGGCGCAGGAGGTGACGGGCGTTCCCGCGGCCGAGATCGAGCGCGCCGCGCAGGTGCTGTGGGATCACCGCCCGGTGGCCTTCTACACCTGGAGCGGCCTCGAGCAGCACAGCGGCACGACCCAGATCATCCGCGCCATCAATGTGCTCTACGCCCTGACCGGCTGCCTCGACGCCCCCGGTGGCAACGTGTTGTTCACGTCCGTGCCGACGAACCCGATCGCCGGAGCGGAACTGCTCGACCCGGCGCAGCGGGCCAACGCCATCGGCGTGGGCGATCGGCCGCTGGGGCCAGCCCACTACGGGTTCGTCACGGGCGAGGACTTCTACACCGCGATGCTGGAAGGTAGGCCCTACCGGCCGCGGGCGCTCGTGACTTTCGGGTCGAACCTGCTGATGGCCCACGGCGACAGCGGCCGCGGCCGGGAGGCGCTGCGGGCGCTCGACTTCCAGGTCCACTTGGACCTGTTCATGTGCCCGACCGCGGAACAGGCCGACATCGTCCTTCCGGTCACGGGCGCCTTCGAGGCCGAGGGCCTCATGATCGGCTTCGAGGTCTCGCTTGAGGCCGAGTCGCTGGTGCAGCTGCGCGCCCCGCTCGTTCCGCCGGTGGGCGAGTCCCGCCCGGACATCGAGGTCATCTTCGACCTCGCCGTGCGGCTCGGGCTCGGCGACCGGTTCTTCGGTGGCAGCGTGGACGCCGGCTGGGCCCACCAGCTCGCGCCGAGCGGCGTGGCGCTCGAGCAGCTCCGCGCCCGCCCCGAGGGCGTGCGCGTGCCGCTTGAAACCCGCCACCGCAAATACGCCGCGATCGACGCTGGCGGCGCGCCCGCCGGATTCGCCACGCCCACGGGCCGGATCGAGCTGTACGTCGAGGGCTTCCTCGACATCGGGCAACCGCCGGTCCCGACGTTCACGGAGCCGGCGTTGAGCCCCCGGTCCCGCCCTGACCTCGCCCGCAGGTTCCCGCTGGTGCTCACCTGCGCCAAGACCCTGCACTTCTGCGAGACCCAGCACCGCCAGGTTGCCAGCCTGCGCCGCCACGTCCCCGATCCGCTGGTCGAGCTGCACCCCGACACGGCCGCGGCGCGCGGCATCGGCGAAGGAGCCTGGGTGGAGATCACGACGCCCAAGGGCGCCGTACGGGCGCGCGCCGCCTTCAACGTCAGCCTCGCCCTGGACGTCGTGAGTGGGCAACACGGCTGGTTCGAAGCGTGCGAGGAGCTCGACCTGCCCGGCTACCCGCCTTCGGGCCGGGTAGCGCCAACCTCAACCTGGTGCTCAGCCAGACGCCCAGCGACCCGATAAGCGGCAGCTCCCCGCTGCGGGCCCAGGTCTGCGAGGTATCGCTCCTGCCCCAGCCCTGAGAGCCGGCGAGCGCCAGACTGACGATGCTTTCCCTAGCGGCGATCTATCGGCGTCGCGCCCTCGCCCAGCGCGACCCGTTGGCCTGTGAATGGCAGGGGTAGGCGTTCCACGACGCACGGCACTGGCGGGAGCCGATGACGTCCGACCGCGTGCGACCAACCTTCAGTGCTGCGGCGTCCGCCCGCCACTGCCTTACGGGCGTTCCCTTGCTCCGCGTAACGACGGGCTGCCTCGGCCCCCTCGGCGGCCACCCGAGGGACGGTTGCGCGGGGCATGTGCCATGCTGGCAGGTCGGGATGCCGAGAATGCAACGTGTGGGCGCGCAGCGCCGGGCGCGGGCGATGCCCCCGACCAGACACGGGCAGCGGCGGGACCTCAGGTTCGCCGACGTCCTCCGCCTGCAGCGGATGGCAGGCAACGCCGCGGTGACCGGGTTGCTGACCGGCCGGCCGACGGTTCAACGCCACCAGGGCATCGACCCGGCAGCGTCGGCTCACATCCCAACGACCGCCGAGCAGAAGGACATGCCGACCGTCGCCGAGGCGCCCGAGCTGCGGAAGGAGTACGGCGAGAACAAGCTCGAGTGGGTAGAGGTCGACAAGAGGATCAAGGAGGCGAACAAGACCCCGCCCACGACCGACGACGGGAAGAAGAAGCTCGAAGCCGACACCAAGCGCCTCAAGGAGATCAACGACCGCCAGGCCGAGATCACCCGCAAGTTGAAGGTGCGGGTCAAAGGCGACGAGGAGGAGACGCTCAAGCGCAACGGCATCAAGGGCGGCTCGGCGGCATGGTTCGCCGACGTCAAGCCCATGACGTTCCTCGACCGGCCGGCGACCGTGCACAAGCTGCTCGCCGACCGGCTGCGCAGCGCTGAGGCGGTTCTAAAAAACCTCCCCAAGCCCGCCAACGGCTGGGTGCAGGAGGGCCACAGCACGCTGCGCGAGCCCGGCCAGAGCTTGCACTCGTTCGGCCTGGCGATCGACCTCAACCCGGCCACCAACCCGTTCCTGGTGCGTGCGACAGGAACGTACGAGCCGGCCGCATGGAGCACGGCCATCATCGACGCCATCAACCGGGCCATCGTCCTCGTGCTCGGGAAGGACCCAACGGCCTTCGCCTTCTTCACGCGTCCGGATGAGGCCGACAAGGACACGCGCGCCGAGAAGAGCTATGACAAGGTCAAGGAAGCCTCCGACGCGCTGAAGAAGTACCTGACCCTCGCGGACAAGGCCAAACTGCCTGAGCTCGAAGCTCTCCTCGCCTACGATCCCAAGAAGCGCACGGCTGCGGCATGGGTGAAGCTCATCAAGGCGGACAAGACCGCGATCAAGAACACCGGGGCGGCCAAGAGATGGAAGAGCCCCCAGGAGGGCTTCCTGAACCTCAACAAGGATCTCGTCAAGGCGATGACCGCCAGCACCGGCGCGGGCCTGACGTGGCTGGGCGATGACACCATCGCGGGGCGGGACATCATGCATTTCGACGTGCGGGGCGTGGGTCCGATCAAGGGAATCTGGAACTCGGAGAACAAGACCTACACCGGCCTCGGGTCAGGCTGAGCCGGAGCCGCTCCGTCGGAAGGCTCCGGATCTGAGTGATCAGGTTGCCGCCCGCTGGCGGAGCGCCTCGAACAGAACGATTCCGCCCGCGACGGTGGCGTTGAGGCTGTTCATCGGCCCATGCATCGGAATGCGAACGCGGATTCCGGCGGAAAACCACTCGTCGCTCAACCCTCGATGCTCGTTGCCGATCGCCAAGGCAATTGGCCCAGTGAGGTCGACGTCGAAGTAGGCGCAGTCGGCATCCGGAGACGCCGCCACAATCTTAATAGCGGCGTCGCCGAGCCATTGAATTGCCTCGTCGGTCGAGCACCGGACGACGGGCAGATCGAATACGGACCCCAGCGACGCGTGGACGGTGGCGGGGGCGAAGACGTCGGTCTGGCTGTCCGTAGCAAGTAGGGCGTTGGCGCCCCCCGCGCTTGCCGTCCGCGCCAGCGAGCCGAGGTTTCCTGGCTTTTCGAGCCCTTCCATGACGACCAACAAGGGTGGCTGTGTAAGGCGAATGTCGTCGAGCGATGTCTCCTTGACCCGTACGGACGCCACGCAACCGAGCGGGCCCTCTCGCGCCGAAACCTTCGTCAGCACATCGGCTGTCACGGCGCGAACGGTCGCGCCGAGGGATCGAGCCCGTTCGAGCTCGTTGCGGTCCTCGTCGGTCAGCAACTTGTCGTAGAGCACGGCGGCCGGAGTGCATCCGGCGTCGAGCGCCAACTTGAGGATTTTGAACCCCTCAACGAGTGACAGCCCCTCATCGCGCCGCCGCCGAGCAGAACGTCGAAGCGCCAATATGTCCTTGACGATCGGGTTGGTCTTACTCGAGATATCGGGCCGCTCAGGGGCGGTCCCCATCATCGGGTTGGGGTGCGCACGACGCTGACGACCTTGATCTCGGGGGCTGAGCCGCGATGGAAGGACGCCATCGTAGTCGAGGCTCATTCGACCGTGAACACGCCGCCATCGGTGTGCGCGGACCGTCGCGCTCGTGCGACGGCGGGAAGAAGTACGGTCCGCCGATCGTTCGGCCCGGCCCCCCGCCCCGACCCTCCTACCGGCAGCTGTTCCGCCAGCCCGGGTACCGCCGGCTGTGGACGGCGCGCACCGTGTCGCAGTGGGGCGACGTCTTCAATTTCGTCGCCCTTGCGCTGCTGGTGTTCAAGCTCACCGGGACGGGCCTCGGCGTGTCCGGCGTCGTCGTCGCCGAGATCGCGCCCGTCCTGCTGCTCGCCCCCGTGGCGGGCGCGGTCGCGGACCGGTTCAGGCGCGTGGACGTGATGGTCGGGGCCGACATCGTCAGGGTGGCGCTGGCCCTGCTGCTCATTCCGGGGCAGTCCAATGCGGCCGCGGTCTACGCCCTCGCCTTCGCCATGTCGGCGGCCGCGGCCTTCTTCAACCCGGCCGCGTCCAGCACGCTGCCCGCCCTGGTCGGCGACGACGAGCTGGTGACGGCAAACGGCGGCATCTGGACGGCGGCGGTGGTGTCGCAGATCGCGCTCGCCCCCGTGGCCGCGGCGGTGGCCGCGACGCTCGGGTTCGGGGTCGCCTTCGGCGTCAACGCCGCCAGTTTCGCCGTCAGTGCCCTCGTGCTCCGGGGCCTCAGGGGCGAGCAACCACCCGACCGCACGGCGACGACCCGGTGGCGATGGCGGACCGCCGTCCGCGACGGCGCACGCCACCTCGCCCGCGATCGGCTCCTGCGGGCGCTGGCGGGCGCGCAGCTCCTCGCCGCCCTCTCCGCCGGTGCGACCAGCGCCCTGCTCGTCGTGTTCGCCAAGGAGGGCCTTCACGTCTCGACGGGCCAGTACGGCCTTCTCGTCGGCGGGATCGGGATCGGCGCCGCCACCGGCCCGCTGCTGCTCCGGCGGTTCGTGCACCAGCCAAGGCGCCCGGCGGTCGTCTTCGGTGCGTTCGCCGTGCGCGGTGGGGTCGATCTCGCCCTTGCCCCGGCTCGATCGCTGGCGCCGGCTGTCACCGTTCTCGTGGCCTACGGGATCGGGACGTCCACCGGCAGCGTGACGTTCAACTCCCTCGTCCAAGCCGCCGTCCCCGCCGAGTTGCGGGGACGGGTCTTTGCGGCCTTCGACCTTCTGTGGCAACTGGGCCGCCTGCTCTCGGTCGCAGCAGGCGGCCTGGTTGCCGACGCACTCGGGGTGCGTGCCGTCTACTACCTCGGCGGCCTCCTTCTGCTGGCCGCCGCCCTTCTCGGGCTAGGACAAGTCCGCGCAGGCGATCTTGGGACCGCCCGCGGTGGTCCCGCCCGTCGGGATGAAGTGGATGACGACGGACCGGGCTTGGGCTCGGGCGACCCACTCCGCTGAACCGCGGCCGACGGCTACCCCCGCCCGGTTGGCGGTGATGCCAGCGGTCGGGTCGCTGGTGGACGAGAACCACAGCTCGTTCGGCGGCGCCGTCGGCGGAGGCGTGTGGTCCTGGTAGTGCCCCCCGCCAGGGTTGCCGGGGTTGTCGCACGCAGCCGCGTGCAGGTGGGCGGCGTAGGTCCGGCCTGGCTCGAGGCCGAGCACGACCACCCGCCCTGAGGTGCCCCCCGCCGTCCGGTTGACAAGCGCGATCCCTTCGATCTCCATGCCCATGTCCGTCCCCGCCGGCAACGTCGTGAATCGCCCGAAGGCCGTCGAGGCGCCCGCGTGCGACGCCGGCGCGATCACTGCGGCCATGGCGGCCAGACCGAGGAGCGTCCCCCCTGCCCGCCGCCCCGCCCGCTTCTTACTCATCTCCATTGAATGGCTTCCCTTTCTGGTTGGGTTTGGCACTCCTACCGACGTACGACCGCCCACGACGGGTGACGCGCCCACTGCATTTCGGCCCTTCACTTTGGCGTCCCCCTATGCTCCGCCGGTGTCGCGACCGACGGTCGGCGAGCGCATCGCGGAGGCGCTGCGAGAAGCATGTCACCCGCGCCCACCTCTCGGCACGTCTGTCACGGCGATGGGATTGGGCGCCGTCAGCTGGATGGTCGAGGTGCCGGCGTTCGTGCGCGAGATCCCGTCCACGCGCCGGGCGCCGGCGACCATGGGCGATGTCGACCGGCTCCTCGTCGACTTGTTCGAGCGGGAGGGCCGGTCCCTGGTCCGCCTGGCTCGGCTGTTCGTCGAGGACCGCAACGCGGCCGAGGACCTCGTGCAGGAGGCGTTCATCCGGCTGGCGCGCACCTACCACCGGATCAAGGACGAGACGAAGGCGGCCGCGTACCTGCGGTCGATCGTCCTCAACCTGGCGCGTGATCACAACCGGAGGGGACTCGTGTCGCTCCGCCACCGGCTCCCGCTCGACGACGAGCGCGCCGAGGAGGAGGACATACTCGTCCTGAGGGAGGACCAGCGTGAGGTGATCGACGCCCTGCGCGACCTGCCCCATCGCCAGCGCGACTGCCTGGTGCTCCGGTACTACCAGGAGCTCGGGATCGACGACATCGCCGGCGCCCTCGGGATCTCGCGGAACTCGGTCAAGACACACCTCCAGCGCGGCCTCGCCGCCATGGAATCGCGCTTGGAGGGGTCGCGATGAGCCTGCTGGAAGACCGGCTGCACGACGCCCTCTTGGGCGGTGTGAACGCGATGGAGGAAAGCCCCGACCTGTTCGCTCGCGTGCAACTGAGCATCGAGGACGACCGGCGCCGCCGGCGCCAGCGCCTCCGCCTCGGCGTGCTGGTCACATGCCTCGCCGGCGCGGTCGCCGCCCTCGTCTACGCCTTTACCGACACTCGACAAGGAGAGCTGCTCATGGACTGGTGGGTGCTGGAACTGTTGGCCAACGCCCTGCTCATCGGCGTCGCCCTGTGGCTCGGGCCCCTCATCAAGCGCTTCGGCAAGAGCTACGCCGCCGACGTCTTCCGGGCGAATCCGCGCACCGGCAAGAGCTTCATCGTTCTGACCGACATCGCCTACTACCTGATTTTTTTCGCCTACGTCTTCTTCACGGTGAGCTTCCAGGTCAAGGGCGGGTGGGGCCAGACGGTGGGAGGCGCGCAGCTGCAGCACGAGGCCGCCCGCATCGGGGGGATCCTGCTCATCCTCGGTGTGCTGCACGGGCTCAACCTCATCGCCCTGCCGGTCATGGGAAGGCTGCTCACCCTCAACCGGCGCCTCGATCAGGACACGCCGACCACGCCGCCGGCGCCGCCTGCCGCGCCGCCCGCCACGGCGGCTGCGACGCCGCAGCCGTAGTGGGAGGGGCGGCGCCGCGATGATCATGGTGATCGGTCTGGTCGTCGTGCTGGCCGTGCTCGCGGCCACGGGCGTCCTCGGTGCGGGGGTCTTCGGCGGCGGGGGCCGTAAGCCAGGCCCCGGGCTTCTGGCCGCCCTTTCCGTTCCGGTAGTCGCCGCGCTCGGAGTCGTCGTCCTGGCCGCCTTTGCCTTCGTCGTGGTCGGCGTGGGCGGCGACGATGGCGGGGGTGACAAGTCTGCGGCCGCGCGCCCGACGCCGTCGACGACGGCGCCCGTCGCGTCGTCACGCATCACGGCGGGCGCGACAAGCCTTCCCGGAGTGGTGCTTGAGGCCGATGAGGACGGCCGGTTTGCGAACTACCTGCCGATCGGCGGGCTGACCCCTGGCGCGGTCATCCGCGTGCGGGCCCAGGGATTCGACAGTTTCGAGCGCGGCAAGGTCGCCCAGTGCGTCACCGAGCTGGGGCGCTTGCGGTCGTGCGGCGATGCGTTCCCGGTGCAGTTCGACGAGGACGGTCGCGCCGACTTCCAGCTAACCGTCACCAACCAGTTCGCGCCCGGCGGGTGCCGGCGGGGCCAGCCGGCGTGCTCGCTGAGGCTCGCCGGAAACGACTCGCGCCGGGAGGCGACCCAGCAGACCGTTTTCGTCGACGACTTCGCCGCCGGGGGCGTCACTGTGACGCCCGCGCGCGGGCTGGCCGAGGGGCAGACGGTCAATGTGGCCGCGACCGGCCTGCCTGCGGGCGCCTCCGCCTCCGTCGTGCTCTGCGCTCCACCCGGCCGCTACGACGTCGAGCGTTGCTCGTCGCCCACGGCGGAATCCAGCTTCGTCGCCGACGCTCGCGGCGACGGCCGCACGTCCCTGGCGGTTGCCTCCGGGCGCTCCCTGTGTGGCGCGGGCCGTGCATGCGCGGTCGTAGTGGTCGTCGGCAACGGCTACGTATCCGCGGCGGCCGCGCCAATCGGTTTTTCGCGTGGACCTGGGGTTGCGTACCGCGCGGACCGGGTCGTGCCCGGCGTCGTCATCGCGCTCGTGCTCATCGTGATCGCCCTGGTGCTCGGGGCCAAGACGGACTGGACCAAGCCAGCCGAGGCGGCCACGCCTGCGCTTGATGCAGCCGACCTGCGGACCGACCAGAATCTCGACGACCTGTTCGGGGCGGACGAAGAATTGGACGAACGCGATCCGATCCCATGGTGAGGGGGAGCACATGCAGACCGTCTCGGTGACGATCGACTACAGCAACGGCAGCCAGAAGGCCTTCACGACGATCAAGTGGTCAAAGGGGCTGACGATCCTCGAGGCCCTCCAGGCGGCGGCCGCCACGCCGCCTGCCATCGACGTCAAGTTCGGGAGTAGCCGGAACGGGTCGGTGATCGGCCTGCACCTCGACGGCGTGCCCCAGGAGGACCTGTCGGGGGAGTGGATGGTGTGGGTCAACCGGCGCCCGGGGCCGAGCCGCCTGGGAACCGACACGAGCTTCGGGTTCGATCCCGGCTCGCGCGCCGAGAACGAGGTCGACGCCGGCGATCACGTCGCGTTCAAGCTCGTGGCGGCGCCGGACGCGGGCTGACTCCAACGAGCGGTATTCGCCGCTAAAATCCGCCCGTCGTGGCGAACTGAGCGGCGGAGGTGTCGCCCATGAAGCGGACCCTGATTTTCGGCGTGCTGATCCTTTCCACTGCGTTCCTGGGAACGAAGGCGGTGGCGTTCCCGCCGGGCCTCAAAGGCGACGTGATCCGGACGTGGAACAACCTGGCGCTCCAGGCGGTGCGGACAGCCAACGCGAGCGACGCACAAGCCGCTCGCCTCTACGCCATGGTGAACGACGCGGTGAACGGCATGGCGGGCAGCGCAGGGATCCGCGACTCCGCCTTGGCGCCGCCGCGCACGCCGGTGGCCGCGGGAGACTCACGGGCAGCGGCGGCCGGCGCCGCTCACGACGTGCTCGTGGCGCTGTTCCCCGCCCAGCTAGCCGCGGCCGACGCCCAACTGGCGGCTGACGTCGCCGCGTCGCTCCCGAGCCTGGGCGCGCTGGGCCGGACCTGGGGCGGCCAGGTGGCGGCCGCCGTTCTGGCGGCACGCTCTAACGACGGATCGACGCCGGCGGAATCGCAGCCGGCCGGGACGGGCCCTGGCCAGTTCCCGTCGAGCTGGTCGGGCGTGCAGTTCCGCAACCTGAAGCCGTTCGCCATCGCCAGCTCGGCCCCGTACGTCAGCGCCGGCCCACCGCCCCTCGACAGCCTCGACTACGCGGCCGCCTTCGCCGAGGTGAAACTGCTCGGGAATGCCGCCATTCCCGACGCCGGCAAGTCCGCCACCTTCACGTACTGGAGCGTGGGCAACAACAGCAGCCAGCCGCCCGGCGCCTGGCTCCAGGTCGCGCAGACGGTGTCCGCGGCGCGCTCGCTCTCGCTCGAGGACACGGCCCGGCTGTTCGCCCTGGAGAGCATGGCCATGGCCGACACCGTGGCCCCGACGTACATGACGAAGTTCGTGTACCGGTTCTGGCGGCCCACCACGGCGATCCGCCAAGCCGACACCGACAACAACCCCAACACTGTCGCCGACCCTGCCTGGTCGGCCCGCGCCGGCTCGGTTGGCTCCTCGCCGGAGCACTGGTCCGGGCACAGCTCGTTCAGCGCCTCGGCGGCATCAGTCCTTGCGGGCTTCTTCTGCCGGGACCGGATCCCGTTCAGCCTGGTCACCGACACGGCGCCCGGCGGGCAGGCGCGGTCGTACCCCAGCTTCTCGGCGGCCGCCAACGAGGCGGGTTTGTCCCGGGTGGTCGGTGGCCTTCACTTCAACTTCAGCAATCAGGCGGGTTTGACCGCCGGTCGTGACGTCGCCGCCGAGGTCCTGTCGTCCAAGCTGCTGCTCACGCGGGGGGCAACCCATCCCGGCGAGTGCCCGCTGTAGGAGCGGCGCCGCCTGGCACGCCGACGGCGCGGCCATCATCGAGGGCGTGAGGCTTCCGGAGCGGGACGCGGCGGCGGTCGTCGGCGCAATCGTCGTCGTCACGCTCGCGATCGCATCCGCGACCTCGGCCGTGCGCGCCATGGCGCCTCACCACCGCGCCGCGCTCTCGCGCCCGCCCGCCACGGAGCGGTCCGCGCCCGATGACGACGCCGCCCTGCCTCCGCCGCCGGAGCCCCTCGCCGGGCTGCTCGCCGAGCACGGCTACGAGCTTCCCGAGGGTGTCTCGGTGTACGCCGCCGAGGTGGTGGCGCAGGCGGGCGGCGCCGGGCTCCGCATCCGGGCCTTCGAAGGCGGCGCCGGGGCGTACGGCGCCAGCTTCTGGCCCGCCTCGTCGATCAAGGTCTTGGTCGCGCTGGGCGCGCTCGACTTCCTCCGCGGCCTCGGCTTCAGCGGGGGGGCGACGATCGAGTCCGACGACGGCTGGACCGAAACGGCGCGCGACCTGGCCGACGCCGCCATCGAGGAAAGCTCGAACGAGGCGTACGACATGCTCGTGCAAATCGCCGGCGTCGAATGGCTAAACACGACGTTCCTCACACCCGCCCACGGATTCCCCGAAACGGTGATCCAGCGCTCGTACTCGGGCATCGACATCCGGTCCTCACCGGAGATGACGATCACGGAGGGGGGGCGCAGGCAGGTCGTCCCCGCCCGCACCAGCGCCGCCGACTTCGGCTGCCCCGACAACGGCAACTGCTCCAACCTCTACGAGATGGCCCGCTCGGTGGAGCAGGTCGTGCTCGACGCCAAGCTGCCCGCGGGCGAGCGCCTCGAGCTCGATCCCGTCGACATCAGGGCCCTGACCGGCGATCTGGCGGCGACCGACACGTTCATCGAGCCTGGCGTCAAGCGGGCGCTGGGGAACGGCGCGGTCGTCTACGGCAAGTCTGGGTGGGTATCTGGTCTCGACTGCGTCGACGTGGGCGCCATCAGCGACCTCACGACCGGGCGCACGTACCTGCTCGGGGTAGCCAGCCCAGACGCGGGTCCCGGTTGCGACGTGCTGCCGGACGTCGCCGAGCAGGTGCTGCGCGCCCTCGACGGGGCCTGACCCGCCGGCCCCTGCATTCATGGATCCGATCAGCGTGGCCGGTTGTAGTGTGCGGTGACGAGCCCCCATCCCCGAGGGCGATGAGGAGCAACATGGAATCCTCGCAGCAGCAACCGACACAGCCATCTCAAGAGGAGCTCGCTCACGGTCTTCCCGAGGGCGACCCGCCCACTCGTGAGCACCTCCATCCGCTCGATCCCCTGCCCGGCGGTTTGCAGGACCGGCTCGACAAGATCATGCGGGAGAGCGAACGCAACCCCCGGCCGGTCGGCGCCAAGCTCAAGCCGCCCATGTCAACGGCCTGATCGCGCTCGTTCGCGTGGCCCGGCGGCGGGGTCGCCGAGCAGCCCGACGGGCCGGGCGAGCCCGGCAATGACGCCGGCCCGTTCGCCGACGCCGCGCACGACGGCCAACTGGGCGACGGGCGCAGCGAAGGTGTCCACGGAGTCGGCCCCCGACGCCGCCTGCACCATGGCCCACGCCGGGCAGGACGAGATGGTGGTACGAGCCGCAACTACTGCGAACGTGGTATCCCTCGGGGATGATCAACCTCGTCGGGGAAGACCAGCTCGTGCCGTGCGTCGACGGCCAGGAGCGCCGGTATGTGTCGCTGGACGCCGCGGCGTCGACCGCAGCGCTGCCGTCGGTCGCGGCGCGGGTCAACGACTTCCTCCCGTGGTACTCGAGCGTGCACCGCGGCGCTGGCTGGAAGTCGCAGCTGGCCACGGCCGAGTACGAGGAGGCGCGCACGGCGATCCTGCGCTTCGCCGGCGCTGAACGGGCCGAGTGCGACGACGTCGCCATCATCTGCCGGAACACGACCGAGGCGATAAACCACCTCGCCTACCGGTTGCAGCTGGCGCCCGACGACGTTGTCGTCACGACGGTGGTCGAGCATCACGCCAACCTGCTGCCGTGGGGGCGCCTTGCCCGGCGGCGCTACGTCGAGTGTGGCGCGGCGGGGACCTTCTCGGTGGACGACGTGGCAGCGGCGCTCGAGGCGCACCCCGCCCCGCGCCTGCTGGCCGTCACCGGCGCCTCGAATGTCACCGGCTGGCTGCCGCCTATCGACGAGATCGCCGCCGCCGCCCACGACCGGGGCGTGCCCGTACTGGTCGACGCCGCCCAGCTTGCGCCGCACCGCCCGCTCCCTAGGGACGCCGACTACGTGGCGTGGAGCGGCCACAAGATGTACGCCCCGTTCGGATCGGGCGCGCTCATCGGGCCTCGCTCGACGTTTGCCTCCGGCGACCCGTTCCTCGCCGGCGGGGGCGCGGTCGACCTCGTCGACCTCGACGAGGTGGTGTGGACGGACCCGCCCGATCGCGAGGAAGCCGGGTCCCCCAACGTCCTCGGGGCGGTGGCGCTGCACGCGGCCATCGACGCGCTCGGTGAGCTTGGCTGGGCGCGCATCGACCAGCACGATCGGGCGCTCTCCGCCCAGCTCCACGACGGGCTGGCTGCGATCGACGGCGTTCGCCTCCTCGGGGCGGCCCCCGAGACGCTGCCCGTCGCCACGTTCGTCGTCGAGGGCGTGCCCCACGCGCTCGTCGCCGCCCGGCTGAGCGCCGAGCACGCCATCGGCGTCCGCCACGGCTGCTTCTGCGCCCATCCCTACCTGCTTCGCCTGCTTGACCTCGACGAGGCCGAGGTGGCGGCCTACCGGGCCGCCGTGCTGGCGGGCGATCGCAGCCGCATGCCCGGCGCGGTACGGGCCAGCGCGGGTCTTTCGACGCGGGCGGACGACGTCGGGCGGTTCCTGGCCGCCGTGGCCGAGATAGCGGCGGGCGGCGAACCGCCCGTGCCCTACGACCTCGATCCGCACACCGGCGACTACTGGCCGCACACCGCAGACGAGGCGTGGTCGAGCGCGAGCCGCCGGCTCGGCGCGTCCTGCGCCCGCGGCTAGCGACTCGGCCACATTCGTTCGCTTCGCTCCCTCCATCCGGCCATCCACCCCGCCTCTTTCCCACGCGAGCAGGGGACGCGGCGAACCGTTGGGCGCTAGGCCGACTTCTTGGCGGCCTTCTTCGGCGCCTTCTGGGCCGGGGCCTTCTTGGCGGGCGCCGCCTTCTTGGCCCCCGCCGGCGCCTTCTTGACCGCCGCCGCGGCCTTCTTGGGCGGCGCCTTCTTGGGCGGCGCAGGCGGCGTCGGCCGGCCCGGGTCGCGGCGCACGCCGATGGTCACGACGTCGCTCATGTTGACGGCGGTGAGCAGCACGTCCTGCACGTTCGTGCCCTGCAGCTTGGTCGGCAGTCCGGCTGTGGGCTGGCCGTTCATCCGGTACTGGATGGAGAACCGGTCGTCGGCCCACACCTCTACGCCGACGCTCATGCCCGGCTTCTTCAACATGTCGGGCACCATGGTCACGCCGTTGCCGAAGAACTGGAGGTCGCCCGCCAGGTGCGCCTTCGGCTTGGCGACGTAGCTCACGGGCCCGTACGCGTAGATGCAGATGTCCGCGCTCACAGGAGATCCGGGGCTGCCCAACTCGCCGATGTGAATGGTGAGGAACGCCGTCGCCGGATTCCCCGCCTTGGCCCACTTGATCGCTTCGCCCACCTCAGCACATGCCATGACGGCAGGCTATTACGAAGCGATCTCCCAGCGCCGGTAGAGGGACACGGCGGTGTCGGCGTCGAAAAGATCGGCGAGGCGGTTGAGGATCTCGGTGCGCATCTGGGCGATGTGGTTGGCGGCGCCGATCGACTTACACCGCTCGACCCAGACGGCGGGCGGGTCGACCGCCTTCCACACATTGAAATCACCATCGCGCAGGTGCCAGTCCGGCCGCAGCTCGAGGCGGTGGCGGCACAGCATCACCGGTTCGTTGTCCTTCAGGATCACGACTTCGTAGGGGTAGTCGCACGGCGTCTCAGGGGCTGTTTCGCGCGCCTGCACCCTCGCCGAGAAAGCGCTCACCGTGAGGAGCCTCCCTTCCCGAACCCCGACTGGCTCGACCACTATAGTTCTACGACACTTAGCTGTCGAGACTTGAGCGGCGGATGGGTTCGGGCCTCCCGTCGGCGCCCACGGCGACCATGGTGAACCGGGCCTGGCACACCGGCCACGTCGTCTTCTTGACCGGGTCCTCGGCGGTGGCGGTCATCTGGATGGTGAGCGAAGTCGTCCCGAGCGCGGCCAGGCGGGCCTCCACGTTGCAGACCTCGCCGGCGTGGAGCGACGCCGACCACACGCACTCGTTCACGGCCTTGAACATGACGCGCTGGTCGGGCTCGACGGTGCGGGCGGCGACCACCCAGGCGGCCATGTCCATCCACGAGAGCATGTGGCCGCCGTGCAGGACGCCGAGGTGGTTGGTTTGGGCGGGCATGACCAGGGTCGACAGGACGTAGGAATCGGCAGGCATCGCATCAGTATGATTTGGGCCTTGACCTCAAGTTAACTTGAGATTGTACGGTCGTCCCCATGGACGTCAACGCCTGGATGGTTCTGCAGAGCGCGATGCAACAGGACGGGAAGGCACGGTCCCTCCGGCGCGCCACGGTGCGCCGCGTCGCGGCCTTCGCCCGCCCCCACCGCCGGGCCCTGGCGGCCTTCCTCGGCCTCAGCGTCACCACCGCGATCTTGGGCGTGGCGACGCCGGTGCTCGCCGGACGGGCTGTCAACGCCACAGTGAGCGGGCGGCCGCTGCGGACCGTGCTCGGGCTGGCGATGGCGATCGCGGCGCTGGCCATCGTCGACGCCGCCGTCGGCCTGATCGAGCGGTTCCAGTCCTCCAAGATCGGCGAGGACCTGATCCTCGACCTGCGGCGGGCCGTCTTCGAGCACGTCCAGGCCATGCCGGTGGCGTTCTTCACCCGCACCCGCACGGGCGCCCTGGTGAGCCGGCTCAACAACGACGTCATCGGCGCCCAGCGGGCCTTCACGTCGGCCCTGTCCGGCGTCGTCACCAACGTGATCGCCCTGGGCCTCACCGTTGCCGTCATGGCCGGATTGTCGTTGCAGATCACGTTGCTGGCCCTGATCCTGCTGCCGGTGTTCGTGGTTCCCGCCCGGCGGGTGGGGGCGCGCGTCGGCCAGCTGGAACGGGAGGCGGCGGACCACAACTCGGCCATGACGTCGCAGATGACCGAGCGGTTCTCCGCGCCGGGGGCGGTGTTGGTCAAGCTGTTCGGCCGGCCGGGTGACGAGGCGGCCGAGTTCGGGCGGCGGGCCCGCCGGGTGCGCAACATCGGCGTGCGCTCGGCGATGGCGACCGAAGTGTTCTTCCGGGCGCTCACGCTGGTCTCCGGGCTCGCCCAAGCCCTCATCTACGGACTGGGCGGCTACATGGCCCTGAGAGGGTCCCTGGCCCCGGGAACGGTGGTCACGCTGGCGTTGCTGCTCAACCGGCTGTACTCGCCGCTCACCGCGCTGTCGACGGCGCGGCTCGACGTGACGACGGCCATCGTGAGCTTCGAGCGGGTCTTCGAGGTGCTGGACATCAAGCCGCTGATCACCGAGCCCGACGACCCGCGGCCGGCGCCGGAGGGGCTCGTGTCCATCGAGTTCGACCACGTGCGGTTCGGGTATCCCGCCGCCGACCGGGTCTCCCTGGCCTCGCTGGAGGACGTCGCGGCGTTGGACGAGCGGGCCGGCGACGAGGTCCTGCACGGGGTGACGTTCACGGTCGGGCCCGGCCAGACCGTGGCGTTGGTCGGGTCGTCGGGCGCGGGGAAGTCGACGCTGGCGTCACTCGTGCCTCGGTTGCACGACGTCGAGCGCGGCGCGGTGCGCCTCGGCGGCGTCGATGTCCGCGACCTGTCGTTCGCGTCGCTGCGCGCGACCGTCGGCATGGTCACTCAGGACGGCCATTTGTTCCACGACACCGTGCGGGCGAACCTGCTGTACGCCCGGCCCGGCGCAAGCGACGCCGAGCTCTGGGACGCGCTGGAGCGCGCCCGCCTCGGCGCCCTCGTGGGGTCGTTGCCTGATGGGCTCGACACCGTCGTCGGCGAGCGCGGCTACCGGCTCTCCGGTGGCGAGCGCCAGCGCCTCACCATCGCCCGGCTCCTGCTGGCCAGGCCTCGCGTCGTCATCCTCGACGAGGCCACGGCGCACCTCGACTCGGGGTCGGAGGCGGCTGTTCAGGAAGCGCTGGCGGAGGCCTTGGACGGACGGACCGCGCTGGTGATCGCCCACCGGCTGTCGACGGTTCGGTCCGCCGACCTGATCGTGGTGCTGGAGGACGGCCGCGTGGTTGAGTCCGGCACGCACACGGAACTGCTCGTGCAGGACGGCCGGTACGCGTTCCTCTACCGCACCCAGTTCTCTTCGGAACCGGCGAGCCAGGAGCACCACTCGTCGACGCCCTCGCCGGTGCGGGCGCTGGCCTGAATGACGCGGGCGTCCGGGTTGACGGCCTTGAGGTTGGCGAGGAACAGGCCGAGGTCGAAGTCGAGGTGCGGCAGCAGGTCGATCTTGTTGACCACCACCACCTCGACGGCCCGGAACATCACCGGGTACTTCAGCGGCTTCTCCTCGCCCTCGGTGATGGCGTAGACCATCGCCTTGGCGTCCTCGCCGACGCTGAACTCAGCCGGGCACACCAGGTTACCGACGTTCTCGATCACCAGGACGTCCAGGTCAGCGAGGGGAAGGCGGCCGAGGCCGGAGCGCACCATGACCGCGTCGAGGTGGCATTCGCCGCCGAAGCCCTTGCTCGTGTTGACCAGCGAGACCTCGGCGCCGAGGCCGGTGAGGGCGTCGGCGTCGATGCTCGTCGCGATGTCGCCTTCGAGCACGCCGATTTTCACCTTGCCCGCGAGCAGGGCGATCGTCCTGCGGAGCAGGCTCGTCTTGCCGGCGCCGGGCGACGACATGAGGTTGACGGTGCGGACGCCCGCGGCGGCGAAGTCGGCGGCGTTCGCCTCGGCGACGCGGTCGTTCTCGGCCAGGATGTTCTCGAGGACATCGACCCGCTTCGCCCCCGTCTCGGGGTACCCACTGTGGTCACCGGCGCGATCACCGCTGTGATCGCCGATGTGACCCTCACTGTGGTCCGCATGGACCGTTCCGTCAGCGTGGCGGTGGAACCGGCCCATGGGGCGCCTCCAGGAGATCGATGGAGACGACGAGGAACTCCTCGCCGCTCACGAGTTTGACGTCGCTGCTGTCGCACGCTCGGCACTGGAAGACGGGCCAGTCGAGCCTGGCCTCGGACCCGCAGTTGGCGCAGAAGATGACCGCGGGCACGTGTTCGATCGCCAGCTCACACGCCTCCAGCGGACCGCCCTCGGTCAACAGTTCGAAGGAGAACGCGAGGGAGTCGGGCACGACCTGGCGGAAGTGGCCGATCCGCACCGTGACCCGCTCGACCGGCGCGCCGTCCGCGTGCTTGGCGACGGTGTCCGCTATCGCCTGCGCTAAGGACAGCTCGTGCATATCGCGGCGATGTTAAAGGCCGGCGCGGGCGGCGGCTTCCTCCGCCCTGCGGTACGCCTCCTTGGCTCGCTCGGCCGCCTCCAGCGCCTTGTGGCGCGCGTCCTTCGCCTGGGCCTCGGCCCGCTCGGCTTCGTCCAGCATGCGCTGGGCCCGGTTGCCTTCGATGTCGGCCTGCTTGCGGAGGTGCTCGGCCTCCCGAACGGCCTCCCGGTGCGCCCTTTCCTGCTCTTTGCGGGCGGCGGCGCCCTCGTCGGCTGCGACCGCACGCGGCGCGACGTCGGGCAGGCCCTCCAACCCGAACCCCGACGTTTCGATGTCGGTGAGCAGCCGCCCCTGGCGTAGCCGGGCCCCCGCCTCGGCGTCCGTCGCGGCCGCCCGGAGGGTGGCCCGCAGGCGGTCCTCGGCGCCCGTTCCGGCGAGGGGCGCGGCTGCTTCCACCAACCGGTTGACCTGGTCCTGCTCGGCGCGGGCCGCGGTGCGCATCTCGCTGGCGTCGCCTTCGAGGGCCCGGCGCTGGGCCTCCCGTAGCGCTTCCCCGGCCTGGAGGAGGAGGTCGACCTCGTCCGGTTGCCGGCGGGCGACCTGGTTGAGCGCCCACGCCACCTTGCTCGGCTTGGGCAGTTTCTTGACTTCTGCAGCCGCCGTTTTGTCGCCTTGCTTGGTCAGCTCCTTGGCCAGTGCGTTGCGCGCCGAGGTGAACTCGTCGAGCGGCAGGCCGTAGAGGTCCTCGGCGCGGTCAGGCACCCTTCCGGCGCAAGCCGCGGCCGGTGCTCTTCGTCGCCCGCGTCCGACAGGTTGCCTTCCTTTGCGCCCCCGGCGTGCGTTCCTTTCTCTGCTCGATGGGGCGCGCCATCTTCACCTCCTTCGGGGACGCTCGTGTGCAGAAAGTACCGAAACGGTACTTTTCTGCACCGCGACGCGGGATCATGAGCGGCGAGTTCCCACTTGAGCCCATGCGCGCCGTATGGCGACTGCCCTAACCGGTCGCCCAGGCGTCGGGGCCTGCGCCGGCCCCCGACGCGGCCGCGGCCAGCCGGGCCAGGAAGTGGCCCCAGCCGATCCCGTGCTTGGCGACTTCCTCGTCGGGCAGGTCGGCGTGGACGAGGCGCAACCGCGTTCCCGCGGCGGTGGCGGTCAGCGTGAATTCGACGCGGCTCGACCCCGGCGGCAGCACCTCGTTGCCCGCCGCGCCCCAGCTGACGACGACCCGGTGCGGCGCTTCGACCTCGAGATAAGAACCGCGGATCGGGATGCCGTTGACGTCGATCTCGAACCGGCCGCCAGGCGCGGGATCGAGAGTGGCGTGCTGGCCCATCCAGTCGACCATGGCGGACGACTCGGTGAGGTGGCGGAACACCTCCTCGACCGGCGCGTCGATGTCGATCTCGGTGACGAAGGGATCAGCCATCGCCGCGCCCACCGCGGCGGCGCTCGGAAGCCCGCTTGAGGTTGGTGAGGTGGGCGCCCCAGAACGTCTCCAAAAAGGCCCGCACCGGCTCGAAGCCCTCGGGCCGGACGACGAACAGGTGACGGGTGCCGTCGCGCACCTCGTCGACCAGGCCCGCGTCCTTCAGCACTCGGAGGTGTTGGGACACCGCCTGCGGAGTGATGTCGAAGTGGGAGGCGATCTCCCCGACCGACTGCGGCTCGTCGCGCACGAGCTCGAGGATCGCTCGCCGGTTCGGCTCCGCCAGCGCCCGCAGGGCCGCGCCTTCACCCATTGCTTGTCAAGGGGTGCGGCCCATGTGGCCGATCAGGCGGTCGAGCATCGGAGCCGATTCTGGCACCGCGACGGCCGGGCCGACGAGGTGGCCGCGGATGCTCTCGTTGACGGCCTGCTGCGCGAACTCCGACACGTACGCGAGCAGGTCGTCCGGAACGGCGATGGGGAGGTCGGCGGCGTGGGCCATGTCCCACCCGTGCACGACCAGGTCGAGGGCGGTGAAGCCGGCGAGGACAGGCCCGGGCATGTCGCCGATCGGGGTGTGGTGCACCCGTGTGAGCGTGCCCTCGATGCGGGCGGATGCGAGGGCCGCGGCGGCGGCCTCCTTGAACGCCGTCGCGGGGTCGTCGCCTGCGAGATCGGTGTCAGGTAGCCCGCCCGGCTGGATGGCGTGGCGCGGCGCTCGGTCGGCGAACATGCCGTCGGCGAGCCACAGCGTGCCGAGGACGTGGTTGAGGACGGCCCGCACGTCCCACTCCGAGCAGGGCGAGGGTGCAGTGAGGCGGTCGAGGGGCAGGTCCCGAACAATGTCTTCTGCGGTGGTGATAGCTGCGGCGAGGATGTCGTAAGTCTCCATGTCGACAGCCTGAATGCAACCTATCGCTTTGTCAAGTAGAACCTTTCAGTCGAGCTCTCTCAGGATGTCGGACATCTCACGGCGGAAGCGCCGCAGCTCGGCCCGGTTGGCGGTGTAGAGGCTGGCAAGGGTCGTGCGGCCCGAACTCGTGAGCTCGACGAGGTGCCGGCGACCATCGGAGGGGTCGGCCGATCGGCGCACCAGGCCCGCGTCCGCGGCCCGATCGACCAGTTCGACGACCGAGTGATGGCGCTGCTGCAACTGTTCGGCCAGGTCCGACACCGACGGCGGCCCGTCGGGGAAGCCGCGGATGGCCAGCAGGAGCTGGTGCTGGAGGGGCGTGACGCCGACGGCGCGCGCCGCCTCCTCGGAGAAGCGGAGGAACTTGCGGAGGGCGTAGCGGAAGCGGGCCAGGGCCCGATACTCCCAGTCGGCGAGATCAGCCACTCGTCCAAGTTATATCGTATTCCGATATAATGTGGCGATGCGCCGCCTACTCCTCCTATCCGGTCTGGCTGTGATCCTGGGCTTCGCCGGCGGTGGCGGAGCGTGGGTCCTGCTGCACCTCATCAAGCTGATGTCCGAACACCGGCCCGGCGGTGTGGGTTTGATCGTGGTCGCCGTCGGCGGCGCCATCGTCATCTCGCTGCTTGCGCTGTGGGCGCCGGTCATCAGGGGGCACGGCATCCCCGAGGCGATGGAGGCTGTGCTCACCCGCCAAAGCCGGATCTCGCCACGGGCGGCGCTGGCAAAACCCCTGTCGGCGGCGATTGCGATCGGCACGGGCGCTCCCTTCGGGGCCGAGGGGCCGATCATCGTCACCGGCGGCAGCATCGGGTCCTTGCTCGGCCAATTCCTCCCGGTCTCACCGTCGGAGCGCAAGATCCTCCTGGCCAGCGGCGCGGCCGCTGGGATGGCGGCGACGTTCGGGACGCCGCTCGCGGCGGTTGTCCTCGTCATCGAGTTGCTCCTGTTCGAGTTTTCGACGCGGGCGTTCGTGCCACTGGTCGTGGCCTCGTCGATCGCGGCGGGGATGCACTCCGCCTTCTACGGGGCGGGGCCGCTGTTCAAGGTTCCGCTCCATGACTACGCGGGGCTCGCGGGCTTCCCCGCGTTCGTCGTGCTGGGCCTCGGCGCCGGCCTGCTGGCGGTCGTGGTGGCACGCGGCCTCTTCACGGTCGAGGACTGGTATCGCCGCCTGCCCATCGGAGAGTTCTGGCATCCGGTGATCGGCGCGGTTGGGTTCGCCGTGATCGGCCTCGCCGTGCCACGGGTGCTCGGCGTCGGCTACGACGTGATCGGCGACCTGTTGACAAATCGCCTGGCGGCGGGGACCGTCGCCGTCCTGGTGGCCGCCAAGCTGGTCGCCTGGTGGGTGGCGTTGGGTTCAGGGACGTCGGGGGGGACGCTGGCGCCGATCCTGCTCATCAGCGCGGGGTACGGCAGCCTGTTCGGGGCGGGCATGCACGCGCTGTTCCCGAGTGTCAGCGCGGGTCCGTTCGCGCTCGTGGCTATGGCCGCGACGTTTGGCGCCGCCACCCGAGCCAGCTTCGCGGCCATGGTCTTCGTGTTCGAGCTGACCCGGGACTACCAGGTCCTGCTGCCGCTGATGCTGGCCACCGTCGTCGCCGATCTGGTGGCTGCCGCGCTTCTGCCGGAGAGCATCATGACCGAGAAGCTGAGCCGGCGCGGCCTGCGGGTGCGGAAGGACTTCGAGGTCGACGCCCTGCGCTCGACGTCGGTGCGCGAGATGATGACCGCGCCGGTCGAGACCCTCGCGGACACGGCGACCGTCGCGCACGCGCGCCGCGTCTTGGCTGCAGGACGGCACGGCGCCTACCCGGTGGTCGATGCGAGCGGATCGTGCGTCGGGATCGTGGCCCGGGGGGACCTCCTGCGCCTCGACGAGCACGAAGACGCGGACTCCCCTGTGCTGGACCACGCCAGTCGTGATGTGGTCTCGGTGGCGCCCGACGACCTGGCCGTCACGGTGGTGGAGGTGATGCTGACCGAGGGCGTTGACCACGTGCCGGTGGTCGACGGTCGCCGGCTCGTCGGGATCTGCACGCGGACGGACATCCTCCAGGCCCGGCAGGCGCAGCTCGACCACGAGCGTCGCCAGCCCGGTTGGCGCCTCCGGCGCGTCAGTTGACCGCGGCCCGCTCGGCGCGGGCTTGGGTGGCGAGGCGGGCCAGTCCGAGTCGCTCGGCCTCGTCCACGGCCTGGTCCAGCGTCGTGCGGACGCGCCCGGTGTGGAGCGGGCCTCCGTGCTTGCGGGCGAGGGCGCGACCGAAGTCGTAGCGCGTACGGGCGACGAGCGGTTTGGCGTTCACCCGGTCGTGGGCCGAAAGGGCGGCTTGGAACTGGCGCTCGGCGGCCGTCCAGTTGCCGGTCGCCGCCGACAGGAGGCCGAGGACGCGCGCCACCGAGCCGCGGCAGACGATCCCGGGGCCGACGACGATCAGCCGCCGGGCGTACGGGCTCAACAGCGTGGCCAGCGCTCCGCAGCGCCGATCGTTCAGGTCCGCCGCCACCTCGGCGATGGCGGCGACGGTCGCCACCCAGTTGCGATCGAGCGGGAGGTCGGCGGCGCCGTCGGCGAGGAGGTCTTCGAGCTCGGCGGCGGCCTGCTCGCGGCGGCCGGTGCGGGCCAGCAGGAGGGCGAGCGAGGCGCGCCACGCGGGGTCTTGATCGTGGCTGCGGGCCAGGTCGCGCCAGACGTCCACCAGCCCGTCGATCTCGCCGTCGGCGCCCCACTCGGTGAGCAGGTCGAGTTGCTGGGTCCAGTAGATCGCCGACGCTTCGGGGTCGCGTGCCCGTTGGCCGAGGGAGAGCGCCCTGTCCATTTGGGTCAGCGCCTTGCGGAAGCGGCCTTCGAGCAGGGCCCAGGTCCCCGCCCACATGGCGGCGTCGCGCATGTGCCGAGGGTCGCCAGATCGGCGCGCCAGTTGGGCGTGGAGCTTGCGGTCTCGGTCGGCGTCGACGAGGTGCCCCTGCTCGAGCAGGTCCACGAGCCGCCATCCGAAGGCGAGCAGGAGCTGGGCCGAATCGTTGGCGTTGTTGGCCATGGCCCACAGCTCGCCGTCGATCTCGGCTCGGTCCTCGAGGTCGTCGGGCGCCGAGAGCGCCTCGTGCCGGGCCCGGAGCACCGCGCCCATGGTGTCGGGGTCTTTGCTGTCCCAAGCCAGCTCCCAGGCCCGGTCGCTCTGGGCCTTGCGCTGGTCCGGGGAGTCGAACGCGGCGCGCGCCTGCGCCAGGCGAGCCAGGAGCTTGGCCCGCAGCGATGCGTCATCGGGGTTGGCTGCGACGGCATCGTCGAGGAGGCCGATGAGGTGGCCGTCGGCGCCCCACACGCCCAGCACCTCGCCCAGTCCGAGGACGGCCCGCCCCAGTCTCGGGCCGTCCTGGTGCGCCCTCGCTACGGCCGCCGCCTGGAGATACGACTGGCGAGCCCGCGCGGATTCCCCGGCTCGGTGGTTGGCCTCGGCGAGCAGCATCAGGAGGTCGGCGCGGAGGCCCGCGTCCCCGCCGGAGCCCAGGAACGCGAGCGCCTGGCCGTAGAACGAAGCGGCCTCCTCGAAGGCCAGGACGCCCGCGGCCGCGTTCCCCGCGCTCCGGGCGTGACGGACGGCGTCGGGCGAGGAGCCGACGGGGGCGGCCGCGGCCAGGTGGTGGACGAGAACCGGCGCTGCGACACCGCCGGCGGCTTGCGGTTCGTCGAGCATGGCGGCCAGGTCGTGGTGGTGCCGGACTCGGACATTCGGCGTGAGGAGCTCGTAGACCGTGTCGTGGAAGCGATCGTGGGTGAAGCGGTATTCGCCGGGCTTGCCTTCGACGGGGACGATCACCGCGGTCTTGACGGCGCGGGCCAGGGCCGCGGTGGTGTCGTCGGGCTTGGCGCCGGTCAGCTGGGCGACGGCGTCGACCGAGAAGGAGGCGCCGACGACCGACGCGGCCTCGACCGCTTTGCGCGTCGCGGACGAAGCCCGCCCGAGCCTCCGCGCCGTCAGCTCGGCGATCTCGTGGGCGACCCCCACCTTGTCGACCGCCTCGACCTTGACGGCACCGGTGGTGAGCCCCCCGCCCGCGGCCAGGTCGCGGACGACCTCGGTCAGCAGCAGCGGGTTGCCCTCGGTCGTGCGCCACAAGCTGCGGGCCAGCGTCGAGGCCGCCCGCCCGGCCACGGTGGACCGGTCGACGAGCAAGGCGGTGACCGACTGGATGGAAAGGTTCGGCAGGACCATGCGCTCGACCCGCGTCATCAACGGCCCGTCGAGCAGGTCGGCGAGCGGGTGGCTCGGGTAAATGGCGGCGTCGCGGTACGTGCCGATGATGAACAGCGGCGCCGAGGTGCAGGTGCGAATGAGGTGATCGAGCACGAGCACCGTCGAGCGGGTCGCCCACTGGAGATCCTCGAGCACGAGCACCACGGGGGGCTGGCCGAGGCTGGTGATCGCCGCCGCGATGGACCCCATGAGCTGTTCGCGCCCGCTGAGCTGCGCGCCGTTGACCGGCTCGGCCAGGCGGGGGGCAAGGTCGGGTACGAGCTTGACGAGGGCGGGGCCGTGGCGTTTGACGTGGTCCCGCAGCCACCCGTCGGACTGCTCCCGCAGAGCGGGTCCGAGGGCGTCGATGAAGGCTTCGTACGGCAGCGCGCCGTCTCGCCGGCAGCGGCCCACCAGGACCCGTGCGCCTCCGGCGGCGGCTGCGTCGACCACCTCGGCCGCCAGCCGAGTCTTGCCCACGCCGGGCTCTCCGGCGATCAGCGCGGTGCGCGTGGTGCCCTTCATCACCTCGCCCCAGAGCGTCTTGAGCCGGGCCAACTCCAGCTGGCGGCCCACCATCGTGCCGGGGTCGGCGACATCGAGGGGGCCGGTCCACGGGGGCGGGACGGTGACGGTCCGCCGGGTGCGGCGGCCGTCCCGCCTCCGGGCGCGCCGGGTCGCGCGCGCGGGCGGGGTCTCGGTTTCGCCAGGCGAGTCTTGGGTGGGCGCCGGCGAGGGCGAGTCCAGCTCAGCCGCGGCTCGAGTCTTCACCACCGCCTAATTCGGCACATCCGATCCCCGCCTTGAGTCATTTGACCTATGCAAGGCTGCAGTCCGTGAGCCAGGTGGCGGGAAAGGGGGTGGCGACCGGCGCGGCGGCGCGGGGTTAGTCGAGGTACTCCATCATGACGTCGAGGTTGCGGAACACCGGCGGGCCGTCGGCCAGCTTGGCCAGCTCCTCGGCCAGGTCCTCGGTCTCCTCCAGGTTGGAGTTCTCCATGGCCGACTCGTACGAGTCGAAGACGGCGACGACAATGAACCGGTTGGGCTGCTCGCGGTCGAGGCACGTGAACGTGCGGCGCACGGTCCTCGCCCCCTCGGTGTCCGCCCGCCACTGCTCGCCGAGACGCTGGACCTCGCCGGGCTGGGATGTCGAGAACTCGATGAGTTGTATGAAGGCCACGCGGCCGACCCTACTGGCCCGGCGGGTAGCGTGACGGGCTGTGGACGACGCCAGCAACGGGGTCGTGGCGGAGCAGGCCCCGTCCGGCCCAAAGGCCGCGGGGCCGCGCGTCGCCGACCTCCGGCGCCGGTTCGCCTTCTCGACCGTCATCCGCACGCTGACCCGTTTCCTCGCGGTGGGCCTCCTCGGCGCGGTGCTCGTGGGCGCCGGCCTCGTCTGGGACGCGATCGCCCACGCCCGTGATCCCGACAGCGCGCATGCCGAGGGCAGCCTGCTCAGCCTGTCCCGCCCCGCCCACGCGGTGCTCGTCGCCGGCGGCGCGCTCGCTCTCGCCGGCCTCACCGGCGCGACGGTGCGGGCGCTCTCGCTCTCCGGGAGCCGGCGACTCTCGTCGCCGAGTACGTCGGCGGCGTTGGTCGTCGCGGTTCTTGTCGCGGTGGGGGGGACGGTCGGGGCCGTCCGCTGGGGCTCGGCCGCCGAGCCGCCGATCGCGACCGGCCCGCTGGCGCCGGCGCGCAACGAGGTGCACGGCGTCGGCATCGTGAACTCGCACGCGTCGGGGCCGTGCCGTCCCGCCCAAGCCCAAAAGGCCGCGGCGGCCAAGTTGTACACCGAGACCCAGGTCGGCATGGCCCGCTACCGGTCGTTGGCGGTGGCTATGGCTGAGGGTTACTCCGGCCCGGTCCCGTTCACCTCGACCGAGCATTTCATCAACGCCGCCTACACGACCGACGGCCGGGCGCTCGACCCGGCCCGACCCGAGGCGCTGATGTACACGCCCACGGCGCGCGGACCGGTGCTCGTCGGCGTGATGTTCCTCATGAACGTGCCCGGCGAGTTCGGCCCCGAGCCTGGTGGCTGCCTGACCCGATGGCACGTCCACGGCGACCTCTGTTACAACGGCCTCGCCGAAGTCGTCGCCCACCTGACGTCCGAGCAACCGGTGTGCCCGCCCGGCACCGTCCACCTCATCCCGCCGCCCGCCCTGCACGTGTGGTTCGTCGACGTGCCCGGCGGCCGCTTCGCCCCTGACGTCGACGCCGGTTACCTGGCGAGAACCGTAGGGCCTTAGCCCGAGGCTGGCGGCTTCGCGGGCGACAGGTAGCGGACAAGGAAGTCGACCG
>JAHFUQ010000139.1 GCA_023265045.1 Acidimicrobiia bacterium
GACGCCCCGCTCAGCCCGCCGCCTCTCGGCGACGGACCGGGGCCTGCTACCGGGCTCTCCGGCGATTACCCGGGCGGGACTCGCACCCGCTGGTCTGGTCCAGTTTTCAGGACGCAACATTGCCCGGATCTTACGGCCGCGAGGTCAAACGGGATTGGTTGCGACGCCCGTCGCCGGTCTTGCGCCCGTTCGGGCCGCGCCGCCTATCACCGCGCCGACCGCGGCTGAGAAGGCCTGCCAGTCGGCCCGGCGGCGGGCGAGCGCCCGCCGCCCGTCGGCCGTGAGCTTGTAGACGCGCCGGCGCCGGCCGTTGATCGACACCCAGAGGCTGGCGAGGGAACCGGCCGCCTCCAGCCGGTGCAGGGCCGGGTAGACCGTCCCCTCCGGGAGGCGCAGGGCACCCGCCGAGCGGGTCGCCAGCTCGGTGATCACGGCATAGCCGTGGGCGGGACCGTCGGCCACGATCGCCAGCAGCAGCAGGTCGAGGTGGCCCTTGATTGTCTCGGCGCGCATACCTCGCCAGTCTAGGTGGGGAGGCTGAGGAACGAACGTCTGTTCGGCTAGAGTGCCGCCCATTGCCGACCTGCGCTGGCAGCTCGTCGACGACACCGCCGCCGACCCTCAAGGCGCGCTCTTCGAGGAGGTCGTCGAGCGTCACATCGGCAAGGGCGAGTACCGGGGCATGGAGTTCCTCCACGTCAACGCCCGGCGCGTCGTCAACGAGGTGCCGGCCGCGTCCCGCATGCCGTTCCGCTTCACCATCAACGCCTACCGGGGATGCAGCCATGCCTGCAGCTATTGCGCCGCCGGGCACACGCGCGTGCTCATGGCGGACGGGAGAACCCGCCCCATCGCCGACATCCGACCGGGCGATCAGGTCATCGGCACCGAACGCGTCGGGCAGTGCCGCCGGTACGTCTCCACGCCCGTCTTGGACCATTGGTCTGTCATCAAGCGGGCATTCCGGACAACCCTCGATGACGGCGCCGAACTCGTGACAAGTGGGGACCATCGCTTTCTTTCCGACCGAGGGTGGAAGTACGTCGCCGGCGCCGAACAGGGCGCGCCGCGCCGCCCCCACCTCACGCCGCTCAACTCCCTCCTGGGAATCGGGCCATTCGGCGAGACGCCGAGTCACACGCCGGACTACCGGCGGGGGTACCTGTGCGGGATGATCCGAGGCGACGGGACGATCGGGCACGACGACTACCTCGTGCGAGGTCGGCCGGCGTCCCGCCACGGATTCCGGCTTGCGCTCGTTGACCTGGAGCCCTTGGCGCGGACACGCGCTTTTCTTGACGCCGAGGCGGTCCCAACCTCAAGGCGCCCGTTCGCCGCCGCGAGCGGCGACCGGGCGGAGATCCACGCCATCTCGGCGCAGAGCCGTCCAGCGGTCGAAACCATCGAAGCAGTGATCGCATGGCCGATCGTGCCGTCCGACGACTGGGCGCGCGGGTTCATGGCTGGGATCTACGACGCCGAAGGACATCTGGGCCAGGTCATTCGCATCTCCAACAGTGACTCGGAGATCCTCGGTTGGACCACCAGAGCGATGCGTCAGCTGGGTTTCACCTCGATCGAGGACGCGGCCCAAGGCAATGGCGTGCGCAATGTGAGGCTTCTGGGCGGGTTGCCGGCAGCGATGCGCTTCGTCCAGACCGTCGACCCCGCCACGACGCGCAAGCGCACGATCATCGGTCGTGCCATGAAAGGCCGGGGGGCCCGGCGGGTCGTATCGATAAAGGACCTCGGCTTCCACATGGCGATGTACGACATCACGACGGGCGCCGGCGACTTCGTCGCCGAGGGAGTCGTCAGCCACAACTGCTTCGCCCGGCCGACGCACGAGTACCTGGGGATGAACGCGGGTGAGGACTTCGACCGGCGGATCGTGGTCAAGGTCAACGCCGCTGAGCGGGTGCGGGCCGAGCTGGCGCCGAACCGGTGGGGCGGCGACCACATCGCCATGGGCACCAACACCGACCCCTACCAGCGGTGCGAGGGCAAGTACCGGCTGACCCAGGCGATCGTCAAGGAACTGGCGGCCGCCCGGAACCCGTTCTCCATCCTGACCAAGTCGACGCTGATCCTGCGCGACCTCGACCTGCTGGCGGAGGCGGCGAAGACGACCGAGGTCCGGGCCAACTTCTCGATCGGCGCCCTCGACGACGAGGTCTGGAAGCTCACCGAGCCAGGCACGCCCCATCCCCTCCGCCGGGTCGAGGCGGTGGCCAAGCTCAACGCCGCGGGCGTCCCGTGCGGGGTGCTGGTGGCGCCCGTGCTGCCCGGCTTGTCCGACGGCGAAGACCAGCTGGAGGCCGTGGTGAAGGCGTGCGTCGAGGCCGGCGCGGTGTCCATCACGCCGATCCTCCTGCACCTGCGCCCCGGAGTTCGGGAGCACTACCTGGACTGGCTGGCCGGGGCCCGGCCGGACCTCCTCCCCCGCTACGACGACCTGTACCCCCGCTCGTACGCTCCGAGGTCGACCCAGGAGGCGTTGTCGCGCCAGGTCGCCCGCCTCGTCGCCCGCCACGTCGCCCGCAACGGCGGCCGCCGCGCCGCGCCGGCGGCCACGCGAGCCGTCAAGGCGGCCCCTCGCTTGCCCACGCCGACTCCGCCCCAACAGCAGTCATTCCGTATTTGAGGCGGATGACCCCCAAAACGGGGGGTCGTTTGCCTCAATCTTTCAGCTGTCCGCCGGCCGGGCGCCCCCGGCACGCTGAACGTTCACGATTCGTTCACCGCGGGGCCAGCCCGCCGTCGCAGGCCCGTCGTGCAGCCTCCGTACCGTTTGCCTCGAGGGGCGATCGCCGCACCCCACGCAGCCGAGAGCCCACGACCCTCGGACTTGCGATCGCCCCCAGGCGTGAGGCCCGTGGCCACCGGCGCTGGAAGGGGGAACAGCGCCGGCGGCCAGAGGCACGCCCTGGAGGCGGCGAGCCGCCGCCGCCTTAGGCGATCACAGCGGCCGAAGCCCCGTTAGGCGATCATGGACTGGGCGTTCTTGGGCGGACGACCACGCGGCCGCTTGAACGCCAGCACCTTGCCCTTGAAGAACAAGCGCCCGCCCCAGACGCCGTACGGCTCGTGCCGGGCGAGGGCGTCCTCGAAGCACGCCTCGCGCAGGGGGCACTCGGCGCAGATCGCCTTCGCCCGGGCAATGTCGTCAAGCTGCTCGGAGAAGAACAGCGCGGTGAGGTCGCCGGTGCCGTCCTTGCACCGGGCCGTCGCCCACTCCGTCTCCCTGTCCTCCCACCTCTCGGCGAGCATCGATCTGCCCTTTCTTTCGAAAACGGAAAGGCCGCCGGGTTATCCCGGCGGCCTCTGGACACTTCCTCGGAAGGAAATTTGGAGAGTTATCCGGGGGAATCCCCTCCAGTGCCCAGAAGCCACCCAATACCGTGGTCATTGCGGAACGACCGGGTGGCGGTGCTGCACGGGGCCATGGCCGACGACGACGCGGCGGGCGCGACGGCGCCGAGCTGGCCCTCAGGCTTGCTCGGATACGTCTGGCCCAACATGGTCACCTCGCGACGAACGGATACGCTTCTCATGGCTCCACGGACATGGTGGCGGTTTCCGCCGGGGGCGTCAACTGATTTATTTCGGGTTGCGCGAGAATTGCTGCGCCATGCCGATGCGCACCGAGTGCAAGAACTACGAGAGCCGCACCTACCCGGGCGGCGAGACCGTCCGCAAGTGCAACATCGACCTCGCGCCCGAGGCGCCGTGGCGCTGCCCGAACCCGTGCAAGGGGTACGAACCGCGGCTCGCGGACGTGAACTGGAAGCACGGCACGCTGGTGGCCCCGCCCACGCCGGAGGAGCCGCCCGGGCTGGACGACGGCGCCGCCGAACTGCTCGACGCGGCCGAGGACATCGTGAACGAGGCGGGCAAGGAGATCCTGTCCGAGTACCAGGCCCGCGAGAGCGAGCCGCGCGAGTCGTTCTGGAAGCGGTTCCGCCGCTCACGCTGACCGCAGGGCGTCGGTGGGCGCCGCCGCGGCGCCGCCCGCAGGGCCGGGTGCAGGCCTGCGATCGTGAAAACCGTGGCGCTGACCCGCGGCGGGGCGGTCCGGGCCTCACGCCGCCCCAAGGCGGCCCCGACATCTGCGTGACCCTGCCCGTCCCGCGCTGACCCCCTACGGTGGGGGCCTTGGCCACGGGCCCCGCCTTCAAGCTCGCCGGCATCCCCGTGCGCATCGACGTCACGTTCTTCGTGATCGCCGTGATGCTCGGGCTGGGCGCCCGCAGTGGGGCGCTGCTCCTGGCGTGGGTCGTCGTCGTGTTCCTCTCGGTGCTCATTCACGAGATGGGCCACGCCATCGCCTACCGGAGCTTCGGCGTCCCCCCCAACATCGTGCTCCAAGGCATGGGCGGGCTCACCTACGGCACCCCGACCGAGCCGCTCACCGCCTCCAAGAACGTGGTGATGAGCCTGGCGGGACCGCTCACCGGCTTGGTGCTGATCGGGCTCCCCGCCCTGTATGTCAGCCGCACGGCGGGGTACCTGTCGCCGACCTGGCACGCGATCCTCTCGGACATCGTGTTCGTGAACCTGGCCTGGTCGATCGTCAACCTCTTGCCGATCCTGCCCCTGGATGGCGGCAATGTGGCGGCGGCGCTGTTGGAGCGCCGCAACGGCGAAGCCGGGGCGCGCCAGGCGCGCATCCTGTCGGCGTCGGTGGCCGGCGGCGCCGGGCTCTTTGCGTTGGCCATGGGGTACCCCTTCGGCGCCATCTACGCCGGCTTCTTCGCGGCCATGAACCTCAACGGCCTCTCGGCCGCCCGCAACACCGGCCTCAAAGACGAGCTGGTCGACGGCTGGCGCGCCCTGGCCCAGGGCGATCGCGACGCCGCCGCCGCGGTGGCCGCCAAGGTCCTGGCCGACCGCCCGTCGGCGGCGATGATCGTCGGCGCCAACGAGCTGCTGGCGTGGACCCGGCTCACCCAGGAGGACGTCGCCGGCGCCCGTGCCGCCATCGCGCGGGTGCCTCCGGGGCAGACCGTCGACCCGATGCTCCTCGCCACGATCGAGCTGGAGGACCACCGGTCCGAAGAGGCCCTGGCCTTGCTCGACCGGGCCTACCGCGCCCAGCGGTTCGGCCCCGCGGCCGCGATGGCGGCCAACGCCGTGGCCCGCGCCAACCTGCACCAAACCCTGGCTGAGCGACTCCTTGCACCCGGCGGGGCCGGCCCCGACGCCGCCGCCGTCTTCGCCGCCCACCTGCACCGCGCCCGGCGGTACGAGGAGTCGATCACCGTTGGCGTCCGCGCCCTGGCGGCCGGCAGTGGCGACCGGGGGCAGCTCGCCTACAACCTGGCGTGCAGTTCAGCCCGTTCGGGCGACGTCCAGGGTGCCTTCGACTGGCTCGACCGGGCCTTCGAGATGGGCTTCAAGGACGACGCGCTGCTCCAGCGCGACCCAGATCTCGACGCCTTGCGCGACGATGACCGCTACGACGCTTTCCTGCGCCGCCTCGGGCGCGGCGCCTGAAGGCGGGCGGAACGTGTTCCGCCGGCGGGCGGAGGGTAAGGGATGGGCGGCGGGGAACGACGTGGCCGCTCCCCGCGGGTTGCCGGAGGATGAACAAATGCCCGTTGGCGGCCCACTACGGGTCCGGATCGCCGCGAACGTGGTCGCGGGGCGTCCAAAGGCTGCGAAGCTGATCGGGAAATGGCGCTTGGAACGGAGGATGACCACAGAGCCACCATGGTGACGTCGTGCTGAGCCCGCCGCGGACCTGGAGAGACTGGACGCATACGCCGTGGGGCGAGCGCGACCGCCAGCGCGGATGGTCGCCGGGCGACGCATGGGACGCCCAGCAGCCCAGTTGGAACTACACCCTCCTCAAGATCGCGGCCGCGGGCGTGATCGCCGCCCTCGTCGTACCCTTCCTCGTCGGGCTCCTCCTCTACGCCGACTACAGCTCGCTGCTGTCCAGCAAGCTTCCCGCCGAACAGCCGTCGGTGGTTTCCGGCCTTACCCGCATCTACGACGACAGCGGCAACCAGATCGCCATCCTGCGGGAGTTCGACCTGAACCTCCCCGTCGCCCAGGCCGACATCCCTGACATCCTCAAACAGGCCGTCGTCGCCGTCGAGGACCGGCGGTTCTACTCCCACGGCGGCGTCGACGACCGAGCCGTGCTGCGGGCCATCTGGGCCGACCTCACCAGCGGCGGCTACGCCGAAGGCGCTTCGACGCTCACCCAGCAGTACGTGCGCCTCGTGTACCTCAACAACGAGAAGACCTTGAAGCGCAAGATCAAGGAGGCGGCGCTGGCCCGCCGCGTCGAGAAGGAGATGTCGAAGGACGAGATCCTGTACCGCTACCTCGACCGCGCCTACCTGGGCGGCGGGGCCTACGGCGTCGGGGCCGCATCCCAGTCGTACTTCCGGAAGTCGGTGAAGGACCTCACGATCTCCGAAGCGGCTCTGCTCGCCGGGCTCCTCCGCCAGCCCAGCGTCAACGAGCCCCGCTCCAACCCGGGCGGCGCCGAAGAGGTGCGGATGAACGCCCTCAACCTGATGCTCGCCCAGCGCAAGATCACGCAGGCGGAGTACGACGAGGCGGCCGCCGAACACATCTTCCTGGCCGAGCCGCGCTATGAACCCGAGGGGCCGGCGACGGTCATCAACCCGCCCATCGAGCAGCAGACCGCCTATCCCTACTACGTCGACTACGTCCGCCGGTACCTGGTGGCGAAGTACGGCGACGAGCAGGTCTACAGGGGCGGCCTGAAGGTCACCACCGCGCTCAGCCCGTCCCTCCAGGCCAAGGCCGAGAAGGCCGTGGCCGAGGCGCAGAAGGGGACCTCCCCCCCGCTCGAGATGGCGATGGTGTCGGTCGACCCCCGCACCGGGCTCGTGCGCGCCCTGGTGGGCGGCCGCGACTTCGCCAAGTCGCAGGTGAACCTCGCCTTGGGCCATTGCGCCGACGTGGCGGCCTCGAAGCCCAACGAGCCGATCTGCGTGGACGGCGGGGGCAGCGGGCGCCAGCCGGGGTCGGCGTTCAAGCCGTTCACCCTCGCCAAGGCCCTAGAGAAGGGCATCAGCGTGAACACCGTCTACTCGGGCCCCTCGAGCTACCGGTTCCCGAACTGTACGGGCGACGACTGTGTCGTCCACAACGTCGAGAGCAGCGGGTACGGCGGCCTCACCCTACGCTCGGCCACCGCCTATTCGGTCAACACCGTGTTCGCCCAGCTCATCCAGGACGTGGGCGTCAAGGACACGGCCGAGATGGCGTACCGCCTCGGCCTCACCATGATCAACCCCGACGGCAAGCTGCCCTCGGGCGAACCGTACGGCCCGAGCCTCACCCTCGGCGCCGCCGAGGTGGCCCCGCTGGACATGGCCGCCGCCTACGGCGTGTTCGCCAACCGGGGCGTCCAGATGGCGGCCTCACCGGTGGTGAAGGTCGAGGCGCGGGACGGGACGGTGCTGGAGGACAACGCCAAGCGCGCCGGCAAGCGCGTCCTCGCCCAGGACGTCGCCGACCAGATGAACGACGTCCTCGAAGGGGTCGTCCAGTTCGGCACCGGGTACGGCGCCGACTTCGGCCACCCCAAGGGCATCGCGGGCAAGACGGGCACGAGTGAGGACTACGGCGACGCATGGTTCGTCGGGTACACGCCCCAGCTCTCCACCGCCATCTGGATGGGCTTCTCCGACTCGCGCAAGCCGCTCACGAACATCAAGGGCCAGGCGCGGGTGTACGGGGCGACGTTCGGAGTGCCGACGTGGAAGGCGTACATGACCGAGGCCGCGCCCGAGCTGGGGTTGACGGACTTCGCCGAGCCGGCGCCGCCGACCACCCTCCCGCGCCGCGCCGACAGCTCGTCGCCGGCGCCCTCGACCTCGACCTCGACAACCCTCCACACCGGCCCCACCACGCCCACCACCGCCTACGTCCTGCCGACGCTGCCGCCGTCACCCCCAACGACCCGGGCGACTTCGCCGACGAGCATCTACCGGGCGCCGCCCACGACGCGCCGTTCCCTGCTCAACCTTCCGCTTTGATCCTCCTCCTGATCCCCCTGGGCGGCCTCGTGCTCGGCCTCGGGCTCTGGGTCGGCCTGCGGGGATTGGGGGCGTTGAGCATGGGCGGGGAGCGGCCTGCGCGCGCCGGCTTCCGGGAGCGGCGGGATGATCGGGCGGGCCGGGCGCCGAGCTCGTTCCGGCCCGCGCCCGAAGGGCTGCGGGAATGGGCCGAGCGGGTTCCACAGGGATGCCTGATCGCCGTGATCGTCCTCACCGGCCTGTGGGTCATCGCCTGGCTGATCTTCCTCATCTTCGGGTTGAACCTCCTGTCATGACGGCTGAGTTGGCGGCGCACCTGGCCGCCAGCGGGCTGGCGGGAACCGTCGCCACACCCGTCAGCGCCTGCATCGACAACGCCCGCAGGATGCTGGCCGGCGATCCCGACTACACGTTCGGGCTCTCGGCCTGGCAGCAGGCGACGTTCGACGAAACGGTCGAGGCCTTACGGGCCTGCGGCGTCTCCCTGTCCGAACACCCCGCCGGGCTCCCTTTCGTGGATCCCGCCGTGGCGGCCGCGGGCGTCGAGCGCCACCGGCGCGGTTTCGCGCGCGCGGCGGCGGGGCACGCCCGGGTGTTGCTGGCGACGGGGCACGCCTTCGCCCTCCTCCCCCACTACCAGGCCCTGGCGGCCGCGCTCTCGGCCGCCGGCTGCGCGGTCCTGCAACCGCTCGACGGCAGCCGGGGGCTCTTCACCGAGGCGGACGGGCGCTCCGCGTCGATCCGCTACTACGGGGGCGTCGCCGCCATCGTCATCCACGGCGGCATCGAGCACACCCACCGGGCGCACTACATGGAGGCGATGATCGCCGAGCTCGGGGGGCCCGCCGCCGTCGACGTCGTGTTCGCCGACCACGGGTACGCCGGCGCGGCCGTCGAGGCCGGCGTGCAGACCTACTCGATCGCCGACGTGAACGACCCCGCGCTGCCCCTGGCGCGATGGCTCGGGCGTACCGACGGCGTACTCGTCATCGACGACGGCCTCAACCCGTCGGCCTACGAACCCGTCACGAAGGCGATCATCGACGGGGACGACGAGCGGCGCTGATCGGCGAGGACCAAGCCGGCGCCGACCGCCGCCAGTGCCCATCGGGTCCGCCGCCGCCGGGCGACCACCATCGCCCCGAGCACCCCGATGACGCCCAGTGGGAGCCAGGCCTGAGGACTGGGTGCGGGCGCCGCTGACGCCGACCCCGCCGCTGACGCCGACCCCGCCGCGGGCGCCGCGGGCGTCGCGGGCGTCGCGGCAGCCGGCTCGGCGGGCGCCGCCGGCGC
>JAHFUQ010000286.1 GCA_023265045.1 Acidimicrobiia bacterium
AGGTCGTGACGTTTGTCGTCTCCGTGGCACGCCTGCTGAAGGAGTCAGGGGCGCGGCCGCCGGCGTGGGAGCCGCTCGTCGAGCGGGGCCTCGCCGTCGTAGGCGACCGCCGGGAGCTGGCGTGGGCCCGCCTCCGGCTGCTCGTCAGCCCCATGGCGCCGTTGTCGGAGGGCATGATCCACGCCGGTCGATGGATCGGCCACGATCCCGAGGTGTGCGCCATCGCCGTCCGGGACGGCACCGAGGACGACCACGCCCGCACCATCGAGGCGTGGGACTGGCGGACGCCCGCCGAGATCGAGGTGGTGTTCGAGCGTGCCGAGCACTGGCAGCGCCCGGCGTCGGTGCTGCGCGTCTACGAGATGGCAAACCGCTCGTACCTGTTCCGTCACGGCGACGTCCAACGGGCCGAGCAGCTCATGCAGGAGCTGCTGGCGCTCGGCCTGCGGTGGGGTTCGGCGGCGGCCCAGGGCGAGGCGCTCACCCAACTCGCCCTGTGCCACGCCCTGACCGGACGTGTCGACGAGGCCCACAGAGAACTCGCCGCGGCCCGGGCCATCATCGAGCCCCTCGGTGCGCTTCACCGGCAGCACCTGGCGGTCAACGTCACCCACGCCATCCTGATCGGCTACCTCGAGGGGACGGGCGAATGGGAGGCATGGGGTGAGCGCGCCGCCGGCTTGGTACAGCGGCCCATCGTCAGCCGCTCGGCGCCTCTCGGTCTCATCATCGCTGGCCTCGGCGCCCTGGCCTTCGCAGTGACCGGTCACACCGACCGGTCGGCGTCGCTGGTCGACCCCCTCACGGCTCTGCTCGAACGGGCCGAGACGCTCGACTACGGCGCAACGGGCGCCATGTGGTTGGCGTCCGCCGCGTGCTGGCACCTGGGCCGGACCGACCTCGTCGCCCGCCACGCCCGCCTGGTCGACCGCTACGAGTCGGCCGGGCTCGCCGCCGGCCCGTTCCGTTCCTGGGCGTTGGTGCGCGCCCGCCTGGCCGCCGTCGGGGGCGAGGAGGCCGCGGCCACGCCACTGTTCGCGGCAGCCGCCTCGGAACTGGACTCCCTCGGCCTCCGCGCACTGGCCGGGATCGCGCGCGCCGACGGGCTTTCGCTCGGCGGGCCTCGGCCGGTCGCCCCGACCTCCCCGGCGACCCCAATCACGTCGCGCGAAGCGGAGATCCTTGCCCTCATTGCCGCCGGCCACACCAACCGGGAGATCGCCGGCCTGATTCACGTGAGCGTGCCGACGGTCACCCGGCACGTGGCCAACCTCTACCTGAAGATCGGCGCCCGCAACCGGGCGGCGGCGACGGCGTACGCCATCGGCCGCGGCCTCGCCTGATCGCGTCTGCATAGTTCGGATCACGACGAGGGCGGCGAGGTCGATCCGTTTGGACGATGCGCGGGCGCGCCTTCAAGGCGCACCATGGGCGGACATTCACCCGAGGAGGACCCATGGCCCTGTTGCGTCGAGACGGCACTGCGCTCTGGTACGAGGAAGAGGGGTCCGGCGGCCCGCCGCTGCTGCTCGTTCACGGCTTCGCCGGCACCCACGCTCACCTCGCTCCCCTCTTCGACCACTACCGGAAGTCCCGCCGGGTCGTCACCGTCGACCGGCGGGGCCACGGCCACAGTGACGCTCCCGACCAGACGTACACGATCGAGGGTTTCGCCGACGACCTGGCCTGGCTCATCGTGGAGCTCGGTCTGAACCGGCCCGTCGTGGTCGTCCACAGCATGGACGCCATCGGCCTCGACCTGGCGGCGCGCCACCCCGAACTGGTCGGCGCCCTGGTGCTCCTCGACGGCCCCACATTCCCGTCGCCCGAGGCCCGGGCCGGGCTGGAGCAGGCCCTCGCCGGACTGCGCACGCCTGGGTACCGCGACGTCCTCGCCTATGTGGCCGACAACATCGCCTTCCTGCCCGGCGACCGTTCAGACCGCAAGGCCGCCATCGTCGAGGCCATGGCCGCGACGCGCCAGGATGTCATCGTCTCGACCCTGCAGGAGTACCTGGCTTACGACAACGCGGCGGCGGTCGCCGGCTGCTCGGCGCCCATCCTCTACGTCGGCGCCGCCTTCGCCCAGACCTGCGACCTGGCGCGGTTCCGGGCGTTGGCGCCCCAGCTGATCGTCGGCCAGACCGTCGGCGCCGGCCACTTCGTCATGCTCGAGGTCCCTGACCAGGTGATCGGGATGATGGACCGGTTCCTCGCCATGATCTCGGAGCCGGCCTTGGCCCCGAACGCCTGACAACTTGCAGACGGCCGGCGCGCCAGCGAGGATTCGTCGGCGCGCCGTCCAAACCTCAGGTTGACTCAGAAGTCGTGGGCGTCGCGCATCTGGGCGTAGGAGTCCCGCGTGACGGTGTAGAGCGGCGTGCCCGAGTCGACGGCCACGACGGTGGCGATCGTCTTGGTGGCCCGCCGAGCGGGGGTGAACCTTTCGAGTCTCATCACGACTCGATGGCGTTC
>JAHFUQ010000287.1 GCA_023265045.1 Acidimicrobiia bacterium
CCCGCGAGTGGACGACGGCGCTCAGCCGCTGGCTCGGATCCCAACCCGACCTCGTGGCCTTCCAGGGTCAATGAATGGTGTACCGCGCCGAGGTCGTGCAACGACACGGCGACTGGCCAGCGGCGATCGACGAGTCGCGCCGTGCGCGAGACCGGTTGGCGACGGCACCGGGCCATCCCGCAACTGGGCTGGCGCTGTACCGGCTCGGCGAGCTTCATCGCCTTCGGGGCGAATACGACGAGGCTAACGCCGCCTATCGCGAAGCGAACCGCTGGGGCCGCAGCCCGCAGCCCGGCTTGGCGCTGCTCCGTCTGGGCCAAGGCGACATCGAGGCGGCAACGAGAACGATCCGGCGAGTCCTCGGCGACACGTCCGAGCCCGGCGCTCGCTGCGAGGTTCTTGCCGCGGCGGTCCGGATCCTGCTCGCCGCTGACGATGTCGACGGCGCTCGCCGGGCGAGCGAGGAGCTCACGTTGCTTGCGGTGAACCTCGCGGCACCCTTCCTGCAGGCGATCGCCGAGCATTACCAAGGCACTGTCGCGGTCGCGCAAGGTCAACCAGCAGAAGGGGTCGGTCCGCTCCGCTCGTGCCTGGGTGCATGGCTCGCCTTTCAGGCCCCGCACGAGGAAGCCTTGACCCGCATCGAGCTTGGTGCTGCGTACCTCGGGCTCGGCGACCACGACTCGGCCCAACTCGAGCTCGACACCGCACGCACGCTGCTCGTTGGGTTGGGCGCCGCACCCGATCTCGCCCAGCTCGACTCGGCGGCAAGCATCCCTGTCGCCACCCGGGGCGACCTGTCGCTGCGAGAGCTGCAGGTGCTGCGACTCCTGGCAACCGGCCAGACCAACCGGTCCATCGCCGAGTCGCTGTACATCAGCATCCGCACCGTCGATCGACACATGAGCAACCTGTACACGAAGCTCGGCGTCTCGAACCGCGCCGCGGCCACGGCACACGCCTACGAGCACCAGCTCATCTGATGACCACTCGTTGGCGATCCACACAATGGGTGGCTTCGCCGATTCGGCGGACGCCGCACACGGCGCATCCTTAGACGCGATCGGCAATCGCCGGTCCGAACCTAAGGAGGAGACCATGACGGTCGCGATGTTGATCGACAACCCCGAAGGATCCCAGGAGCTCTACGAGAAGCTCCGCTCCGAGATCGGCCTCTCCCAGCCGGCTGGTGGCAAAGCTCACATTGCCGGACCCGGCCCCGACGGCGGCTGGCGTGTCATCGAGGTGTGGGACTCGATCGAGGAAGCCAGCGCCTTCCTCCGAGACCGCTTCGCCCCCGCTCTGCGCGCTGCCGGCGTCACCGCCGAGCCTCCGCAGCCCCAGTTCTGGCCGGTGCACAACCTCATGACGTGACGGCCACGGCGGGTCACCTTGACGCGACGGAGCGTCCACCAAGGCGAGCACCTCGTCGCTGCTGCTGGTCGGCCTCGGGACGTTCGCCGTCGGCCTCCTGGTTGCGGCCGGTCTGGCCTTCGCCTCCGCCCAGCGTCAGACGCCGACGCCGGCCAAGGTCCGGGCCCAGTGAAGACCCGCAAACCAATGCGTTCGGGCCACGCAGGCCGGCCACTCGCCGCCATCACCGCCGTGGCGGCGCTCGCCGTCATCGCCACGCCCGGCTCCGCGGCCGAGCCGCTGCGCATCACCCAGCCCGTCCGGGCCACGAACTTCGACTCCGACCCCAACCGGACCTACACGTCGCCGTCCCTGGCGGTCGACCCCACCAATCCCCGCACCGTCGTGGCATCCCTGTTCGAGGCGCGGGCCAAGCGGTGCGGCCTCATGCGGTCCACCGACGCGGGCGCAACCTGGACCCGGCTCGAGTCGACGCCCTCGCCGAAGGCCTATCCGTACTGCCTCATGACCAACGCCACCACCCAGGGCCGCGTCGCCTTCGGCCGCGATCACACCCTCTACTACCTGTTCGACGGGTGGGACGTGCAGGACGGCGAGAACAACCGCAGCGTCTTCCTCGGACGGTCGACCGACCTGGGCGACACCTGGAAGACGACCGTGGTGGCCGACGCCCGGGGCAAGACGGGCGAACAGCAGGAGACCAACCAACCGGTGACCGGCCTCGCCGTCGACACCAAGTCCGGCTCCAAGGACATCGTCTACGTCGGGTGGCGCCGCCAGTTCCCCGGCCTGTCCTCCCCGAACGGCGCCCCCGCCCAGCCCATGCGGTGACAATTGACGGCGGGGAGACGTTCTCCACGCCCGTCAGCGCCGTGGCCGGCGCCTTCGACACGCCCGAAGGCCGAGCCGAGCCGCTCCGGGTGCGGGGCGCGCCCTCGTCCGGCGCGACGCCGCCGCCCGCGGGTTCCCGGGCCGCCCAACCCGACGCGGCCGTCAACTTCGGCGGGGTGAACCCCCGGATCGTGGTTGCCGACAACGGCACCGCCTACGCCATGTGGATCGCCTCGACCGCGAACCTGAGCCCCGGCCCGCCTCTCG
>JAHFUQ010000288.1 GCA_023265045.1 Acidimicrobiia bacterium
CGTGAACGTCCAGGGCGACGAGCCGCTGCTGCCCGGCGCCGTGCTCGCCGGCCTCGTCGACCAGCTCGAACGCGACCCCGAGGCCGATATCGCCACGCCCGTGGTGGTCTGCCCCCGTGCGCTGGCCCTGCCCTCCGACGTCGTGACCGTCGCCCGCGACGAATCGGGCCGGGCCTGGTACTTCTCCCGCAGCCCTATCCCCTGGGGCGCCGACCCCGTCTGGCGCCACGTCGGCGTCTACGCCTTCCGCCGCGAGGCGCTCCGGCGCTTTGTGAGCGCCCCGCCGACCGCCCTCGAGCAGGTCGAGCGGCTCGAACAGCTGCGCGCCCTCTCCCTCGGCCTTCGTATCACCGCCACGCCGGTCGCCGCCCCGTGCCTGGCCGTCGACCGGCCCGAGGACGTCATCGCCGTCGAGCGCCGGCTCCTCGGCGCCGCCGCGCCGCCGCCGGTCCGCCTCGTCGTCCTCGACGTGGACGGCGTCCTCACCGACGGCCGCATCACCTACCCGGGCGACGCCGACCAGGTCCTGTCCTTCGACGTCAAGGACGGCTACGGGATCGTCGCCCTGCGGCGGGCGGGGGTGAAGGTGGCGATCCTCAGCGCCCGCGACTCCAAGGCCCTCCGCCGCCGCGCCCAGGAGCTGGGGATCGACGAGGTGCGGGCCGGGGTGGAGGACAAGGCGGCAGGGCTGACCCAGCTCAGCCAGGACCTGGCCATCCCGCTCGACCAGACCTGCTACCTCGGCGACGACGAGCCGGACCTGGTGGCGATGGGGATGGTCGGGTTCACGGCCGCCCCCGCCGACGCGTCGCCATCGGCGCGGGCGATGGCCACCATTCCCTTGCAGCGCAACGGCGGGAGGGGTGCGGTGCGGGAGCTGGCCGAGCTGATCCTGAGCCAGTCGCTCCACTATGGTGCGCCCTCATGACGGGCCGACCTGGCGCCCTTGGCGCGCCGGCGCCGCTCCCCGCATCGCCGCCGGCCGAGGCCGCTGAGGGGGTCGAGCACGCCCTGCGGGTACGGCTCGGCTACCGCCCCGCCCTCGACGGCCTGCGCGCCGTCGCCATCCTGGCCGTGATGGCGAGCCACACCTGGGAATGGCTGGTTCCCGGCGCCTTCATCGGCGTGGACATCTTCTTCGTGCTGTCGGGTTTCCTCATCACCACGCTCCTGCTGGAGGAGCGAGCCCGCACCGGCCGGGTGTCGCTGCGCAAGTTCTACGCCCGCCGCGCCCTGCGGCTCCTGCCCGCCCTCGGCGGCCTGGTGCTGGCGGCCGGACTCTGGATCCTGGTCACCTCGCCGACGCCGCTGCGCTCCGCCAGCATCCGCGGGCTGCCGGCCGCCGTCTTCTACTCGTCCAACTGGCTCTTCGGCCTCCTGCGGGTCGACCTCGGGATCTTCGGCCACACCTGGTCGCTGTCGCTCGAGGAGCAGTTCTACGTGCTGTGGCCGGCCGCCCTGCTCCTGATCCTGGCGTGGCGGCGCGGGACGGCCAAGACCGCCCTCACCGCCTGTGTCCTGGCGATCCTGTTCGCGGCCGCCGTCCGCTGGCACGTGGCCGACCTCAACACCTCCGAAGCGGGCGTGCGCCGCCTGACCAACCTGCGCTTCGACGTGCCCCTTGTCGGCTGCGCCCTCGCCCTGGCCGCGTGGCGGGGCTGGTTCGCCCGCGTCCCGGCCCGGGTCGCCACCGTCGTTACCGCGGCCAGCCTGGCCGTCCTGGTCTTCTTCGGCACGATCGCCCGCGGCGGGCTGACCGACATCCGCTTCTACCGCGGGGGCTTGACGCTGGTGGCGCTGGCCGCGGCGGTGCTGATCGTGCGGGTGGTGTACGTGCCGTCCCGCCCGCTCCTCGCCGTCCTGTCGAGCAAGCCGCTGGTCTGGATCGGGCGCATCTCCTACGCCCTCTACCTATGGCACACGCCCATCCGCGACGTCCTCGCCGGGTCGGTCGGCCACAGCCCGTGGCGAGCCCTCGTGGTGTGGCCGCTCGCCTTCGGCGCGGCGACGGCCTCCTACTTCCTGATCGAGCGCCCGGCGCTGCGGCTCAAGGACCGCCTCGTCGCCCGCTGATTTCCGCGAGGTTCGCGCATTTCACCCCTCTGAGCGGGGCAAAACACGCGAACCTCGGTCGTTTTGGCGCCCGCGGAGGCGCCGAGCCACGCCGGTCAGGGCGTTGCCCACCTTCCACGACGACGACGTCATCAACGCCTCGATGCGGCGTTCCAGGTCGGCGATCTTCACCCGGGCCAGGGCCAGGTCGCGGTGGGCTTCGTCCGCCGGCGGCGTGGGGCGGTCGGGGGCCAGCTCAAGGAGCTGCGCCAGCGCCGGCTTGACGTAGCCGGCGGCCACCGACCGTTCGACGTCCGCGACGGAGACGGCGCCGTCCTGCACGGCCTTGGCGTAGGCCGTCATCCAGAGGTGGCCGAGGGGGTTGCGGTTGGTCTTCCACGGCTGGGTGTGGACGACGGT
>JAHFUQ010000023.1 GCA_023265045.1 Acidimicrobiia bacterium
TGCGCTACCCGCTGGAGGACCGCGACAGCCTGCCGTCGGGCGAGTGGCAGTCCGTGCATGGCGGCTTCTCGACCCAGTGGGCCAACGCCGACCCCCATCGCATCCTTCCCCTCGACGTCGCCCGGGACCTCGTGCGCGAGGGCCGGGTCGGCGAGCTGTACCCCGCCTACCTCGTCACCGCCGGCAACGGGACGTCGGTCGCCAACGCCCACCGCTTCGGGGTCGAATGGGCCGCCGACCTGCGCAAGTCGGGCGCCCGCGCCGCCATCCTCACCTCCACCTGAGGAACCGGCACGCGTTGCGGGGCAACGCTCGCCAAGGAGCTCGAACGGGCCGGCATCCCGACCGCGCTCCTCTGCAACCTCACGTCGATCGCCCAGCGGGTCGGCGCGCCGCGCATCGTCCCCACCCGTGGCATCCCCTACCCCACCGGCGACCCGTCCCTCGACCCTGAGGCCGAACGCGAATGGCGGCGCAAGCTCCTGGACCGGGCGCTCGAAGCGCTCACGACCCACGTCCACGAGCCGACCCTGTTCCCGGTCGAGGGGTAAGGACGAACGCGGCCGGCCGTCCCTCAGTCGGCCGGCATTTTGGGGCGCGGCGGCGCGCGAACGTTCACGCCATTCAAGCGCACAACGCGCCCGGCCCACGCCTCGTTAACCCGCCACGTCGGCGGGTCACTCCGCGCTGGTCAGCGGGCGCCTAGCTCCCCATTCGGGCTCGGGCCGCGGCTACGGCCGCAGCCATTCCACCGCCCTCCTCCTCCTCGTCCTCCCACTCCTCGTCCTCGACGACCGAGCCGCGCACGACCGAGGGCGCCGGCGCCCGTCGGCCGCCACGGGCCTTCGACACCGCCTCGGACATGCTCGGGCTCGGCGGCGGCGGGGCCGCGCCGAGCGCCTTGCCCACCTCGCCGAGCACCATCGTGAGCGCGCCCTCGATGGCCGAGACATCGGTGAGGATCCCGGTGAGCACGGGTGTCACCGGTTTCGTCTGGTCCTTGATGCCGCGCAGGGCGCCGGTGATCGTGTCCAGCTTGCCGCTCAGCTTCTGCAAGCCAAGGGCGATGGCGAAGACAAACAGCGCCAGCGCAGCCACGATGATCCCGACGATGACCAACGTCGCGACAGTTGCTGCCCCCATTTTCGACCCTCCAACCTTCGTTCGGTTATGCGTTCGGTTATGCGTTGACCATCTTCAGGATTGCCCCGCCGTAGCGGCCCACCAAGCCGTGGGCGGCCTTGCACAGCTGCTGGGTGGTGAGCAGCTTGGGCAGGGCGCCGAGGCGGCCCGTGAGCGACACCGCGTTGTCGATCGCTGCGTCCGCAAGGTTGTTCAGCCGCCGGACCTGCTTCAGCAGCCCCGCAAGGAGCGCCACCGCGATAGGGGCGACCACGACCAGCAACGCGGCATTGCCGATCCACCACAACGTCTCACTCGTCATGCATATCCCCCCTTACGCGACGGGACGCAGTGCGCCCGCCGGGCCTGATCCGACCGTCAATTCCTTGGCGTGCTCGCGCAGCGCGTTCGACAGCATCCCGAGCCCGCCGGAGATGAGCCCCTTCACTTCGGGCGTTGCCGCAAGGCCACGGGCCGAGGCGGCCAGCGCCTGCAGGCCTTCAGGGCCCGCCCTGGCGCCCATGACGTAGCCGACCACGAACCCCAACAACGTCCCCATGGGCTCATCCTCCTCGTTGAGCAATCAGTTCATTGAGCTCTGCCTCGAGCGCGGAGGTGGTCCCCTCCTCCGGCCCGGCGCCCAGAAGGTCAAGCGAGGCGTTGGCTCGCTCAACCTCCTCGGGGCTCAGTTTGTTCATGGCGAACCCGACGTGAAGGAGGACCCAGTCCCCCGGCTCCACTGTCCCGCCGTCGTCGACGATCAGGCCCACGTTGATGGTCCTCACCACACCGAAGACGTCGGCGTGCGCCAGGTGCGGGTTGTCGAGGATCTCGACGATCCGGGCTGGAATGCCGAGGCACATACGTCCTCCCCAGTCGTTATTTGGTCAGTACGGAACGACAACTACATCCGGCGGAGCCGACTACATGCGGCGGAGCCGGCGGTAACGCGCCATGTCCGGAATCGAACGAAGGAACACGGCGAGGAAGGCGAGGACGAAGAGGGCGACGATGAGCAACGACACGAGGCCGAACGTTTTCATTCCGGCCTACATCTCCCTGATCTTGAGGTAGCGGGCGATGTCGGGAAGGGACTTCACGACGATGCCCGCCACAAGCACCAGCAGCAGCGGCCTGAGCAATTTACCCATTCCTTAGCTCTCCTTCCCGGCGTACGCCGTCTGTTCTTCGATGAGCTCTTGCACTACGAGCACCGCTTGGTCCACGACCGCCTCGAGCGCAGACGACAGCCCGAGGTTCTCGTCGAGGCTGTATGGCTCACAGCCCACGACGAGGAGCCGGTCGAGGCTCCCGCCCAGGTCCACGAGGAGGTCGAGGACGTTCTGGGGGTTCATGTCGTGCGCGTCCGGAACCCCGCCGCCCGACGACGTCGTGTCGACGTCGAGGACGGTGATGGTGCCGGGCGCGTCACCTTGGTTGACCGTGTCGATGAGGATGACGAGGTCGTAGCCGTTGGCGATCTCGAGGGCGAGGTGCAGCCCCCGGATGCCGAAGTCCTCGACCTTCACGCCGTCGGGGAACGCCTGGCCGCCGGCGAGGAGCCGCCGCGCCACCTCGCACCCGAAGCCGTCGTCGCCGAGAAAGATGTTGCCGACGCCCGCCACGAGGATCTTCCTGCTCATGAGCCCGCCTCGATGGGCTGGATCGGCTCGAGCTCGTCGGGGAAGAAGAACAGGTAGCGGCCGTGGCCGATCTGGTAGGCCTGCCCGTCGTCGTCCATAACGCTGACCGCGACCTGGGTGTTGCCCTCGACGTCCTTGAACACGGCCTGCACCTCGGCTTGGCGACCGGCGAGGAAGATGTCGTGGGCGTCGGCGCGGCGGGAGGGCCGCAAGATCACCATCGTCCCGACGCCGACCGAGACGGGACCGACCCACACCCGGTCGCCGAAGGGGTCCACCTCGGCCTCGGCCTCCGGCGTCCACCACGGGGCCGGGTCCGCCTCGGTAGCTGGCGGCAGCTCGTCGGTGTAGGGCGACCAAGGCGCCATGTCCGCGTCAGCGCTGATCCCCGTCTCGACCTCGTCGCTGATCACCCGTGGGCCGGCGTCACGCAGGTAGCGCACCGCGCCGTGGAGCCGTTCGAACACCTCCTCGGGGAGGATGTCGCAGCGGTCGACGATGGCGGCCGCCTTGGGGTCGGTGCTGCGGGCCTCGCGCTTCTCGTCCTCGGTCAGCGTCATGACGCGCAGGGCGAGGATCTCGTCGATCTCGCACGCGTCGAACATGTCGCCCGGGCTCTCCGGCGCCACCTCGGGGTAGTCCGACAGGGTGACCGGCGAGGACAGCACCACGTCGCGTTGGCCGATGTCGCCGATCAGAACCGGCCAGGTGTGGAGGTTGACGCAGCTCTCGGCGCCCTGCCGGGCGAACTCGGGCACATCGGCCAGGGAGATGAACCGGCCGCCGGAGACGGCCATCAGGGTGTGCACGGCGGCGAAGGAACGGCGGCACACGGCGTCGCGCGCCGCCGGCCAGTCAGTCCACTCGCTCTCGTTCTCCACCCGCACGCGCACTTTGGCCAGGGCCCAAGTGGCGGGGACCATCTCGCCCGCGATCCGCAGGACCCCGGTCAGCGCTTGGCTGCGGCGGATGATGCGTCCCACGACCGCGCCGCTCGCGTCGGTGAGGGTCTCGACGGCCTCGGAGCACGGGTACTCGATGGGCACGACCTTCTCGGCCATGAACAGGTCGGAGAGCTCGACGTGGGCGACGTTGAGCTCCTCCTCGACCGCCTCGTCCCAGGTGGTGAGCAGCGTGCCGTCGACCGCGAGCGTGGCGACCGGCTCGAAGCCGCCGTCGGCCGTCGCCTGCTCCACCAGCCGTTCCTGCACCCGCAGGAGGCGGATGCGGATGTCGAGGCGGGCGTCCATGCCCGGGTCGACGAGGATCTCGGTCTGCATGACCCAGTCCTCGGACGGGTCGTTCTCGGCGAAAGCGCGGGGTGCGACGACGCCCCACTGCCAACGGAGCTGGTTCTTGGGCGACGACGCCCGGTAGGGGTACAGGACGTAGCCCTCGTACAGGACGGCATCGGCCACCTTGCGGGCCCGCTCGAACGTGTCGACCGTCATACCGCGTCCTCGACGTCGATCTCCGCCGCGACCACATCGGCGCCTTCGGCCGCGTCGGCGTGCTTCAGGAGAGACTCGAAGGCGGACTCCCACGTGGTGTATCCGCCGAGCGTCTTGTAGCGCTCGAGGGCGTCGAGGGTGTCGCGCCGCATCCGGATCCACCCGCAGCCGGGGAAGAAGCCGTCCATCATCTGCCGCCACGTGGCCACCGGCAGGCGGTAGGTCGACTCGACGTTCCACGCGATCGGATCGACATTGAGCGTCCCCGTCTCGGTGCGGGCGAAGGTGGTGCCGTTGAACAGCAGGATCAGCGGGATCTCGCCGTCCTCGAGGGAGTGCATGTATTTGGCGCCAGCGACCTCGAAGTCGTAGGAGAAGTTCACCGGCAGGTCGATCTCGGTGGTCCCGGTGAACCCCGGCACCATCATCTGGGCGTGGCTCCACAGGAAGGGGCGCAGCGTCTGGCCCCACTGTGGGGTCTCGCCGAACAGGGCCAGCAGGCGCTCTTCTTCGGCGTGGGTGTAGCGCCGGCGCTGCGGCTCGATGCGGATCTGGGCCCGGAGCGAGACCGAGTGCACCTCGGCGCCCGATGCCTCGGTGATCCGCAGCTTGAAGTTGATGATCGGCGTGGCCGCGTACTTGTCCGGCTCGGCGCCGACGATCTCAAAGCTCAGCGAACTCATGAACTGGCGGTTCGCGTAGGCGCCGGCTTGGCTTTGGCCCTCACACCGGCGAAATACTCCTCGATCGTCGCGCGCGCCTCGCTGCCGCCGTCGAAGCCCTTCCACAGCATGCGGAGGTAGCCGACCAGCTCGTAGCAGGCGTCAATGGGGACGACGAAGCACACCGGGTCCGCGTCGCCCTGGACCCGTACCAGCACCGCTTCGACATCGGACTCCATCGTCTCGAAGATGGGGTCGGCCTCGCGCAAGCGGTCCCAGAAATCGAGCGGGAGCAACGACTCAGTCGCACCCGCGGGGCCCGGGTAGAAGCCGTGCACCTCGTTGGTGGTGGACGAGAAGAAGAAGAACGCCATGCCGACGGGAATCTGCAGCCCTTCCCACTCGCCGCGCGACAGCGTCCCGTCGGGCAGGGAGACCACCCGGTTGGGAACGGCCTTGTAGTGGCCGCCACCCGCGCCCCCGGGAAGGAACAGCAGGTAGCAGGGGCGGCACGCGCACATGAGGCTGCGGCTGTGGAGGTCGACGACGTGCTGGTGCTCGTCGGGGATCTCCACCGCGCACATCTCGCACTTCTCGCCCGGCCGGGGCCGAGGCTTGCGAAACCGGCCCAGGATGTCGAGCGCGTTGCCGGGCGTCGAGCCGTTGCCGTCTGAGATGGCGTCGCTCATTCAGGCCACCCCGACCGGACGCGGCTTGGGCGTCAGCTGGATGGTGGTGGTGGGCACGGGCGGCGGAGCCGGCGCGGCCAGTCCCTCGACTTCGATGTGGACGATCTCAGGAGCAGCTTCTTGGATGGCGCGCTCCACCGAGTACTTCAGGGTCGCGGTCGACGACGGGCAGCCGTCGCAGCTGCCGAGGAGACCGAGACGCAGCGTGCCGGTGACCTCGTCGAGTTCGAGGATCTCGACATCGCCGCCGTGCGAACCCAGATAGGGCCGGACGTCGACAAGCGCCTGCTGCACGCGATCCATCAGATCGTGTGGATGCAGGCCATGGAGCAACAGAAGGCTCGCCACCAGTTCGTCGTCAAGAAGCCGGGCCATCACCGATGACCCGGCTTCCTCACTGTTCAGAGCGCGAACGACCGCCGCCAGGCCTGCCCCGTAAAGTTCGGTGACAAGGGAGAGCGCCTCTTCGACGCGCTGCCATGTCGCCGGATCGGCGACGGATCGAAGCTCTCCTACGAGATGCTCGATCCGGTCGCCGACGGCACGGAGATTGCTACTGGATTGGACCAAGAGCGATGCCTGCTTATTCCTCGTCTGGGTTCTGCACCATCGTCGGGCTGTGCAGCTTGCGGAGGACCTTGCCCTTGCCGAGGTACATGTGCACCCCGCACGGCAGGCAGGGGTCGAAGCTGCGGACGGCCCGCATGATGTCGATGCCCTTGAAGTGCTCCCGGTCGTTCTCCTCGAAGATCGGCGTGTTCTGCACCGCGTCTTCGTAGGGGCCGGGGGTCCCGTAGATGTCGCGCGGGTTGCCGTTCCACGGGGTCGGGGGGTACGGGTGGTAGTTGGCGATCTTCCCGCCCTTGATGACCATGTGGTGGGAGAGCACGCCGCGGACGGCCTCGGTGAAACCACAGCCGATGGCCTCGTCGGGGACCTCGAACGGGGTCCACGTCTGCGTGTGGCCGGCCTTGACCTCGGCCAGCGCCTTCTCGATGAAGTCGAGCGCCGCGGCGGCGGCGTAGGCCTGGAAGTAGGTGCGGGCGCGGTCGCGCTCGATGGCGTTGGACCACTTCGGGCACTTCCACTCGAAGTCGACTTCCGGCTTCAGGGCGGTGCGGGGCAGGTGGATCTGCACGCTCTTGCCCGTGGCCTTGATGAAGTTGGTGTTGACCAGGCCCGACAGGGCGGTCGACCACAGACGGGCGATGGGGCCGCCGCCGGTGTCGAGGGCCAGGTGGTCGTGGCCGTCGAACCAACGGGGGGCCATGACCCAGCTGTAGTTGCCGTCCCAGTCCCGCTTCTGCGGCATCGGGATGGTGTGCTGGTTCCACGGCTGGCGGCGGTCGACCGGGTTCCCCAGGGGGTCCTTCTCCACGAACATGGGCTCGCCGTCCCAGTCGCGGTAGTAGGAGTGGCCGAGCAGGATGCGGATGCCGAGGCCGATGGTGACGAGGTCGTTGGTGACCAGCTTGCCGTCCACGACGACGCCCGGGGTGACGCCCATGGCGCGACCCCACTGCGTCATGTCGTTGTAGCGGAAGTTGCAGACCTCGGGGTCCTGGAAGGCGCCCCAGCAGCCGAGGAGGATGCGCCGGCGGCCGACCTCCTCGTAGCCGGGCATGGCCTCGTAGATGAAGTCGAAGAGGTCGTCGTGCAGCGGGACGACCTTCTTCATGAATTCCACATACCGCATCAGGCGGGCGTAGTAGTCCGTGAACAGCTGGATGGTGGCCGTGGTGCCGACGCCGCCCGGGTACAGGGTCGACGGGTGCACGTGGCGCCCTTCCATCAGGCAGAACATCTCCCGGGTCCAGCGGCTGACCGCGAGGGCCTCCCGGTAGAACTCCCCCGAGAACGGGTTCAGCGACCGCATGATGTCGGCGATCGTGGCGTAGCCGTGCTCCGCCGCGTGCGGCGACTCGGTCTGCTCGGCCAGGTCGAGGACGCCGGGGTTCGTCTCCGCGATCATCTTCTCGCAGTAGTCGACCCCGACCAGGTTCTCCTGGAAGATGTTGTGGTCGAACATGTACTCCGCGGCCTCGCCGAGGTTCACGATCTGCTCGCCGAGGTGCGGCGGCGCGACGCCGTACGCCATCTGCTGGGCGTAAACCGAGCACGTGCAGTGGTTGTCACCGCAAATGCCGCAAATGCGGCTGGTGATGAAGTGCGCGTCCCGGGGGTCCTTGCCCTTCATGAAGATGCTGTAGCCACGGAAGATCGACGACGTGGCGTGGCATTCGGCCACCCGCCCCGTCCCGAAGTCGATCTTGGTGTAGATCCCGAGGCTGCCCACGATCCGGGTGATCGGGTCCCACGCCATCTCCACCAGGTTCCCGCTTGCCTTACTCCTAGTCGGCACTTGTGTGCTCCCCCTTGCTCGAAGTTTTCAGATCTGTCGCTGGGTGGATCGGTGGGCTACTTCCACTCACCGCGGTAGCCGGTGAGCAGCTTCTGCCCCTTCGAACGCCACTTGGGTTCGGTGTCGACGGTCTTCGCCGTGATGTCGCGCAGGCCGCGGATGATGGAGCCGTACAGGCCGGAGGCCGCAGTCGAGACCTTGCCGCCCGGGGGTTCATCCATGAAGGGCATGAACTTGTCGGGGAAGCCGGGCATGGTGCAGCCGATGCAGATGCCGCCCACGTTGGGGCAGCCACCCACGCCGTTGACCCAACCCCGCTTGGGGACATTGCATTTGACCACCGGGCCCCAACATCCGAGCTTCACGATGCACTTCGGCGATCCATACTCGGTCGCGAAGTCACCTTGCTCGTAGTAACCAGCCCGGTCACAGCCTTCATGGACGGTGTTGCCGAAAAGCCACGCGGGGCGCAGCGCCTCGTCCAGGGGGATGAGGGGCGCCTGGCCGGTGGCCATGTAGAGGAGGTAGAGAATCGTCTCGGAGAGGTTGTCCGGGTGGATCGGGCAGCCGGGGACATTGACGATGGGCAGGCCGGCCTTGGACTTCCAGCTCCAGCCCAAGTAGTCGGCGACGCCCATGGCGCCGGTGGGGTTGCCCGACATGGCGTGCATGCCGCCGTAGGTGGCGCAGGTGCCGACGGCCAGGATGGCCGTGCACTTGGGGGCGAGGCGGTCGAGCCACTCGCTCGTGGTCATCGGCTGGCCCGTCGCCGGGTTGTCGCCGAACCCGCACCAGTACCCCTCGCGCTTGATGGCCTCGTTGGGGATGGACCCCTCAACGACGAGCACGAAGGGCTCGAGCTCGCCGCGCTCGGCCTTGAAGAACCACTCGATGAAGTCGTCGGCGCCGCCGACCGGGCCACATTCGTAGTCGATCAGCGGCCAGTGCACCGCGATCTTGGGCAGGCCCGGAAGAGCCTGGAGTGCGATCTCCTCGATGCTGGGCTGAGTCGCGGCGGTGAGCGCCACCGAGTCCCCATCACAGCTCAGTCCTGCGTTGATCCACAGAATGTGGATGACCGGTTCTGCTGCCACGAGCCGAATCCCCCCTTGGCTGGACGGGTGTCGGAAGGCCGCGCAGGTCGCGCGAACTCCCCCTTGCTGCCGATGGACTTCTACACCTTCTCGCTTTTCGGGGCGGCTGTCAGTAGAGATCCTCTACAAGTACGTGTCCACTGTCACCACTGAGGGCCGGTCTCTGTCGTGTCACTAGGTGATCAGATCTCTTAGCTGAATCAGACAGAATCCGCAGTTGACCGGCGCGCGACAATGGCTTAGCGTCCGCCCGCACCCACCGACCGCGGCGTTCGGCCCGGGCCCAAGGAGGTCACGAATGGCAGTAGCTCTGACCGGTTGGTACGTCGGATATGTAGTCGCATCAGCCGTCATCGTGGTGGTGGTGATGCTCGTCGGTTGGATCCTGTCTCTGGCCCGGAAGATCGGCGTCCAGGCGTTGGACATCCTGGCCGAGGTGCAGGAGATCAAGGTCACGACCGCAGCCATCCCCGCGGTCGGCAAAGTCAACGACAACCTCGTCCTGATCGTCGATCACGCGGTCGCGGCACGAAAGGCACTGGTGGGCGAATGATGCTTGGGGACGTTGCCTCAGAGCACGTGCAGTTCTGGTGGATCACCCTCGGCCTCGGCGCCGTCGTGATCTCCGCCGTCATCCTGCTGCTCGGATTCCTCACCGTCCTGGTGAAGGACATCCAGGCCGGCGTCGACGCCATCTGGGAAGAGGCGAAGGGCGTAGCCGCCCAGACCGCCAGCACCTGGATGCTCAACGACACGCTCCGCCTGGCCGAAGGCCTCGGCGGCGAGGTGGCCCTTCACGCTGAGGTGCTCGGCGCGGCTGCGGCGGGCAAGTCATGACCCTCCGAGTCGTCCTCACCGTGGCCGAGATCGCCGTGCTGGCCGGAGTCCTCTGCTTCTTCCTCAAGACCCTGACCACCATGCTTTCGCACATCGGCGACACGCTCACCAACATCGCCGACGGGGTAAAGGCCATCGACAGCCACTGCACGATCGTTGGGCCCGGCGCCGACCAGCTCAACGCCCTGCTCACGGGCGCCGCCGGCAGCCTCGAGAAAGCCGCCGTGGCGGCGGAGAAGCTCGGCAGCTGACCAAAGACGAGCTGCGCGCCGAGCTGGAGCGGGTTCGCCTCAGCTCGGGCGACGTCATCCACGTCGCCCGGTACGGCGCGGACTACCGGTATTCGGCCTCAGGCGCTCTCGACGCCGACTCGGACGCGGCGGCCGCGCCCGACGCGTGGATCTACTTCACGGGGCGGTGGCCCGAGCAGCCGGACAAGTTCCCGGCCTTCTTCGACGACCTCATGCAGGAGATGGAGGCGATGGCCGGCGGGTCGCCCGATCGGTGCCGGTGGGACTTCGACGACCCGTACTTTCACCAGCACTGACGCGACACCGGCGGGGCCTACGGGCCCCGCCGGCGCTTCGTTGCGGCTGGTGTGGGCCTGGGCGCTCAACCGCCGCCGCGGTTGGCCCTCGGGTTCGGCCCGCCCCGGGTGCGCTGGGGATCGACGCCCGTCGAGTCCCTCGCGTCGGACGTCCCGTACGGGCGGTTGCTCTGGCCCTTCGTGCCCAAGGTTTCCCGGCCGGGTTCCTCGCCCAAGGCCGACTTGACGGCCTCGCCCCGACGAGCCACGGAGTCGCCCACACCGTGCGGGTCGCGCGACACCTCGTCGGTGACCTCGCCGGGCCGCACCGGACGCTCCTCGACCGGAGACGTGGTCGCGCCGGGACGGCCCGGGCCGTGGGTCTCCTGCATGACGTCCTTCACGACATCGCGCAGCTGGTCGCTTACCTCGTCCCGGTTGCCCGGAGCGGTGCGACCTTCGTACGGAGGCACCAGCTTGTCCTTGAAATCCGTGGTGTTCCGCTTGTCACCCATGCTGTGACTCCTTCCGTTGGTGGCTGACAGGTCGACCCTTGCTTTCTCAATACCTACCCCTCAGCTAGTCACTGAAACGACTCGTCAGTGTCGGCTAGATGTCCCCACCATTTAGCGACATGGCCTGCGGTGTTCCCAATTCAGCGAACGCTGCATCTGGTGAAATAGTTCAGCGCTGACACAAATATTGTCGGCGCAGCCGCGAGGTCGTATTTAAGCCAGCCTGCACACGCCCGGCCGGCGCCCGGATCGCGGTCGGGGTCCGTCGCCGTGCCGCCCGGCCCCCGAAATCGAGAAGGGGCGCCGAACTGGCCCATACTGCTAGGCATGTCAGATCGTTCCAACGCGGTCGTGATCGGCGCCGCGAGCCAAGTTCTGGCCCACGTTCCCGGGCTGGCGCGCCACGGCTCCAAGCCGTCGCGCGAGCTGCGCAAGGATCCCGGCGTCGAGCGGGCGTTCCTCTCGTCGCTGCGCGGCTTCGAGGACGCCGTCGCCTACCCGGCCCACCAGGCCTACCTCGGGGCGCTTCATCCCCGCGACCTGCCCGAGCGGCCGTGGCTGGGCACGCCCGCAACTGGCGACCGGGCCTCGCCGTACGGCGAGATCTTCCCCGAGTGGGAAGCGCTCGGCCTCCTGGCGACGGCCGACGAGTTCAACCTCGTCACCGTGTCCCCCGAAGCGGCCGCCAAGGCGTTGGCGGCGCTCGAAGCCCACCCGCTGGCGAAGTCGTTCGGCTTGGAGCGGATCGAAAAGGCGACCGGCGACGTCTCGGCCGCCGCCGCCGAAGCCGGGGCGCTGGCGTTGCACGACGCCGCTGGCGACCTGGTCGGCGCCATCCGCTGCGGGCAGCTGGACGACGCCTCGCTCGCCGCCCACGTCCTGCTCGAAAACCTCTCGTCCAAGGTCACCGCGAGCGTCGCCCTGCTGCACCTGATCCACCGCGAGGGCATCGACCCGGCGTCGATCGACTACGTGCTCGGCTGCGGCGAGGAGGCCATCGGCGACCGCTACCAGCGGGGCGGCGGGAACCTGGCCAAGGCCGTCGCCGGGTTCTCGGGCCTCACCGAGGCGTCCGGGGCCGACATCAAGGACTTCTGCGCGGCCGCCATCCCGGCCATCGTCATCGCGTCCAGCCTGGTCTCGGCCGGGGTCTTCGAGCGGGTGGCCGTGGTGGCAGGTGGCTCCCTCGCCAAGCTCGGGATGAAGTTCCAGGGCCACCTGTCCCACGGCATGCCCATCCTCGAGGATGTGCTGGGCGGGGCCGCCGCGATCGTGCACCGCGACGACGGCTCGTCGCCGCGGGTGCGCCTCGACGTCGTTGGCCGCCACCGGGTGGCGGCAGGCGGCGCCGCCCCCCAGATCATGGAGGCGCTGGCCATCGAGCCGCTCACGCGGGTGGGGCTGACGACCACCGACGTCGACGACTTCGCCACCGAGCTGCACAACCCGGAGATCACCGAACCCCAGGGATCGGGCAACGTGCCGGAGCGCAACTACCGCACCATCGCCGCGCTGGCGGCCCGGCGGGGCGACATCGACAAGGCGGACATCCCCGAATTTGTTCGGACAAGGGGCATGCCGGGGTACGCCCCTACCCAGGGACACCTGGCGTCGGCGGTGTGCTACCTCCCTCACGCCTTGGAGCGGCTGACCACCGGCGGCGCCGGACGGGCGATGCTCCTGGCCAAGGGAAGCCTGTTCCTCGGCCGTATGAGCCAGCTGTCAGATGGAATGAGCGTGTTGCTCGAACGCAATCAGTCAACGGAGGAAGAGTGATCGAGGTCACCAAGGAAAACTGGTCAGAGCTCATCGCCGAGGGGGTGACCCTCGTGGACGTATGGGGCCCGTCGTGCCAGCCCTGCATCGCGATGATGCCGGACGTGGAGCGCCTGGCCGACGAGCGGACGGCGGACATGAAGGTCGTCAAGCTCGAGGCGCCCAAGAACCGCCGGCTGTGCATGGAGTACAAGATCATGGGGCTCCCCGCCTTCCTCCTGTTTCGGGACGGCCAGGAGGTCGACCGCCTCGACGGCGCCGACGTGACAGCCCGGGAGCTCCGGAACTGGGTCGACGGCCAGCTCGCCCAACTCGCGGCGCAAGCCACGATCTCGGACGGAGGTGAGTAGCTGATGCTTGCCGGTCGCAAGGTCATCGCCCTCGGCGAGCGGGACGGGATCTCCGGTCCCGCCATCGCCGCCGTGGCCGCAGCCGCTGGAGGCGACGTCGTGTTCGTCGCCACCGAGTGCTTCGTCTGAACGGCGTCCGGCGCCATGGACCTGCAGAGCCAGGAGGCGATCTCCCGGCTCGCCAAGGCCCACGGCACCACTGAGCTGCTCGTGCTGCTCGGCGCTCCCGACCCGGAGGCAGCCGAGATCGCAGCGGAGACAGTGGTGCTCGGGGACCCGGCGTACGCAGGCGCCCTGGCGGAGGCCCAGTTGGGCCTCGACGTGTACCACGTGCTGGAAGGCGACGTCCGGGCCGGCGTGCCCGACGACGTCTGGGAGGACCAGATCGGCGTCATGGCCGACATCCTCGACGCGGACGCGCTCACCACGGCCGTCGCGGGGATGCGGGAGAAGAAGCCGGCGTAGGCCGGCCAGCCGACTACGGCAGCGGCAGCGGCAGGACGATGGGCGCGGGCGTCGCGGGCGTGACGATGGCGGGCGGCTTGATCACGAGCGGCGCCGGCGGCGTCAGCGGCGCGGGCCCGGCCGGGGCCGGGTCCGGGTCGGGCAGCGGCGGCGGCGTCAGCGTGAACATCGGCGTTGTGGTCGGAGGCGTGGAAGGCTGACCGCTCGGCTGCCCGGTTGAAGACGGGATCGTGAACGCCGGGAGTGGCTCCGGGGACTGCCGCTGAGCCTGGGCCTGGAGCTGGGACGGGGGCACGAAGGTGACGGACGGGTTCGCCGTCGGCGCCGGTGTAGGAGCGAGCGCGGTCGGCGACGTCGCTGCCGGCGTGATGGTGAAGCCAGGCGTCGGCGCCGGACCGGCGGACGGCGTCGACGACACAGACCCGGGGTCAGTCCCCTGGGTCGGGGGCACGGGCCCGACGGGTGCGTCGACGAGCGGCTCGCCCGAGGCAGGGGCCGGAGGCAAGATCGGGGCGTAGGGCGAGGCCGGCCGCGGCGCCGCCGGGGGCACGGCCAGGGGCGGGAGGGCCTGGACCTGGCGAACTGTCGAGTCGCCCGAGCGCACCTCCACGGTCACCAGCGCCAAGCCGAGCACGGCCAAGCCGTAGAGCACGACGTTGACGCGCATGCCCAGCGGAAGCGACAACGCCCTCGCCGAGGCCCTCGTCTCGGCCCGACGCAGTGATTCGACGACGTCCAAGCCTGACCTCCGCCCCAGAGACCGTCCCGGCGCTGTGAACCCCCACTCTACCCTTGCGCCCTCACGCGCAAACGGCGGATGGGCGGCTGCCCTACGGGCGCCGGCGGGCGTCCAACTCGGCCAGGAGCAGGGCGAGGTCGTCGTCGACGTTCCCGCCGGCGTGCTCGACGAGGTCGTCCACCAACGTGTCGAGGGCGTCGCTGAGGCTCCGCCGGCGCAGGCACGGCACACCGGCCGATTCGAGCGGGAAGAAGTCGCCGGCGGGGCTGCGGCTTTCGACCAGGCCGTCGCTGTAGAACAGGACCCGGCTGGCCGGCTCGAGCGCAAAGGTGTCGACTTTGAAGTCCGGGCTCAGCCCGAACGGCGTGGTCACCGCCGTCGGGATCAGCCAGCGGTGATCGGTGTCGGTCACCGCCAGCGGGGGCGGATGGCCGCAGTTCAGCAGCTCAAGGCCATGGGCGGTGAAGCTCATCACGACCGCCGTCACGAAGTCCTCGGCCGCCAGCTCCGCCGAGAGGGACCGGTCCATCTCGCGCGCGAGGTCGACGAGCGACGCGTGGCTGTACGCCTGCTCGCGGAACGACCGCAGCATGACCGCCGCCAGGCGGACGGCGTCGAGGCCCTTGCCCCGCACGTCGCCGAGCACGGCCCGCACGCCGAACGGCGTGCTGGCGACGTCGTAGAAATCGCCTCCGATGAGCGCGTCCGCGGAGGCCGACAGGTAGCGGGCCGACAAGTTGACGGGGCCGGCCCGGCGCGGGATGGCGCGCAGGATGGCCCGCTGGGCTGCCTCCGCGACCTCCGTTAGCTGGAGCAACGCCGATTCACGGCGCGCCCGGCCGAAGGCCAGCCAGATTGCGAGCCCGGCGCCCACGACGACCACCAGGCTCCGGGAGGCGAAGTCCGCCGTGGCCAGGCCGTGCACGACGCCGAGGACGAGGGCGAGGCCGGCGGCGTACGCCCCCAACCCGACCGTCGCGCGTGGCGAACACAACCCCGCCGCGCAGAGTGGCCCTACGATGAGCAACCCGATGAGGACGGCCGATTTGCCCGCCGCGAGGGCCGCTAGGGCGACGGCGGTCTCCATCGCCAAGCAGGCGGCCAGCCCAGCCCGATCGGCGTTCGCGTCCGACAGCCGGAGCTTGGGCCGTCCGGGCACCCGCGGACCTTAGCCGCGGGGCCCCTACAAGAGCTTGTGGCCGACGACCGCCGTCCTCAGGCCCTGGCTGCGGACCTCCTCCATCTGCTCGACCAGCTCCTCTTTGCGCGCCTGCACGTCGTCGCCCATCTCGGCCACGAGCGTGGGCAGCTTGTTGCGCATGGCCGGAAAGATCTCGGCCTCCTCTTCCTGGACGTGGTGCTGGATCGCCCGCTCCAGCTCCTTCACGGTCCCCGACACGTCGTCGCCGGAGGACAGCCCGGCCTCGATCCGTGCGATCAGCTCCTTGGCCTCCGCATGCTCATGGCGCGCCTCGTCGGCCATTCGGGTGCCGACCTTGGTGGCCAGCAGCGGGTAGACGAGCTCCTCCTCGAGGACGCTGTGGATCGTCAGCTCGTCGCAGATCCTCTGTGCGATGTCGGGGTCCTGCGAGGCGGTGAACTGCTGGAACAGGCCCTCCACCGCGCGGTGATCGGCGTTGAGCAACTCGAATACGTCCGGCATCGTGCAACCTCCGTCTCGTCGTCGGGGACAATCTCACTGTCCCCTCTCTGTACCCTCCGGCGGCGATTCCTCCTCACAGGGGTTGCCTCAGCGGCGCACAGGGAACTCACAGGGACGCGTCGTTAGCTACAGGCATGGAGACGAACACGATGCCTACGGCGCCCTCACCAGGGCCGTTCGACCCGGAAGACCGGACAAAGCCGATCTTCTTCGAACCCCCCGCCGGCTCGTACGCGCCGCCCGCCCCGCCGCCCACCGAGCCCCTGCGCCGGGTCCCCGCACCGCCTGTGCCCGGGACCCCGTCGAGGCGAGCAGGCGGCGGCCGCACCGCCCTCGTGGTCGTGGCCGCCCTCGTCGGCGGCGCCATCTCGGGCGGGATCGTCGCCGACCGCGCCACGCACGACGCGCCGGCGGCCTCGTCCACCAGCGGCTCCTCGGCCACCGGCAACAACGCCACCTCAGCTGGGAACAACACCAGCTCGATCGCCAAGCCCCAGGACGTCCAGGGCATCCTCGCCAAGGTCGAGCCGGGCGTGGTCTCGATTCGCACCCAGGCCGCCCGCGCCGGACGGTTCTTCCCGTCAAGCGGCGCCGGCACCGGCATGGTGCTGACCGCCGACGGCGAAGTCCTCACCAACGCCCACGTCGTTTCCGGCGCCACCACCATCGAGGTCAGGCTGACGGGCGAAACGACGTGGCGCGCCGCGGACCTGGTCGGCGCGAACACCGCCGAGGATGTCGCCGTGGTCAAGATCCGCAGCGCCAGCGGCCTCAAGACGGTCGAGCTGGGCAAGTCGTCCGATCTCAAGGTGGGCGACGATGTAATCGCCATCGGAAACGCCCTCGACCTCGACGGCGGGCTCACGGTGACCGAGGGCATCGTCTCCGCCCTCAACCGGTCGATCTCCGACAGCACCGAGAACCTCTCCGGGCTCATCCAGACCGACGCCGCCATCAACCCGGGAAACTCGGGGGGCGCCTTGGTGAACTCGGCCGGCCAGGTCGTCGGCATGAACACCGCAGTCGCCGGCGACGCCCAGAACATCGGCTTCGCCATCGCCATCGACAAGGCCAAGCCCCTCGTCGAGGCCATCCGGACGGGCACGCCCGCCCCGGCCACCGCCACGCAGGCCTACCTCGGCATCGGCTCGCAGACCATCGACCCCACCACCGCCGCCGGCCTCGGCCTCGCCCAGACGAGCGGCGCCTACGTCACCTCGGTCGAGACGGGCTCGGCCGCCGAGAAGGCCGGCCTGCGCACCGGCGACGTCATCACGTCCATCGGCGGCGCCGCCGTCACCTCGTCCGACGACCTCAGCGCCGCCATCAAGGCCCACAAGCCCGGCGACGCCGTCGACATCGTGTGGACCCGCGCTCGCCAGCGCGTGACGGCCCAAGCCACCCTCGGCGGGCGCTAGCCCAGATCGCGGATCGCGCCATCCCCCCGGCGCCGTCCGCCCCGCCGCAGCCCGGTCCTGAGCCTCTCCCACCCTTCAACCCGCTCAGGACCGGGCTGCGGCGCCTCCACGCCGTTCAGGCCACGGAGGCTACGGCACACGCCCTCCGGGCGGTGCCTACACCCGCGCCCACGGCCCACCGCGGTCGGCCGCCGGCCGCCCTCAGTCGTCGTGCTCGTCCCGCTTCACGTCGCGCTTGGTTTCCTTATCGGCGTGCGTGCCGGCCCGGTCCACCTCGGCCTGCAGGACGGCGACGAGCTCGTCGACCAAGCTGTCGAGTTGCACGGTCAGGTCGTCGAAGGACGCATCCGAGCGGCTCACGTCGCGAATCTGTTGCTGGATCGAGTCGTACCGTGCCTCGGCGTCGTCGCTGAGCGGGACCTTGCGGTCGGCGAGCAGCACCTCCTGGCGCGCAAACGCGAACGTCTGGCACCGGAGGCAGTTCACGTTGGCCGCGGCCGCCGCATTGCCGGGGCGGAAGTCGTTCACGTCCCCCTCGATGATGATGGCCTGGACCGCCACCGCCACGGTGCGGCAGTCGGTGCACTCCGAGTACGCGATGGCGACATTCTCGTTGTCGACGGTCGGTCCCCGCTCGTGCTCGAGGTCGACGCGGGCGCGCGAGCGAAACGCACCGTCTTTGTAGTTTTCGACGATGGCGGTGTTGTTGCCGTCGCCGCCGTCGTCGGCGAAAGCCGGCGGGCCGCTGCAGCTGATGGCGACGAGGACCGTGAGAAGACCGACGATCGGCCGCTTGGTGCGGTTCACGGCTTCTCTCCTTCGTCGTGGTGGATGACGTGGGTCTCGCCATCGCGCTCGATGATCGTCACGTGCTCGTCGCTGTAGACCGATGTCGTATGGCCGTCGGCGCCGACGTTGACGGCGGATGCGACGTTGCGCCTCCCACGTGTGTGGCCGGCCTCGCGCAAGGTCTTGCGAATCAGCTCTCCGATGTCCATGTGCCTCCTCAGGGTGCGGTCGTCGTGCTGGACGGCGGCCGGGTGGTGGTCGTGGCGTTCGCCGTCGTCGTAGTCGCGGCGGCGGTTGTCGAGGGCGACGGCTCCGCCGCGCCGCCGCGACGGGGCGCCACCGTTGTCGTCGTCTCCGGTTCGGTCGTGGTCGTCGTGCTGGCGGTCGCCGCCGGACGCTGGGTCTTTGGGATGTTGGTCAGGTTGCGGACGGCGCGCGCGCTGTCGGCCACCGTGCCGCGCTCACCGGGCCGGATCGGCGTGTAGTTGTGCGGCGACACCCACGCGTACCCCAGGGAGCCCATCCCCGCGGCGAGGACGGCCACCGTGACGCCGCGGGCGACGGGCTTGCCTTCGGTGCGCCGCCACACCCATCCGCCGCCGCCCTTGGCCGTCTTGGCGAGCATCAGGAGGATCCCGACGATCGGGATGGCGAGGACGACGAGCTGCACCGAGCCGCCGATTCCCGCCAGCGTGTCGCCCGTCCCGAACGCCTTGCCGGCGGCATGCCAGCCGTCGACTCCGGAGTCCCATGCCGTGCCGAGGATGCGGGGCAGGTTCACGAGCATGACGAACAACTCGAAGATCAACAGGGGCACGACGATCAGCACCCACGACGTCACCGCGGCACGCACCCAGGGCTTGAGCACGGTCACCTGCTCGTCAGCCTTCGTGCCGGGGATGAGGCTCCGCAGGATCGGCTTGATGCGGCCGAACAGGTCGGGCACACCCGTCAGGTCGGCCACGATGTAGTAACCGTCAAGGCGGACGACGGGCAGGAGCTGGTGGACGATCTCGAAGTGCTGCACCAGGATCAGCACCAGCAGCGGTTCGAATCGCGTGGCCACGTACGCGCCCATCGTCGTCAGCACCACGACCACGTTGAAGTAGACGCCGCCCAGGTCGGTGCGCAGCCGGGCTCGGCGCCCCAGCCGGTAGGCGTCGGTCACGTCGGTATAGAACGCGGGCCACGCCAGGTACAAGCCGCATCCCATCTTTCCGGCCCGTCCCCCGCCGTAACGGCATCCGGCGGCGTGGCCGATCTCATGGAAGGCGGCCGACAGGATGATGGCGGCGAACAGCGGGAGGAACAGGCCGGGGTGGTAGAGCGACTGGCGGATCGCCTGGGCCAGGCCATGGACGCTGAAGAGCCACCAGTCCGCGGCAACCAGCGCGGCGAGGGCGGCGAGCACGAGAAGCGGCGAGAACAAGGGCTTGAAGAGCGTCCCGAGCCCGTTGGAGACCGACTCGGGGATAAGCGCGGCGCGGAACTTCAGGCCGAGGAAAGGGTCCGCCTTCTCCACCGGGGGCTGGCTGCCATCGGCCGCGGTCAGAATGCCGAGGGGACGCAACTTCTCGTCGACGAGGAAGCGCACGTTGCCGGCGTCGAGCCCTCGCTTCATCTCTGCGCTCACCTCGCGGGCGAGGTCTTCGTAGGTCTTGCTGCCGTCCGCCTTGGCGGCGACCTGGTAGAGCAAGGGCGGAAGTTGGATGACCTGACCGTCCCCGCGCCGCACCAACGAGGGCGGCTCCTTGAACCCAGAACCCTCGTATTCGCCGATGAGCTCGACACCGTCCGCCAGGCGGGGAAGCTCCCTCGAAGCCTCCGGCGCCATCGTCATGTGCGCTTCCTCCGTGACCGAAAAGCTCCGCCCGGTTGCGGATGGCGACGTTCGTACCGCCACACGCATCCCGCCAAACGCGCCGGTTTGGGCGCAGCGCGGGTCGGGAAGCGTCTTAGGCGAACACCAAACGAACACCAAACAAGGAGGCTTTTCGTTGGGTGATTACCAGAAGTTGACGCGGGAAGAGCTGGACGCACTCGCCGGCGAGGCACTGCCCGAGCGCGCGGCAATGTCACTTATCAACGCCAACGTCGCCGCGCCGGTGAACCTGGCCGCCGCCCTGAACGTGCTGTCGGACAACTCGACGGCAACGGCAGTCGCGCAGCAGACGGCGCCGATCACACAGAGCAACTAGGAGCCCGTGATGGACTACCGCAACGTGAGCCGGGAAGAGCTGGAGCAGCTGGCCGGCGAGCCGCTGCCCGAGCGGGCGGCCATGTCGCTGATCAACGCCAACCTCGCCATTCCCGTCAATGCAGCCATCGCCGCCAACGTGTTGTCGGACAACTCGTCCGCCCTCGCCGGAGCGATTCAGGACACGCCCATCACCCAGGGGAACTAGAGCGGCGACGAACAAAGGACGGCCGTCGAGGCCGTCCTTTGTTCGCGCTCAGGCCAGGCGGCCGAGGAAACCCGTGATGACCACGGTGGCGTCGATGGCGCCGTTGGCGGGGCCGAGGCCGGGTGCGAACCACGTGTGGCTCCCACCCTGAACGGTGATGAGGGTGACCGTCGTGTTGGCCGTGCACTGGCTCCACGCCGAGGTGCTCACCGGTCCTTCCGTGGTGATGCGGGGCGAAGCCTGGCAGCGGTCCGTGTCCACCCACTTCTGCACCACGGCCGCCGTCGGCGGCACGTCGGCCCTGGCCCGGGCCGCCCGCGGCTGGACGCGGCCGCCGTTGTAGGGCACAGAGCTGTCGGCCGTGCCGTGCACCTCGAGGATCGAGACGGGTCGCGCCGGGTGGCAGTCGTCGACGATCATCGCCCCCGCCACCGACGCCACCGCCGCCACCAGGTCGGCACGGTCGCAGGCGAACCGGTATGCCATGATCCCGCCGTTCGACACCCCGACCGCGTACACGCGGCTGCGGTCGATCTTGTAGACGCCTGCCAGCCGGTCGATCAGCGCGGCGAGGTAGCCGACATCGTCAGCCTCGGACCCGCCGCAACAGAACCCCCCGTTCCAGTAGCCGCCGAGCCCCTCGGGATACACCACGATGAACTCGTCCGTCGCCGCAAAGCGGTCGAACTGCGTGGTCTGGGCCACGGAGTCGGCGCTGTTGCCCCCACCGTGCAGCACCATGACGAGAGGCACGAGCTTCGTGGGCGGGAGCGTGGACGGCGCGAAGAGCCGGTACGTACGGGCCTGCCCGCCGACGGTCAGCTCGCCGAGCTGGAGCGGCGCCCGGTCGCTGGCGCGGACGCCGGAGCTGGCGCCGCCCCCGCCGCCGCCGCACGCGCCGAGCAGAAGGGCGCTCGCGACCGCGACGCTAACGACCTGCCGCCGCACGCGCCGTGAGCACCGTGTCGGCGTTGGCCACCTTGCGCAGAAGGTCGCGCAACTCGCGCTGTTCGGTCGCGCTCAGCGCCGAGAACGCCGGCGGCGGCGTCCAAAGCATCTCCGTGAGCCGTTCTTTGACCTCGGCGCCGGCAGGGGTGAGCACCACGGTCCTGATCCTACGGTCGGAGGGGTGTGGGCGTCGCTCGGCGAAGCCGCGCTGCTCGAGGTCGTCGACCAGCGCGGTGATGTACGACGCGTCGCACCCGTAGTGCTCGGCCAGGTCCCGCATCGCCTTGGGCTCGTCGGGCGACAGGTGCATCAGCGTCTTCACCATGCTCGCCGGGACCCCGATGGCTCGGCACACTTCCGGCATCCGCCCATGCCCCTCGCCGTCGAACATCAGGCGCAGGATGGTGCGCCACGCTTCCCGACCGGCCTGGGTCGTCACGCCGACCATCATACTTCGAGAACTCCTTACTTGAGCATCCTCGAAAATTTACTTGACTATACTCAATGGTTTGGAGGAGTGTAGAAGTCATGGAAGACGCAGCCATCACCGCCGAAGGTCTGGTCAAGCGGTTCGGCGACGTCGTCGCCCTGAGCGGTGTCGACTTCGAGGTGCCCAAGGGGACGGTGCTCGGCCTGCTCGGGCCCAACGGCGCGGGCAAGACGACGGCGGTCCGCATCCTCACCACGATCCTGCTCCCGGACGCCGGGCGCGCCACCGTGCTGGGGCTGGACGTGACGCGCACACCGCAGTCGGTGCGCTCCATCATCGGGCTCGCCGGCCAGTACGCGGCGGTGGACGGCAACCTCACCGGACGCGAGAACCTCCGCATGGTGGGCCAGCTGACGCACCTGCCCCGTGACGTCATCGGTCCCCGAGCCAGCGAGCTCCTGGAGCGCTTCGCGCTCACCGAGGCCGCCGACCGCCCGAGCCGGACCTACTCAGGCGGCATGCGCCGCCGGCTCGACCTCGCCGCCGCGCTGATGCACCGGCCACCCGTGCTCTTCCTCGACGAACCGACGACGGGGCTCGACCCGCAGGGTCGGAGCGACCTGTGGGGCGTGATCGGCGAGCTGGTGACCGACGGCGCCACCGTGCTGCTGACGACCCAGTACCTCGAGGAGGCCGACCGGCTGGCCGACAACATCGTCGTCATCGACCACGGCCGGGTCATCGCCGAGGGCACCGCGTCAGAGCTCAAGGCCCAGATCGGCACGACGGTGATCGAAGTTCGCTTCGACGACGCCAGGACGGCGCGGGACGCCGCGCCCGCGCTGGCGCCGGTGGGCTCGGCCGAGCTCACGAACGGCGGCAGCGCCCTTTCTGTCAACGTCCCCGACAGCGGCCCCGCGCTTCTGGAGGTCGTCCGCATCCTTGACGACCGAGGGTTCAAGCCGGCGTCGATCGCCGTGCGAGAGCCAACCCTCGACGACGTGTTCCTACGCCTGACGGGCCGCCACGCCGAGGCCCCCACCCCAGGAGGTGACCAGTGACCGCCATTACCGCCCCCGCCGTCGTTGTGTCCGAGCGCACGCCGGTCTCGCAGGTCGTCTCCGACGCCCTGGCCGTCGCCCGCCGCAACGTGATCGGCTTGTTCCGGGTGCCGACCACGCTGGTCTTCTCCACGGTCCAGCCGGTGATCTTCGTGTTGATGTTCCGCTATGTCTTCGGCGGCGCCATCAAGCCCATCCCCGGGGTGCGCTACGTCGACTTTCTCATGTGCGGGATCTTCGTGCAGACCGTCACGTTCGGCTCGATCAACACCGGCATCGGGTTGGCAAGCGACCTCCAAACCGGGCTCATCGAGCGCTTCCGCTCGCTGCCCATGGCCCGGTCCGCCGTCCTCGCCGGGCGCGCCCTGGCCGACGTGCTGCGGAACCTGTTCGTGGTCGTCCTCATGGTGATCGTCGGCTTCCTCGTGGGCTTCCGGGTGCACACGGGCGTGATCCCCTTCCTCGCGTCCATCGGCTTGCTGCTGCTGTTCGGCCTGGCGATGTCGTGGATCATGGCCCTCGTCGGCCTCGCCACCGGCAACGCCGAAGCCGCGCAGGCCGCGGCCTTTCCCCTCATGGCGCTGCTGGTCTTCGCCTCGAGCGCGTTCGTCTCAACGGCGACCATGCCCGGCCCGCTGCGGGCCTACGCCAATCACCAGCCGGTGAGCGCGGTGGCGGACGCGGTGCGAGCCCTCGTCATCGGCGGGCCCACGGCCGGCAAGGTGTTCACGGGGGTGGTGTGGATGGTGGGCATCACCGTGGTGTTCGCCGCCCTCTCGGTGAAGCGCTACCGCCGAGCCGACTGACCCGGGTGGCATCGAACGGCCGGGCGTCGGACTGGCGGCTACGGGCCCTTGGCGCAGGCGGGCATGAAGGAGTCGGCCGCGTTGCGCGACGCGGAGTGGCGGCGTTGGGGCAGGCGTCACCGCCTGGGACCTCCACAAGGGAAACGCCGACTGTGACAGCAACACGTGGCGATCGTGTTGTTCGAGCCCTGGGAGACGAGGATCCCCGCGTCGAAGTCGCGTTCCGTCCCGTTCTTGACGGCACGCCGTTCACGCTCACCAGACGGATGCCAACCTGGTCCGGCGTCCCCACCGGGTTCCCGTCCCCCCGGATCGTGTGCCCGGCGAGATCGAGCGTGACGCCGGGGGCCGTCACCAAGCCGACGCCCGCGCACGGCCCGATGTCGGCGTCGAGGGTCACGCTCACGGTCACCGGTCGATCCGCACCCGAGCACCGCCCGATCAGCACGGTCCAAGCGCGGTTCTGGGCACCCCCCCAGGGTGCCCAGAACGCACTTCCTCTGCGGTAAACCTAGGAAATCAGGCGTTCGTCGTAACCGCCGAGTCGAGCTCGCCGGTCGAGGAGATCGGGAGGAGGAGCTGGTCGAGGGCGTCGTCCTCGAGCGTCTCGACCTCGATGAGGGTGACGGCCAGGCGCTCGAAGGCGCCCCGGTTGGCGACCAGCGCCGCCGTCGCCCGATCCTCGGCGGTGCCGAGGATCTCCTGGATCTCGGCGTCGATCTCGGAGGCGATGCGCTCCGAGTACCCGGCGCCGATCTGGCCCTGGTAGCCGTCGGTGAAGGGCTTCACGATGTACGGCCCGAGGTTCGTCGACATGCCGAAGTCCGCGATCATCCGGCGGGCGAGCGAAACGGCGTGCTCGAGGTCGGCGGTCGCCCCTGACGAGACCTCACCGGTGACCAGCCGCTCGGCGGCCCGGCCGCCCAGCAGGGAGGCGATGCGGTCGAGCAGTTGCGAGCGGGTGACGGTGACCTGGTCGCCCTCGGGAACCATCCAGGTGAACCCGCCGCCGTGGCCCCGGGCCACGATGGAGAGCTTGCCGACCCGGTCGCAACCGGGCAGCGCGGTGGAGACGACGGCATGGCCCGCCTCGTGGTAGGCGATGCGGGAACGGTCCTGCGGCGAGAGGATCCGGCTCTTCTTCTCCGGGCCGGCGACGACCCGCTCGATGGCCTCGACGAGGAGCCGGTTCGTGACCTGGTTCGAACCCCGGCGGGCAGCGAGCAGGGCAGCCTCGTTCACGACGTTGGCCAGGTCGGCGCCGCTGAACCCGACCGTCCGCTTGGCGATGCCGGTCAGCTCGACGTCCTCGCTCATGGGCTTGCCACGGGAGTGGATCTTGAGGATGGCCTCGCGGCCCCGGACATCGGCCCGGTCCACGCCCACCCGGCGGTCGAAACGACCGGGGCGGAGCAGGGCGGAGTCGAGGATGTCCGGTCGGTTCGTGGCGGCGAGGACGACAACGCCGCTGCCGGCGTCGAAACCGTCCATCTCGACCAGGAGCTGGTTGAGGGTGGCCTCACGCTCGTCCTGACCGCCAACCGCCATCGCCGTACGGCTGCGGCCCACGGCGTCGAGCTCGTCGATGAACACGATGCAGGGGGCGGCCGTCTTGGCCACGGCGAAGAAGTCGCGGATACGGGCCGCGCCGACACCGACGAAGATCTCGACGAAGTCCGAGCCCGAGATGGTGAAGAAGGGCACGTTGGCCTCACCGGCGAGGGCCCGGGCCAGCAGCGTCTTGCCACAGCCCGGAGGGCCGGTCAGCAGGATGCCCTTGGGCACGGCCGCGCCCATGGCCAGGAACTTGTCGGGCGAACCGAGGTAGTCCCGAACTTCGGCCAGCTCCTCGATGGCCTCGTCCACCCCGGCCACGTCGGCGAAGGTGATCTTGGACTCGCCGACGGCCAGCCGCTTGGCCTTGGACTTGCCGAAGCCCATGCCGTCGGTGCCTCCGGGGCGCATGATCAGGAAGAGGATGAAAAGGCCGTCAACGATGATGAGGGCCGGGAGCAGCATGGAAGCAGGGACGATGAGGTTCTTGAGCGGCTGCTGCTTGACCTTGTAGGCGACGCCTGCGTCCTCCATGGCGGAGGTGAGGCGGCTGAAGATCGTCTCCCGGGTGCCCACCGTGATCCAGTAGTTGCCCCGGTCGTACTTGCCGGTGATCCGGTTGTCGGTCTCGAGAATCGTCGCGGACTGGATCCGGCCCTGGCGCAGCAGGGTGATGTATTGGTCGATCCGCAGCTGGGTGCCGCCCGTGTGGGGGCTCGACCAGTAGAGGAGGGTGGCGTAGAACAACGCCAGTACCGGCAAGGCGGCGATGGCGAGGAACAACCCCCGCCTGCGGTTCTTCGCCTTGTCCTCGATGTCCGGGGTGGGAGTCGGTCCGCCAGCTTTCGGGGTCTTGCTCTTACGCGCCATCAGCTCTCCTTGGGACGGGACCTGCCCATGGTCGGCCACCGGGGGTCCATCCGGCAATCGGGGATGACCCTGAACCGTCCCTGAGACAGGGTGGCCAACATTCGCCCAAAGGGCTTCACGACGTGGCCGCTCGCGCCGATGTTGAGTGTCCAATGTCCGCTCAGGGCGCCCTTCGGGTGGTCATCGCCGACGACGCAGCCGCAATGCGGGCGCTCCTCCGCGAGGTCCTCGGCGCGTCGCCCTCCTTTCGGGTGGTCGGCGAGGCAGCCGACGGCGATGAGGCGGTGCGCCTGAGCGCCCGCGAGCAGCCCGACATGGTGCTGCTCGACCTCGCCATGCCAATCCTCGATGGTTTCGGCGCCATCCCGCGCATCCGGGCCTGTTCCCCGACGAGCCGCATCGTCGTGCTGTCGGGCTTCAGCGCCGGGCGGATGGCCCAACGGGCGCTCGATGTCGGCGCCGACGCCTACCTCGAGAAGCGGGATCGGCCCGACGAGCTGCTGGCGCGCCTTTTCGCGGTGTGCGACGGGAGCGCGACGGGCCTTTACCAGCTCGCCTTCGAACAGGCGCCCATCGGGATGGCCATCGACGGCCTGGGCGCCAACGAGGCGTTCGAGCGGATCACCGCCGGCGAGGCCGGACTGCTGCCCCAGCCTGGCGCTCAGCGCCTCACCCGACCGGACGGCCGTGTCGCCTGGGTGCGGGTCGGCCGCCAAGGGCCGGTCACCTATGTCGTGGACGTGACCGAGGAGCAGCGCGCCGAAGTGCACCGCCGGATCGTGGCCGAGGACGCCGAGGAGCTGGCCCGGGCCAACGCGGACTTGGCCCATTTCGCGTCCGTCGCGGCCCACGAGCTGAGGTCGCCGTTGCAGGTGATCTCCGGGTTCGCCTCGCTGCTGGCACGGTCCCAGGGCGAGGCGCTCGACGAGCGGGGGCGGGACTGCGTCCACTGGATCACCAACGGCGTGGCCCGGCTGGATACGCTCATCGACGACCTCCTGGCCTTCGCCGGCGTCGGCGCGGGCGAGCGTGTCGCCGTGCCGGTCGACCTCGCCGCCGCCCTCGAACCCGACGAGCGGGTCACCCACGGCGCGCTTCCTACCGTCATCGGCGATCCCCAGCAGCTCCGCCAGCTTCTCCAGAACCTGGTCGGGAACGCCTGCAAGTTCGTCGCCCAGGGCACGACGCCGCGCGTCCACGTCTCGGCCGAGCGGACCGATGACGGGTGGTGTGTAAGCGTCGCTGACAACGGAGTCGGCGTCGACCCCGCGCGGGCCGGCGAGATCTTCGAGATGTTCCGCCGACTGCACTCCCGCGAGCAGTACGACGGCACCGGCATCGGCCTGGCCATCTGCGAGCGCATCGTGGACGGGCACGGCGGGCGGATCTGGGTCGAGCCCAACCCGGGCGGCGGCAGCGTCTTCCGGTTCACCCTCCCCGACCCGCCGGCGGAGTCTCCCGACGACGCCGGCGAGGAGCGGCCGCTCACCGACGCCGCCACTGGGCTCCCCAACCGGGCCGAGCTGCGGTACCGGCTGGAGCGCGCGCTGGCCCGCGCCGCCCGCACCCACGAGTCGGTCAGCCTGATCTGGGTCCGGATCGAGGGGTCCGAGCCCGCCGACGACGGGGCCGCGGACCGCGAGGTCGACGAGATCGGGCGGCGCCTCCGCCTGGCGGTCCGCCCGCCCGACCCCGTCGGGCGCGTAGGCCCGGCCGCCTTCGCCGTGCTGTGCGCCGGCCTGGCCGGTCCCGACGACGGCCAGGCCCTACGGGACCGGCTGGTGGCCGAGATGGGCCCCGGGGTGCACGTCAGCGTGGCCACGACCGGCCCAGACAGCCCCGGACTCAGCGCCGACGAGCTCCTGGCCCTCGCCAGTCAGGGCGACGGTTCGAAGCGGTAGCCGACGCTCCAGACGGTTGCGATCCATTTCGGATGCTCAGGGTCCTGCTCGATTCGCTTCCGGAGCCGGCGGATGTGCTCGGTGACCGTGTCGGCGCTCTGCCAGGCCGACGACGACTGCCAGACGTGCTCGAGGAGCTGCTCGCGGGAGAACACCTGGCGGGGCGAAGAGGCCAGGAACGCCAGCAGGTCGAACTCCTTCGCCGTCGTCGTGATCGGCTGGCCCCTGACCGCCACCTCGCGGGTGGTCATGTCGATGGTCAGGCCGTCGAACTCGAGACGGGTCGACGCCGCCGCGGGCCGGACCCGGCGCAGCACGGTCGCGATCCGCGCCGCGATCTCGGCTGGGGAGAAGGGCTTGACGACGTAGTCGTCGGCGCCCAGCTTGAGCCCCAGCACCCGGTCGGCTTCCGCGTCGCGGCCGGTGAGCAGGATCACTGCCACGTCGCTGTCCTTCCGCAGCCGGGTCAGGATGTGGAGCCCGTCTTCCGACGGCAGCATGACGTCCAGCAGCAGGAGATCCGGCGGGTGGGCCTTCAGCGCCGCCATCGCGCTGGCGCCGTCGCCGGCCTGTTCGACCTCATAGCCCTCGAGCTCCAAGTACCGGGTGAGCAGGGCGCGCACGCCCTCGTCGTCGTCGACGACCAGGATCCGATGGGTACGCGGCGGCGCCACACCCACAATCTACTGAGTGCCACCTGCCGGGAGCGTTGGCCGCCGAGCATTGGCGGCGCCGGGGCTCAGCGGTCGAGGCTGAGCGCGACTTCCTCGGCTCTCGCGCGCCATTCGCTCGAAGGCGGCGGCTCGGGCGGTGCGTCGGGCGCGACCTGCCACTCGACCACGAAGACCTCTGCCTGCCACGTGCTCACCGCGGGAGACGGGTCGCGCCAGCGCTCGACTGGTGCCACGGCGCCGGAAAGGAAGTCGGTGGAACTCATATCGTGCGCACCTCGGCGAGGGGTAGTGCTGCGGCTGTTGTCGAACCGCGCGCGATCTCTGCGAGTTGCTTCCTACTCCACCAGCGCGGTTTGGTCAAGAGAAGTTGGATTTCTCGCCCCATTGCGCTGGGCCGGCGGCACACTTGTTGAGGGGAGTGCACGGTTCGGTCGAAAGGACGGCCGATGGTGCGGCGCGGAAGCGGGGAAGGGAGATCCGGCGACTCGGCCACAGGGGGCACGCTCGCGGCGGCGCTCCGGCGGCTCGCGCTGCTCACCCTGGACGATGCGACGCTCGACGGGGTGCTCGACCTCGTCGTGCAGGCCGCGACGGGCACGATTGCGGGCGCCGCCGCCGCCAGCGCCACGATCGCCGCCGGCGACGGCCCGCCGAGAACCGCCGCGTCGCGCGCGGTGCGCGCCGTCGACAGCGTGCAGGACGGCACGCGCGCCGGTCCGCGCCCCCTCGTGCTCGAACAGGGCCGGCGCTACCACGGCGCCCTCGAAAGGGACCGCACGCGGTGGCCCCAGTTCTGCCGAGCGGCCCTCGACGCCGGCTACGCCACGGTGTTGGCCCTGCCCTTGGGGGACCGGAGTCGGACGTTCGGCGCGCTGATCCTGTACTCGCCCGAGCGGCCCGGGTTCGAAGACGCGGACCGGGCCGCCGCTGAGGCCCTTGCGCTCCAGGCCGGGGTCACGCTCGCCAACCTCCAGGCCCTCACCGCGGCCCGGCTCACGGCGGAGCACCTCCGGCAGGGTCTCGCCACCCGAGAGCTGATTGGGCAAGCCCAGGGCATCCTGATGGCGCGCCACATGTGCGGGAGCGAGAGCGCCTTCGCCATCCTCCGCCATCGGTCGCAGGCGACCAACCGGAAGGTGCGCGACATCGCCGCCGACGTCGTGGCCGACTACGAGCGCGACCCGAGCGAGGCGCCCGCGCCCGGTCCTTAGGCCATCCGGGCCAGGTCGGCGTCCACCATCAGCCTCACCAGGTCGTGGAACTTCGTCTGCGCCGACCAGCCGAGCTTGGTGCGGGCCTTGGTGGCGTCTCCGACGAGGAGGTCGACCTCGGCGGGACGGAAGAACTGCTCGTCCTGCACCACGTAGTCGCGGTAGTCGAGGCCGACGTGGCGGAACGCGACGTCGCAGAACTCCCGCACCGAATGGGTCTCCTCGGTGGCGATCACGTAATCATCGGGCGTGTCCTGCTGGAGCATGAGCCACATGGCCTCGACGTAATCGCCCGCGTAGCCCCAGTCACGCCGGGCCTCGAGGTTGCCGAGCCGGAGCTCCATCGCCTTGCCGTTGACGATCCGGGCTACCGCGTCGGTGATCTTGCGGGTCGCGAACTCGAGGCCGCGCCGTGGGCCCTCGTGGTTGAAGAGGATGCCGGAGGAGGCGTGCAAGCCGTAGCTCTCCCGGTAGTTGATCGTGATCCAGTGCCCGTACAGCTTGGCGACGCCGTACGGGCTGCGGGGGTAGAACGGCGTCGTCTCCGACTGGGGCGTCTCTTGCGCCTTGCCGAACATCTCGCTGGAGCTGGCCTGGTAGAAGCGGATGGTCGGGTCGACGATGCGGATGGCATCGAGCAGGCGGGTCACGCCCAGGGCGGTCACCTCTCCCGTCAGCACCGACTGCTCGAACGACGTCTGCACGAAGGACTGGGCGGCGAGGTTGTAGACCTCGGTCGGCCGGTACTTCGACAGCACGTTGATCATCGACGCCTCGTCCAGCAGGTCGCCGCGGACCAACGTCAGCTGATCCTGGATGTGGGCGATGCGCTCGAAGGTGAGCGTGCTGGTCCGCCGCATCAGCCCGATGACCTCGTAGCCCTGCTTCAGCAGCAGCTCGGCGAGGTGGGAGCCGTCCTGGCCGGTGATTCCCGTGATGAACGCGCGTTTGCTCATTGCGCCCATTCTGGCCCCCCGGCTACGACCGATGCTCGATCGACGGCGCGACGGCGTCGGTCCGGCCCGGTGGCCGTGAGGCGTACGGACGGCCGTAGGTCACCTCCACGGGCGCAGCGTTGAGGACGATCCCCGCCACGGGGGCCCGGACCTGGCGCAACATCTCCAGGCACCGGGCGAGCCGCTTGCCGTCGGAACGCCCGGCGCGGCACACGACGAGGGTGGCGTCGGCAAGCGGCGCGACGGCCAGCGCGTCGGCCACGGGAAGCACCGGCGGGCAGTCGAGGACGACGGTGGCCCCCTCGGCCCGCAGCGCGGCGACAACGTCGCCCATCCGGGTGGACGAGAGCAGTTCGGAAGGGTCGGCCGGAGCGGGGCCGGCCGGCAACACGGCCAGCCGCGGGACCCCGGGGACGTCCACGACGGCCGCCGCCAGGTCGGTTGCGCCGAGCAGGACCGACGTCAGCCCGACGCCGGCGTCGACCTGGAAGAACCGGTGCAGCCGGGGCCGCCGCAGATCGCAGTCCACGACGACGACCCGCCGCCCGGCGCGCGCCAGCGCCACGCCCAGGTTGGCGACCGCCGACGACTTGCCTTCGCCCACGTCCGAACTCGTCATCTGGAGCACGGTCACGTTTTGTTCGATGGCGAGGAACGCCAGCGACGTCCGCAGCGTCCGGATCGCTTCCGCGGCGGGCGACTGGGGCGCGGTGATCGACACCACCAGGGCGTCGTCCTCCGACTTCCATTGGCGGACGGCCGGGATGATCCCGACGACCCCCACCCCCCCGGCGATGCGCTGGACGTCTTCGACGGTGCGCAACGAATCATCCAGGTACTCGACGGCCAGGGCGACGCCGACGGCGACGGCGAAGCCGAAGACGAGCGCCACCAGGCCCGTTCTCAGCCGATCCGGCGACACCGGACGCTTCGGGGGCGACGCCTCCGAGATCAGCCGCGCCGCGCTGGCCTGAAGGGCGCCGTCGACTTGGAGCTGATCGAGCTTCTGGCGGAACAGCGCCTGCTGGTCGATGAGCGACGTCTGCGCCTCGCCGGCGGCGCGGTCGATCTGGCGCTGGAGGTCGGAGATCTTGGACTGGAGCTGCCCCGCAGCCGCGACCACGTTGCTCACCGCCTCGTCGCGCCGCAGGTCGATGTATGCGGTCGCGTAGGCGTTGGCGATCGACGCCGCCTCCCGCGCTCGGCGGCTGGTGGCCACCACCTCGATCACGTCCGTCTGCTCGACCTGGTGGGCCGACACCGCGGGCGCCCTGCCGATCCGGCTCCTCACGCCCGCCCGCAGCTGCGGGCTGTCGAACACGAGGAGCTCGGTTTGCAGCACCCGGTTGGGGTCGACCACCGGAGGGGCTACACGGAAGACGGACGGGCCCGAGTCGACGGCGACCAGCACCTGGGCGCGTGCTTCGTAGCGTATGGGCTGGACCCAGGTGTAGGCGAGCGCGGCAGCGACGATCACCGCGGTCGTCGCGGCGATGAGCGTGCGCCTGCGCCTGAGGGCTCGCCAGTAGGCGCCGAGGTCGAGCTCGGCGACGGTGTTGGTCCCTGCGCCGGTCACGGCGCCCTCAGTCAATGCGGTCCACCGCCCTGCGCAGCTCGCCCCACGCCAGCACGGCGAGGCCGCACTCCGCCAGGCCGAGGGCGACGAACGTGCCCCGCGCGCCGAACCAGGCGCTGGCGGGCAATCCGGCCGCCAGCGCGGCCGCACCGGTGACGCCCCGCCCGCGGAGCACCCAACGGCTCGCGCCCAGCGCCCGCAGGCCGGCGATGGCGCCGGCGCCGGCGCCGATGGCGGCGCCGAAGAGCGTCAGCCACGGCATCACCGAGCGGATCGCCGCCCAACTGTCGGGGAACAGCTTGGGACCAGCGGCCGGGAGCGCGGCGTACACGGCGGCGCCGCACACGACCGAGAGCGCCGCCAGTCCGGCCGAGAGCAGCCGGGCGAAGCGGGTCAGGCGGGCGCCGTCGCCCCGGATCCGCACGCTCTCGGGCACCCCCAGCGCAGCGCCTCCGAGGAGGACGACGCTGGCGGGGCCGAACAGTGTCTGGGCGGCGCGCAGGTAGCCGAGCTGGACGGCGCCGGCGAGAGCGGCCAGGCCGTAGGAGAGGGCGTAGTAGCTCCCCGAATTGACGAGGAACTCGACGGCGACCCGGCGGCACAGGACGCGGTTGGCGCGCAGCCACTGCCCGGCGCGGCCGAGGGCGGGCCGGAGCCGCAGCCACCACGACAGCAGCGCAGCCGAGACGACGCCGGCGCCGGCCCAGGCGCCGACCAACTGCGTGGCGCTCACCTCGCGCCCCCCGGCGGCCGCGGCCGCGCCGGCCACCAGCAGGACGACCCACACCGCATCGGCGGCGGCCGCGAGATCGGCGCGGCCGCGCGCGATGGCGGCATGGCGAAGGGCGTCCTGGACAAGCAGGAACGGCATGGTGACCGCCAGCGCGACCAGCAGCGTCCTTCCGGGCGCCCAGGCGACCGCGGCCGCGGCGAAGAGCGGGATGGTGGCGGCGCCCGCGATGGCGGCCAGCCCCACCGCCGGGGCTTGACCCGCGGCATCCCCCTCGGCGTCGGCGCCGGCGTCGATTAGGAGCGGGATCCCGATCACGTACCGGGCCAGTTGCAGCAGCAGCAGATAGGTCGTGAGGCAGACCGTGAAGACGGCGAACGTGCGCGCCGGCACCGTCGCCAGCACGAGCACCGTCAGTCCGAAATTGGACGCGCTCGACAGGCCCTGGCTCGCGAACGTCCAGGCCGCGCGCCGCGCCGCGGGCCGCTCCAGCAGGCGGGCCCTGGTCACGCGACAACACCGGCGGCGCCAGCGGCGCCGGCGACCGCTTGGACGTGGAGCTCGGAATACAGCGGCGGCACGCCAACCCGCGACGCGCCCCATGCCGCCCAGTTCCAGAGCCGCTTGCAGGGCACGAGCACCCGCGCCAGCCGTCGTTCCAGCAGGCAGTCGGTGGTGATGCCCCAGTAGGCGAACGTGCGGCGGCCGGCGCCCGCGTCGGCAAGGACGCGGTCGATCGAAGCCGGGGTGAAGTGGAGCACGTGGTCGCTGGCGACGAAGTCCAGGGGCCGGCCGAGGCGCGCCGCCACGCGCGCGTAGCGCGACTGGAACAAGAAGTTCGGCGTCGTCATCAGGAGACGGCCGCCGGGCCTGAGCAGGCGCACGGCGTCGGCGAGCACCGCCCGAGGGTCGGGGACGTGCGCCACAACGCACCACAACGTCACCAGGTCGCACGAGCCGTTCATGGAGTCAGGTGCGGCGAGCAGCGACCGACCCTCCCCCACCCGGGCGGCGGCGGCCCGCGCCGCGTGCGGAGAAACGTCCACCGAGTAGGCGTCCCAGCCCCGCCCGAGCGCGCACTCGGCGAAGTGCCCGACCCCTCCGCCGAGGTCGACCAGGCGCCCCCGTCCGGTCTCCTGTTCGACCGCCAGGAGGGCCCGGCGGTAGACGGCCAGGCGTGCCGTCCAGTACCGCTCGTCGATCTCGTGCTGGACGTCGTCCTTCCGGGCCCAGTAGTCGGCCGTGTGCCGGCCGTCGGCGATCTTGGCGAAGCCGCACGCGCCGCACACGAGGAGGTCGGCGATCCCCACGCGCCGCTCGCGCATGGCGCCGTCGCACGCGTAGCAAAGGGCCGCGCTCATCTACTGCAGGAGGAGGAGATCGGCGTAGCCCCGGGTGGCGAACTGGCGCGCCAGCGCCGCGAGGCCGGGGACGGTCATCATCATCTCGCCGGTGCGCCCCTCAGCCGCCAGGTTGAGGTTCACGATCGTCCGGAAGTGGTCGGCGATGACGGCGTCGAGGTCGGCGATGGCGTCGCCCAGGATCCACGGGCAGTACTCGAGGACGACTGGGACCCGAGCGTCGAGGATCGCCTTCGCACCCCGCAGCACGTTGGGCTCGTGGCCCTGGGCGTCGATCCAGACCAGCCCGACCAGGCTGGGGTCGATGGCGCCGGCGTCCACGAAGGAATCCAATCGCCGGCACTCGTCGGCGCCGACCAGATCGGCGCTGAACCGGTGGTCGCCGGAGTTGGTGGCCGACCGTTGGAGCACCCCGTAGCCGTCGCGGTCCGAGACCGCGACCGTGTACACATCGGCGCGGCCGTCCAGGTCGTTCCAGGCCAGGTTGACGCGCAACAGGCGCGCGTTGTCGGTCGCAGGCTCGAAGCACACCGCCCGGCTGAAGCCGAACTGGACCAGGGCGTCGACCGTCGACGTGCCGATGTTCGCGCCGACATCGACGAACTGCTTGCCCGTGGGGTCGAGCCCCACCGCCCGGAGATGATCAACGGCTGCCTGCATGTGCCATCGCTCGTAGCCGCCGCTGACGAACACCGTCCGGCCGATCTCGTCGTCTTGCGAATCGACGAGCAGCTGCCCGCGGCCGAACGACGCCGCCAACAACGGGGTGGTGCGCCGCGCCATTTCGTACTGAACGTGCCGCCAGGCCTTGCGGCGCTCACCACGGTGATCGAGGACGATCTTGCCCAGGTCGCGTGCCCGCCGGCCCCAACGCGGCGGCAAACGGTCCGACCACCGTTGCGCCACGCCGATAAACGCCAGCTTTTTCCCAGGGCGCATCCCGGAGTCTCCCCCTTTGTGCCCAGCCGGCGGCGCGAGCGTAGCTGCATGTGACCGGGGCGCCGCAACATCGGTAGGTTCCGCAACACCCATGCCGGTCGACTTCGAGCGCGTGCTGACTGCCGCGGTGGCGAACGCCCCCGCGGAGATCAGGGGGCTTCCCCGCCTGAACCTCGGCAGCGGGCGGGATCGCCGCGAAGGCTATGTGAACCTCGACCTCGTCGCCGTGCCCGGCGTGGACGTCGTGGCCAGCCTCGGCACCACCGTCCTTCCGTTCCGTGACGGCGCCTTCGGCGTCGTCGTGTGCCGTGACATCCTCGAGCACGTCGACGTGGTGCCGGCGATGCGCGACGTGCACCGGATCACGGCGGCGGGCGGGACGGTGATCGTGTCCGCCGTGCACTTCACCAGCCGCAACCTGTACGTAGACCCGACCCACGTTCGCGGGTTCTCGGTGCGCACCCTCGAATTCTTCGCGACCGGTGACGAGCGGGAGTGGCGGCGCCCGTACTACTTCGACTTCGCCTTCCGCGACATCGAGTACGCCGCCATCCAGTTCGGCACGACGCTCGGGAACGGGCGCTTCCTGGTGTGGGATCGCGCCGTCGAGCCGTGCGTCAACGCCCGCCGAGTCACCCAGGACCTGTACGAGATGACCGGCTTGAGCCGTATCTTCCCCGCCGCCAACGTCGTCGCCGTCCTCCGTAAGTAGCGCGTCGCGAAACGCGACGTTCACGAAACCGTAGGGTTGCGCTTTTCGGCGCGTCTGCTAAGAATGCCTCTGCGTGACCACGTAAGGCCTGGGCGTGGTCACGGGCTGGGCGCAGAAGTCCTAACAGACGAGCGTCCGAATTGGAGAGCGACCAGGTGGCCTCATCGCTGTACGTTTCCGCGTCGCGGTTCACGTCCGCGTCCCGTGCCCCCGCACCCACAGACCACAAATCCGCCCGGCTAGGCAAACGCATCCTCGATGTCTTCGCGGCCGTCGTCCTGATCCTGCTGCTGCTGCCGGCCATGCTGGCGGCGGCCATCGCAGTCAAGCTGACGTCGCGTGGACCCCTCCTTTTCCGGCAACGGCGCGTCGGGCAGGGCGGCCGGGAGTTCCGGATGTTGAAGTTCCGCACCATGCGTGCCGACGCCGAGGCGCGCCTCGCGCAAGACCCGCGGCTGCGCGACCTGTACCTCGCGTCGAGCCACAAGATCCCCAACGCCCTCGACCCGCGCCTGACGCGTGTCGGCCGCTGGTTGCGGACGTGGAGCATGGACGAACTGCCGCAACTGTTCAACGTGCTCGTCGGGCATATGAGCCTCGTCGGGCCCCGGCCGGTGACCCGATGGCAGCTCACCGAGTACCAGGAGCATGTCGGCGACTACCTCGCGCTCCGCCCCGGGCTGACCGGGCTCTGGCAGGTCAGCGGGCGCAGCGAGGTCAAGTTCCCGGCGCGCGCCGAGATGGACGCCGACTACCACGCCCGATGCAGCCCATGGACGGACCTGGCGATCCTCGCCCGGACCCCGGTGGCCGTCATCTCCCGCCGTGGGTCGGATTGAACCTGGCCCTCTGCCACGAGTGGCTGGGCGACAGGACGGGCAGTGAGAAGACCTTCGAGGCGATGGCGCTCGCGACGCCGACCGCCGACTTGTACGCGCTCACCTGGGACCGTTCGGCCGGCTTCGCCTTCGGCGGCCGCACCCCGGCGACGACGTTCCTCGACCGTGTCGCCTGGGCGCGCGAGCGCCGGCAGGTCCAACTGCCCCTCATGCCCCTGGCGTGGCGGTACGCCACTCGGCGCCGCTACGACCTCGTCGTCACCTCGAGCCACGCCTGCGCCAAGGGGTTCTGGCCGGCGCGAGCGGCGCGGCACCTTTGCTACTGCTACACGCCCATGCGCTACGTGTGGCTGCCGGATGTCGACAGCCGCGCTCGTCACGGACCGTTCACCGCCATCCCGCGCGCCGCGCTCAGGGCGTGGGACCGGCGGTCCGCTGACTGGGTGGACGAGTTCGCCGCCATCTCAGGCGCGGTCCGGGCGCGCATCGAGCGCTTCTACGGCCGGCCCGCTCGGGTCATCCACCCGCCCGTCGACACGGACTACTTCACGCCGCCGGCGGAGGGGGGCATCGGCGCCGGCGGCAGGGGCGAGTTCGTCCTGGTCGCCTCGCGCTTCGTCCCGTACAAGCGGATCGACCTGGCGATGCGCGCCTGCCACGCGCTCCGCTACCCCGTCGTCGTCGCCGGCGCCGGCCCTGACGAGGGAGCGCTGCGCGCCCTCGCCCGCGAGTTGGGCGCCTCGGTGCGGTTCGTCATCGGGCCGTCCGACGACGAGCTCAGGGAGCTGTACCGGACCGCTCGCGCCCTGGTCTTCCCCGCCTTCGAGGACTTCGGGATCGTGCCCGTGGAAGCCCAGGCGTGCGGCACGCCCGTGCTCGGCCTGGCCGCGGGCGGGAGCCTCGACACGGTGCAGGACGGGGTGACGGGCGTGCTCGTCGATGACGCCGACGTCGTGAGCGTGCGCGACGGCCTCGAGCGGTTGCTCGGGCTGGGGCTCAGCGCGGGCGCGTGCCGGCGCAACGCCGAACGGTTCTCGACGGGCCGGTTCCTCGACGAGTTCCAAGGATGGGTCGCGGCGCACGCGGGGGTTCCGGCGTCGTGACGCGTGGCATGGCCGTCGCCGCCACCGCCGTCCCCGACGTCGTGCTCGACTGCCGCTGGCTGGATCTCTGGGGCGCCGGCCGGGTGACGGAGTTGCTCCTGAACGGCCTCGCGGCCGATCCGCCCGACCGCCCGTGGTTGCTCTGGGGGCCGGCTCGGGTGGAGTCGTGGGTGTGGCCCGGCGCATCCGTGCGCGTCTCGGAGCGCGACCCAAGGATGTGGCGGGGCCAGCGGGCCCGCTTCGAGCTGCCTCCCGGACGCGTGGTCGTCTTCCTGCATCAGCAGCGGCCCCTCGCCAGGGCGCCAGCCGTCGTGATGATCCACGACACCATCCAGCTCCGCTACGGCGGCGGCCGTGCGCAGCGCGCCCTGCGCGCCGCGTACCTCCGGCGCTCGGCTGCTCTCTCCCGGCAGGTCGTGACGATCAGCGAGTACTCGCGGCGATGCATCGAGCGAGACCTCGGCGTCGGCGTGGAGCGGGTCGCCGTACTCCCCCTTCCCCTTGATCTCGAGGTGGCCGACCGGGTCGCGGCGCGGCGCCGGCGCTCGCCAGTGGGCGACACCGCCCTCTACGTGGGCCGGTTCGCAGCCCACAAGAACCTCGGGCGGCTCCTCGCCGCGTTCGAGCGCACCGGCTTCTGCGCCGCCGGGGGGCGGCTCATCCTGGCGGGCGGGCGGGGCGCCGAGGTCGACGATCTCGATGCCGGTCTGACGCCGCGTCAGCGATCCTTCACCCGCGTGCGGCCGTGGTGCGACCACGACGACCTCGAGGAGCTGATGGCAGGGGCCCGGTTCCTCGTCCAGCCGTCGCTCGAAGAGGGCTACGGGTTGCCCGTCGTCGAGGCGATGGCCAGCGGTGTCACCGTCTGCGTGAGCGATGGCGGATCGCTCCCCGAAGTGACGCGAGGGCTGGTCCGGCCCTTTCCGGCGCGATCCATCGACGCTATGGCCACGGCCATCGACGAGGCCGCGGCTCGCGGCGGCGATCGCGACCGCGAGGATCGGCTGGCCCGCGCCATCCGCGCCGAAACGCCGACGCCGGCGGAGTTCGCCCGCCAGTTCCGCCAGATCGTCGAACAGACCCTGCGCTCGTGTTGACCCTCCAGGCGCTCCTCGCCCTCCTCACCCTCACGTGCGGCCCCGTCTTGCTCTGGCGGCGCCGGGACAACGTCGCCGGTTACCTCGCGGCGGGGTTTTTCGTGGCGACGTACCTGATCCCGCTCGCCCCCACCCTCTCGGCCAATCACCTCCAACACCGCACCCTGATCCTCTACGCCGACATCCTGTCCCTCGGCGCCCTCGCGACCCTGGCCGGCTTGTGGCTCGGCGGCCAGATCGGCGCGCGCTCGCCGAACCGGGTACCGCTCACGTTCGCGGCCCCGCTCGGCGGGGCCCGCGCCGCGCTGGTCGCCACACGCGTGCGCCGGCTCGCCCTCGTCGGGCTGCTGGCGCTGGCGGCCGCGTTCGTCACCATGGGCTACATCCCGTACTTCGCCGCCGATCGGACCTCGGCCAAGTACGGGGTCGGCCCGTACCGTGCCTCGTTCCTCCGTGCCGCGATCGTCTACCGCTTCGGCCTGGCGGTGTGCGCGGCGATCCTGCCCGTCCTTCTCGCCCTCTGGTACCGCCACCGCCGCCGGCTCGACTTGGCCCTCGCCGCGCTGGCGATCGGAGGTTTGCTGCTGTCGCTCAGCCGGGAGTCCGCCTTCCTCGGGCCCCTGGTGTTCGCCGTCGGCGTGGCCGTCGAGCGCCGGCTGCGGCCGGTGTTGATCGCCGGGTTCGTCGTCGCCGGCTTTTCGGTGGGCGCGCTGCTCAGCCTGGCGCTGGTCCAGACCGGGCCCCAGCCCACCGCGGTCGCGTCGCGGATCGCCGCCAGCGCGCCGGACCTCCGCGACCACCTCGGGTTCCTGCGGGGCTTCGAAATGCGCCACGAGCTCACGTACGGCCGCACCCTGCTGGCCGGCTTGACGTTCACCACCGGTCCGTGGGAACCGTCGACCTACGCCCTGCACACGCTGACGGGTTTCCGCGACTTCAGCGACTTCGCGTCCGGCGGGTTGCGCCTGCCGGCGCCCCTCTGGGGGTACGCCTCGTTCGGCTGGCCCGGGGTGGCCATGTTCTCGGCGGTGTCCGGCCTTTTCGCCGGCTGGGGCCTGGTTAAGGTGCGCCGCCTGCTGGGCCCATGCCTGGCCGCGCCCGGGTTCGTCCTCAACCTCACCCTCGCCTACGTGTTTTACGAAGGGACCTTCGCCGTGCTGTCCGAGTTCTACTTCCTCACGTCGAGCGTGCTCGTGCGCGTCGCCGTGGCCGCCGCTTTGGGGCTGGCGGTGCGCGTCGCCCTCGTGCGCGCGCCGGCGCCCGCCGCGCCCCGTCTGGCGGCGCACCATGGCTGACGCAACCGCGACGCTGCGGGCGAGCCTCA
>JAHFUQ010000289.1 GCA_023265045.1 Acidimicrobiia bacterium
CGGCCAACACGCCGAATGTGCCGGCCTGGCCGAGCCCGGCTCGTGCGCGTGCCTGTGCCAGCGGTTAGTGCCAGACGAGGTGGCTGATGGCGATCGTCGCTCGCGTTGACGGGCTCGCCGACTTCCGCCGCGTCGTCCGTGGCGCCGCCCCCGAGTTGGATAAGGAACTACGGAAGGCGATGCGGGCGGCGGTCGCCCCGATTGTCTCCGACGCCCGCGCCCATCTGAACGCCTTGCCGGGGACGGGGCCTCGCACGGCGAAGCAGGTCCGGTCGTCGGTCACGCAGTCGGCGGTGAGCGTGAGTCTCGTCCCGAAAGCCGGGTTCGAGTTGGCCCGCGAATTCGGCGCCAAAGGGATCAAGGTCAGCCATTACGAGATGCACACCAGGCGAGGTGTAGTCCAGGTCACCCGGGCGATGAACTATGCCTCTCCTAGGGTGTTCGACCGGTGGACCGGCAACCGGTTCACGTTGGATTCGAGCGTGTCGGGCCGGGGCCTGTTCCCGGCGGCGTCGCGTGGCGGACTGAAGGCGGTTGAGCAGGTGACGGCGGCGATCGAGCGGACCATGCAGAAGTTGGGGGACTAGGTGGCGACAGCGCCAGATCCGCTGAAACTGGTGGCGGAGCAGCGGGCCGAGTCGCTGCGGAACCTGCGGGTGGTCCTCGGCGTCGGCGACGTGGAGTACACGCTCCGTTTCGGCGACGTGACCGCCCGTGATGTGCGCGAGCTGCGGGCGGCGGGTTTCAGCGTGGGCGAGGTGATAGCGGGGGCGCAGGGCACCGTCGCCGAACTGGACCGGTTCGCGGCCGCAGTGTGGTTGGCACGCCGCCAAGCGGGCGAGACGGTGTCGTTCGCCGACGTGGACTCGTCGATCCGGCTCGACACGGCGGTGTCGTTCAGCGAGGAGGACTCGGCGGAGCCGGTGGAGGCGTACCCTGACCCCCCACTCTCAGGCGGCAGTTGAGGGCCGATTTGCCTTGGCTGACCGCCTGCTACGGGCTGACGTGGGACGACATTGAAGCGATGTCGTTCGGCGAGTTGGCGGAGTATCGGCGCCAACTGGCGGACGTGTGGCGGGCAGCGCATCAGGTTGAGATGGTGAGGGTCGGCTGATGGTTTCGCGCACTCTCACCGTCAAGATCACCGGCGACGCCTCCCAGGGCGAAGCCGCGATGTTGAAGTTCGCGAAGAGCCTCGAGTCGGCTGAGCGGACCACGAACGTCACGTCGTCGAAGATCGCCGACGATCTCCGCAAGATGGAGGAGCAGGCGAAGAAGGCGGCGGCGGCGAACGACCAGATCGGCAAGGTCGGCACCGGCGGCGGGATCACCGGCGGGATCGCTGACCTGTTGCGGAACAGCGCTGCGGGCGGTTCGGGCACGAGCGCCGTGCTGAACAAAGTCGCGGACAGTCTCGACACGACGGCGGGGAAGGCGGCGTTGGCGGGGACGGCGATCGCCGCCGCCGGCGTTGTTGCCACGAAGTTCGGCGTCGACGCTGTGCAGGCGTTCAGCCATGCGGCGGAGGCGGTCGACAAGTTTCAGGATGTCACGGGGGCCAGCGCCGAGCAGTCGTCGGTTCTCGTCGGCGCCGCCCGGGAGCTCGGCGTCTCGTCGGACACGTTGGCGAACGGGATGGCGAAACTGGCCCGCAACGCGGGCACGAACGAGGAGACGCTGCGGAAGTACGGGGCGACGGTGGTCCGCACGAAAGACGGCTCCGTCGACCTTGTCGCCACGTTCCAGTCGGTCGCTGCGGCATACGCCGCGAACGAGGACCCTACGAGCCGGGCGATCCTCGCGAACGCCGCGTTCGGCAAGAGCTGGGCGCAGTTGACGGACGTACTGGAGCGGGGCGGGCAGCAGCTGAACACGGCGTTGGCGAGCGCTGCGAAGCACGCCCCGATCTTCTCCGACGACGACTTGAAGAAGGCGAAGGATTTCCAGGTTTCCGTTCAGCAGTTGAAGGACGAGATCGAGAAGTTTAAGGTCAGCATCGGCGGCGACCTGATCGGCGACATGGCCACGCTCGCTGACGCTGCCACCACGCTCGCCGACAAGCTCGGCGGCGACGGCGGCCTCGCCGGAGCGTTTCGGCAGGTGCTGGCCGGCGCTAACCCGATCCACGTCATCGCTGAGGGGCTGCGGGGAGCCGAGGCGGCGGGGAGCGCCGTGGCCGGCATGTTCAGCACGGTCGGCGACGAGGCGAACCACGCCGGGACGGGTGTGCATGGGATGGGTGAGGCGGCCCGCGACGGGTTCGCCAAACTCCACGGCGGCGCCCAGGTCGGTGTGCAGGATCTCGGCGACGTCGGCGGCGCGGCGGACGTTCTCGCCGGGAAGCTTTTTACGGTGGCGTCGTCGTTCGCGTCGGCGGTGACCGCCGCCCAGTCGCAGAACACGGCGACGAGCGCCCTGATTTCCAGCACCGGCGGGTGGCTCGATTCGCTCGACGCTGCG
>JAHFUQ010000024.1 GCA_023265045.1 Acidimicrobiia bacterium
GCCGAGGCGGTGCGAGCCGTGTTGCAGCGCGGCCTCGACGCCCTCGGCGCCAAGGCCGAGGAGGACGCCCTCGCCCACCTCGCCAACCGGGCCGACGGCGACGCCCGCATCACCCTCAACGCGCTCGAGGTGGCGGCCGCCCTGGCCGCGGGCCGCCACGCCGCCGCCATCCAGCTGGCCGACGCCGAGGCCGCCCTCGACGCCCGTGCGCTGCGGTACGAGCGCGACGAGCACTACGACACCATTTCGGCCTTCATCAAGTCGCTGCGCGGCTCCGACGCGGACGCCGCCCTGTACTGGCTCGCCCGCATGCTGGCGGCGGGGGAGGACGCCCGCTACATCGCCCGCCGGCTGGTGGTGCTGGCGTCGGAGGACGTGGGCATGGCCGACCCCATGGCGCTCATCGTGGCCGACGCCGCGGCCCGGGCGGTGGAGTTCGTGGGGCTGCCGGAGGCGTCGTTCGCCCTGGCCCAGGCGGTCGTGCACCTGGCGACGGCGCCGAAGTCGAACCGGGCCGCGGTCGGGCTGTGGCGGGCCCAGGCGGACGTCAACGACCGCCCCGCGGGCAAGGTGCCGCTGCACCTGCGCGACACGTCCTACTGGGGCGCCCGCAAACTGGGCCACGGCCAGGGGTACGAGTATCCCCACGACGACCCCCGGGGCTGGGTCCCCCAGGAGTACCGCCCGCCTGAGGTCGCCGACCGCGTCTACTACGAGCCGTCCGACCATGGGTTCGAGGCCGACGTCAAGGAGCGGCTGCGCCGGGAGGACTCGAACTGATGCGGGAAATGCGCCTCCAGGGGCCATTTCCCGCATCAGTTCGGCGTCGGCGGCAGGGGGGCGACGGGTATCCTGGGGTATCGCCCCCCTGGCGTCGCGGACGGGGTTTACTACGAGCCGTCGGACCGCGAGTTTGAACGGGAGGTAGGTGGAGCGCATGAGCGCTGGGCAACTGGCGGCCGGTGCCGTCGTCATGGGTGTCGCGATCGTCGTCGTCGGCCTGCTGTTCACCATGGCCTACGCCATCCGGGCCATTTCCGTGTTCAAGCGGTCGGTCGCGGAGGTCACCAGCCGCACGCTGCCGCTCATCGCCGACCTGCACGCGTCGATCAACGAGACCACCACCGACTTGGCCAGGGTCGACAACCTCCTCGACACCGCGAACTCGATCTCGGCCACCATGGACTCGGCCGCCCGCATCGCCTACAACACCGTCTCGAACCCGGTGGTGAAGGCCATCTCGGTGGGGACCGGCATCGCCCGGGCCTACCGGGGCTTCTGGCGCCGCCGCGCCGCCCACTGATGTTCAAACGCACGATCTGGTTCACCATCGGCACGGGCGTCGGCCTCGGCGGGTCCGTGTACGCCCAACGGCGGCTACGGAAGAAGATCGAGCAGTACTTCCCCGAGCAGGTGGCGAAGCAGGTGTCGACGTCGGTGCGCACCTTCAGCGCAGACGTCCTCGCCGCCGCCAAGGAGGGCAAGGCGGCCATGCGGGAGCGCGAGGACGTCCTGCGGTCGCGGCTGCAATCCCCGCCCAGGTAAGCCGCCGCCAACCGCCCGAGGCTGTCCGCCTCCCGCGCGTAGGCTGGCCTGCGCATGCCCATGACCGCCGCCGAGCTCCGCCGCACGTTCACCGACTTCTTCGTCGAGCGGGGCCACAAGCCCTACCCGTCGATGGGGCTCATCCCGCACCACCCCGCGGCGCCGATGTTCGCCAACGCGGGGATGAACCAGTTCCTGCCCGTCATCCTGGGCGAGGAGCCGATCCCCAACCCGCCGCGGGCCACCTCCATCCAGAAATGCGTCAGGGTCAAGGGCAAGCACGATGACATCAACACAGTCGGGACCGACGGCAGCCACCTGTCGTTCTTCGAGATGCTGGGGAACTTCAGCTTCGGCGACTACTTCAAGGACCGGGCCATCGCCTACGCCTGGGAGCTGCTGACCGAGGTCTACGGCATCCCCACCGACCGGCTGTGGGTCACCGTCCATGACAGCGACGACGAGGCGGCCGCCATCTGGCGCGACCAGATCGGCGTGCCCGCGGAGCGCATCCAGCGCATGGGCGAGGACAACTTCTGGGAGATGGGCGAGACGGGGCCGTGCGGCCCGTGCTCGGAGATCTACTTCGACATGGGCGAGGAGTTCGGCGACGGAGGCGGCCCGGCCCACGGGAGCGAGGAGCGCTTCCTCGAGATCTGGAACCTCGTGTTCATGCAGTACAACCGCAGCGCCGACGGCACGCTCACCGACCTGCCCAACAAGATCATCGACACCGGCGCCGGCCTGGAGCGGACGCTCGCCGTGCTGCAGGGAGTCGCCTCCCTCTTCGACACCGACGAGCTCCGCCGGCTCGTCGAGGTGGCGGAACGCACGACGGGGCGCACCTACGGCGAGGACCCTAAGGCCGACGTCGCCTTGCGGGTGCTGGCCGACCACGCCCGGAGCGCCGCCTTCCTGATCAACGACGGCGTGTTCCCGTCCAACGAGGAACGCGGCTACGTGCTACGCCGCATCATGCGTCGCGCCATCCGGCAGGCCTACGGCATGGGCGTGGAGAGCCTGGTGCTACCGGCCATGGCCGAGGGCGCCATCGAGGTCATGGGCGGCGCCTATCCGGGGCTGCTCAAGAACCGCGACTTCATCCTCGACGTCGTCACGCGCGAGGAGGAGCGGTTCCGCCAGACCCTCAAGACCGGCTCAGCCATGCTGGACGGGGCGTTGAGCGGTCGCGAGGGCACCCTGCCCGGAGAGGTCGCCTTCCAGCTGCACGACACCTACGGGTTTCCCTTGGAGCTGACGCTCGAGATCGCCGCCGAGCGCGGCCGGGACGTCGACCTGGCCGGCTTCGACGCGGCCATGGCCGCGCAGCGCACCCGCGGCCGGGCCTCCCAGGGCGGCGGCGGGGCCGACGCGCAACGGGTCGACGTGTACCGGGAGCTGGTCGACCAGTTCGGGCCCACCGAGTTCACCGGCTACGTCGAGCAGGCGAGCACGGCGCGCATCCTGGCCGTCGAAGGCGGCGGCGACAGGATGGAGCTGTTCCTCGACCGCACTCCCTTCTACGCCGAGTCCGGCGGCCAGGTCGGCGACACCGGGCTCATCCGCACCGAAACGGGCGTGGCCCGCGTCCTCGACACCACCCACGCGGTCGCCGGTCTGCACCGCCACCAGATCGAGGTCGTCGAGGGCCACCTGCTGCCCGCCCAGGAGGCGCAGGCGGTCGTCGACGTCGAGCGCCGCAGCTCGATCCGCCGCAACCACAGCGCCACGCACCTGCTGCACTGGGCGTTCCGCAGCGTCCTCGGCCAGCACGTCAAGCAGCACGGCTCGCTCGTCGCGCCCGACCGGCTGCGGTTCGACTTCAGCCACTTCAGCCAGGTCGGCCCGGACGAGATGACCGAAGTCCAGCGGCGGGCCAACGCCGAGGTGCTCGCCAACGACCCGGTGCGAGCCTACGAGACGACCCAGGACGAGGCCCACAAGCTCGGCGCCATCGCCCTGTTCGGCGAGAAGTACGGGGACATCGTCCGGGTGGTCGAGGCGGGCCAGCACTCGATCGAGCTGTGCGGCGGCACCCACGTGGGCGCCACCGGGGCGGTCGGCCCCATCCGGCTGCTCTCGGAAGGCTCCATCGGCTCGAACCTGCGCCGGGTGGAGGCGCTCACGGGCGTCGCCAGCCTCGAGCGCTTCAGCGCCGACGAGCAGGCGCTGTCCCAGGTCGCCAAGCTGCTGCGGGTGACGCCCGGCGAGGTGGTCGAGGCGGTCGAGAAGCTGCACGGCGAGTACCGCGGCTTGCAGGACCAGCTCACGGCGGCGCGCCGGCAATCGGCCGTGGGCCAGGCCCGGGAACTGGCGGCGCAGGCGGTCGACGGCGTGGTTGTCGCCAACGTGACGCCGATGGAGCGCCAGGACGTGCAGACCCTGGCCGTGGCCGTGCGGGACCTGTCCGGCATCCGGGCCGTCGTGCTCGGGAGCGCGCCGGCGGCCGGCGGGGTCGCCCTCGTGGCCGCGGTGAGCGCCGACAGCGGCCTGAACGCCGGGGAGCTGCTGGCCGACCCGGCGAAGGTCGTCGGCGGCGGCGCCGGACGGCAGAAGGAGCTGTCGGTCGCCGGCGGGCGCGACCCGAGCCGCCTGGACGAAGCGCTGCTACTGGTGAGGCCGAACTCGGCGTGAGGCCAGAATTCGCATGAGGCCAGAATTCGCATGAGGGCCGTCGGTCTCGACCTGGGGGAACGGCGGATCGGCGTGGCCGTGAGCGACCGCGCCGGCGCGCTGGCCGTCGGCCACAGCGTGGTGGCGCGCACCGACGACTGGCAAGCCGTCGTCGACGCCGTCCGCGAGCTCGAAGCCGAATGCGTCGTGGTCGGCCTGCCCTTGTCCCTCGACGGCAGTCGAGGGGCGGCGGCGCGCAAGGCCGAGGTTGACGCCGCCGCCTTGCGCGCCCTGCTCGACGTGCCCGTCGAGATGGTCGACGAGCGCCTCACCACCGTCAGCGCCCACCGCGGCCTGCAGGCGGCCGGAGTCCGCAGCGCCGCCCGCCGCCGGGTCGTCGACCAGGCGGCGGCCACCATCCTCCTTCAGGCCTGGCTCGACGGGCGGCGCACCGCCCCAAGGGAGCCAGAAAGGGAGCGTTCATGAACGACGTCATGGCCCCGTACGACATCGACGACGATCGGGACTACCGGGAGGGCGCCCGCTGGCCCCTGATCCTGCTCGGGGGCTTCGTCGCCCTCCTGCTCGCCGTGGGCGCGGTGTTCATCTGGGTACAGCGCCAGATCAACCCGCCGGGCGCGCCGGGCGCGGCGGTCGAGCTGCGGGTCGAGAAGGGCATGTCGATGGGGGACATCGGCAAGGTCCTCGAGGAGAAGGGCGTCATCACCAGCGCCACGGTCTTCAAGCTCTACGTGAGGATGAACGGCGCCGATCCCGTGGAAGCGGGGGACTACACCCTGCACAAGAACGAGAGCATGGGCACCGTCCTCAAGGTCCTGGCGGGAGGGGCCCGGTCGAACGAGACGCCGGTGGTGCTGACCGTCCCCGAGGGCTTGACCCTGAAGGAGGTGGCGGCCAAGGTCGGCGAGCTGCCCGGCCGGTCGGCCGACAAGTTCTTGCAGGCGGCGGCCAGCGGCGAGATCCGGTCGCGCTACCAGCCCGAAGGCTCGACCAACCTCGAGGGGCTCACGCTGCCGGAGACGTACTTCCTGCGCACGACCGACGACGAGACGGCGATCCTGCGGCGCATGGTCGAGACGTTCGACAAGACGGTGACCGACCTCGACATCGAACGGGCCGCGGCCCGGCTCAAGGTCACGCCCTACCAAGCGGTGATCATCGCGTCGCTGATCGAGCGGGAGGCCAAGGTCCCCGAGGACCGCGGCCCGATCGCCCGGGTCATCTACAACCGCCTGGCCGTGCCGATGCGCCTGCAGATCGACGCCACCGTCCTGTACGCGCTCGGGAAGCCCCAGGACTACGTCCTGTTCAGCGATCGGGACATCAACTCGCCGTACAACACGTACAAGATCGACGGGCTCCCGCCGGGGCCGATCGCCGCCCCCGGCAAGGCGTCGCTCGATGCGGCCCTGTCCCCGGCGACAGGCACGTGGATCTACTACGTCCTCATCGAGGCGAACGGCAAGCACGCGTTCGCTACGACCGACGCCGAGTTCGCGCGCTACCTGGCGGAGGCGAGGCGCAAGGGACTTGCCGGGTGATGCGACGCTGAGCGATACCTCCCGGCGGCTCGCCGCCGTCATCGGCCATCCCGTCAGCCACTCCCTCTCACCGGCGATGCACAACGCAGCCTTCGATGCGCTCGGCCTCAACTGGGTGTACCTGGCCTTCGATGTCGCGCCCGAACCGAGCGCGGTCGGCGGCGCCCTCGCGGGCATGCGGGCGCTGGGCATCGCCGGGTTGTCGGTGACCATCCCGCACAAGGAGACGGTCGCCGCCGCTGTCGACCGCCGCTCGTCGCTCGCCGACGCCTTGGGCGCGGTCAACACCGTGGTGCTGGAGCCGGGCGGGGCGTTGCGGGGCGAGAACACCGACGGCCCCGGATTCCTGCGGGCGCTGCAGGACGACGAGGGGTTCGATCCCGCCCACAAGCGCTGCTTGGTGGTGGGCGCCGGCGGAGCGGCCCGGGCCGTGGTGCGCGCGCTGGCCGACGCCGGCGCGGCCGAGGTCGTGGTCGTCAACCGCACACCGGCGCGGGCCGAGGCGGTAGTGGCGCTGGCGGCCGACTGCGCCCGGGTGGGGGTCGCGGCCGAGGCGGGGGAGGCCGACCTGGTCGTCAACGCCACGCCCATTGGCATGGCTGGGGGCGGCGCCGAGGACGCCCTGCCGGTCGATCCGGTGCACCTCGGCCCCGGCCAGCTCGTCGTCGACCTGGTGCCCAACCCCGCCATCACGCCTCTCATCGAGGCTGCCCGCAGCCGGGGGGCGGCCGCCACGAACGGCCTTGGCATGCTCGTCCATCAGGCCGCCATCGCCTTCCGGCTCTGGACCGGCGTGGACCCGCCGACGGCGACCATGTCCGCCGCGGCCCTGGCCGAACTGGCCCGACGGTGAACCGCCGGTGACCGGCGCCCTGGGGGCAATCGGCTGCGGCATGCTGGGCTTGCTGGTCGGGCTGTTCCTGAACGTGGTCATCGAGCGAGTGCCCGACAAGCAGCCGTTGTGGCCCATGAGCCTGCGCGGGCCGGTCCTCGTGCCGCTCGTGAACGCCGCCCTCTACGCCGCCGTGTGCCTCCGCTTCGGCGCCGACTGGGCCCTCCCCGCCTACCTGATCTTCTTCTCGTCGTTGCTCGCGATCAGCGTCATCGACCTCAAGCTGCAGATCATCCCGAACCGGATCGTGTACCCGACGATCTTCGCGTCGATCCCGCTCCTGGGGATCGCGGCCCTCGCTGAGCACGACGGCGGGCAGTTGGTGCGCGCCCTCATCAGCGCCGCCCTGGCCTGGTTCGGGCTCCTCGTGATCCACCTGATCCAGCCCGGCGGGATGGGCTTCGGCGACGTGCGGCTCGCGTTCATCCTGGGCCTCTACCTCGGCTGGCTCAGCTACAGCCACGTCCTGGTCGGTCTGTTCATGGGGTTCCTGCTGGGCGCGGTGGTCGGCGTGCTGCTGGTCGCCGTCCGCCTTCGCAAGCGCACCGACCACGTGCCGTTCGGCCCCTTCCTCGCCGCCGGCGCCGCCATCGCTGTGCTGGTGGGGCATCCCATCATCAGGGCGTGGCTGGGATGACGGAGCGCCGGACGAAGATCGTGGCGACCATCGGGCCGGCGTCCGAGGACCCTTCCACGCTGGGCCGGCTGGTGGCGGCGGGGATGAACATGGCGCGGCTGTCGCTGGCCCACGGCCCCCTCGAGGAGACCCTCGAGCGGATCAGGCGGGTGCGGGCCGCCGCCGAGGACGCGAACGCCAACGTCGGCATCCTCGCCGACCTTCCGGGGCCCAAGGTGCGCGCCGCGCCCTTTCCCGAGCGGGGCGTGTACTTCGTCGAGGGGGCCGAGACCGAACTGGTGGCGGCGACCGGCGCCCGGACCGACGCCAGTGACTGGCAGCGCATCGCCGTCGACCTTCCGTCGCTCGTGTCCGACGTGCAGGTCGGCGATCGCGTGGCGCTGGGCGACGGCGGGATCCAGTTCACGGTCGAGGCGATCCGCGGCGAGCGGCTGGCGGCCCGGGTCCTGACCGGCGGGAACGTGCGCGGCCGGCCGGGTGTGACGTTCCCGTCGAGCCGCTTCACCGCCCCGACGCCGACTCCCGAGGACCTCCGCCTGCTGGAGGCCGTGATCGCGGCGGGCGTCGAGGCCGTGGCCGTGTCGTTCGTCCGTTCGGCGGCGGACATCGACGCGGTGCGGGCCGCGGCCGGCGCCGATCCGCCCATGCTGGTGGCGAAGATCGAGACCCAGTCCGCCGTCGACGCCCTCGACGAGGTGATCGCCGCCGCCGACGCGGTGATGGTCGCCCGCGGCGACCTCGGCATCCGGTGCGCGTTGGAGGACGTCCCCCATTACCAGAAGCGCATCATCCACGCCACCGTCGCCTACGGCCGGCCGGTGATCACCGCGACGCAGATGCTGGAGTCGATGGTGCAGTCACCGGCGCCGACGCGCGCCGAGGTGAGCGACGTCGCCAACGCGGTGTTCGACGGCACCAGCGCCCTCATGCTGTCGGGCGAGACCGCGATCGGCCACGACCCCGCCAACGCGGTGCGGACCATGGCGCGGATCGCCACCCGGGCGGAGCGGGAGTTCGACTACCTGGGGTGGGGCCTGGCCCTGGGGCGCCAGCAGGTCGCCGAGACGCGCGGCGCCCCGGCCAAGGTGCGCATCACGGCCGCCATCTCGGCCGCCGCCTGGCGCGCCGCCGCCGACGCGGAAGCCACGGCCATCATCGCCTGCACGAACAGCGGCGCCACGGCCCGGGCCATCTCCCGCTTCCGCCCCACCGTGCCCGTGCTGGCGGCCACGCCGTCGCTGCGCACCGCCCGGCAGCTGTCGGTCGCCTGGGGGATCACGCCCATGCTGGTGGAGCCTCGGCAGTCCACCGACGACATCGTGTGGTTCGCCATCCAGGCCGCCGTCCAGCACGGGTTTGTCAAGACCGACGACGTGGTCGCCATCCTCGCCGGGGCTCCGGACGAGCCGGTGCCGACCACCGACGTCCTTCGGCTGGTGCGGATCCGGTGAAAGAGGCGCTCGGCTACGCCGTGGCCGTGGTGATCCTCGTGGTCGGCGGGGCGATCGTGCGCACGCCCGTCCTCAACTGGATCTGCGGCCCCGCCATCGTGATCGTCTCCGTGTCGATGATCGGGGCCTGGAGGGACAAGCGAGACCGGAGCCCCGGTCCGTGAGTTGGGCGGCCCACGAGCTCGAGTCCTACTTCATCCAGAAGCACACCAAGCAGAAGGTCTCCTACCTCGCCATCCTGCTCGGCTGCCTGCTGCCCGACCTGTTCACCAAGCTGCCCGTCTACGGCCTGCACATCGGCAACATGACGTTCATCAAGGCCTCCACGCCCTACAAGTACCACCGGGGCTGGCCGGGCGTCGGCTTCACCCACACCCTGATGTTCGGGCTCGTGTTCGCCCTGGTGGTGCTGTACCTCACCAAGAACCGGGCGTGGTTCCTGGGCCTCACGCTGGGGGCGTTCGCCCACGTGCTGACCGACGTCTTCGACAGCGTCGGCACCATGGTGTTCTTCCCGTTCACCACCCAGCACTACTCGACCGGGATGTGGGCGTACGCCGCCCAGGCGGGCCGCTACGGGGACGCGGCGGCCTACTACTCCAGCCTCGGCGGGGTGTGGGACTTCTTCTGGCTGTGCATGGCGCTCACCGGCTTCAAGGTGTTCAGCCGGGAGTTCTTCTTCGACACGGTCGTGCCCGACGACCCCGCATGGGGATGGCTGCGGCGGAGGTTCGGGCTGTCGGACCGGGCCATGCTGGCGATGTACCGCTCGTACTTCGTCTACGGCGCCTGCCGGATCTTCGCCTGGTTCGGCTGGGCCCGGTTCCTCAACCCGCGCCGGGGCGTCGAGCGCCTCGACTGGCACTGGGGCGGGCCGTCATGGGTCTCGAAGGTGCACGCCCACGCCGGCAGCAACGGGGAGTTCTTCGCCAACACGGCCAGGGGCGCCGTGCTGTGGTCCGTCGCCGTGTGGCTCCTGTGGCGCTTCGCCGGCCGCCGGCTCTGGGACCGCGCCCACTGAGTCGAGCGCGCCGCCGCGCCGCTTGACCCACCAGGCCCGCCCGAAGGCGGCCGCCACCGGGATGGCCTGGGCGCCGCAGAAGCACACCGCACACATTGCGGCCGAGCCTAGGCGCACATTTCCGCCGAGCCCACGCGCGCCGCCACCTACGATCATGGTCGTGCTGCGCTACCTCACTGCGGGCGAATCGCACGGCCAGGCCCTGGTCGTGATCGTCGAGGGCCTGCCCGCGGGGCTCCCCCTGCGGGTCGAGGAGGTGCAGGACGAGCTCGCCCGCCGCCGGCTCGGGTTCGGCCGGGGCCCGCGCATGCGGTTCGAGCGCGACGAGGTAACGCTGCTCGGTGGGATCCGCCACGGACACACGCTCGGCTCGCCGGTGGCCATCGAGATCGCCAACACGGAGTGGCCCAAGTGGCAGGCGGAGATGAGCCCCGCGCCCGGCGCCACGGCCAAGCCGCTGACCCGTCCCCGCCCGGGCCACGCCGACCTCCCCGGCATGCAGAAGTACGGGTTCACCGACGCGCGCGACGTGCTGGAGCGGGCGTCGGCGCGCGAGACCGCGGCCCGCGTCGCGGCCGGCGCGTGCGCCAAGGCGCTCCTGGCCCGCATCGAGGTCTCGATCCTGTCCCACGTCATCCAGATGGGGCCCGTCGTCTCCAAGTCCGCGCTGCGCCCGACCCCGGCCGACGTGGAGACGGTCGACGCCTCGCCGGTCCGCTGCTTCGACGCCGACGCCGAAGAAGCGATGGTGGCCGAGATCGAGGCGACCGCCAAGGTGGGCGACTCGCTCGGCGGCGTCGTCGAGGTCCTCGCGTACGGCGTCCCGGTCGGGCTGGGGAGCCACGTCCACTGGGACCGCAAGATCGACGGCCTGCTGGCCCAGGCGCTCATGAGCATCCACGCGGTGAAAGCGGTGGAGATCGGCGAGGGGTTCGACGTGGCCGGGCGGCGCGGCTCGGAGGCGCACGACGAGATCCTTTGGGACGCCCGCCAGGGCGCCTACCGCCGGCCGTCGGCGCGGGCCGGCGGGGTGGAGGGCGGCATCACCAACGGCGACCTGTTCGTGGTCCGGGCGGCGATGAAGCCGCTGTCCACGCTCAACCGGCCGGTGCTGCGCACCGTCGATGTCACCACCAAGGAGGAGTCGGTCTCCTTCAAGGAGCGCACCGACGTCACCGCCGTGCCGGCGATGGGCGTGGTGGCCGAGACCATGGTGGCGCTGGTCCTCGCGGGCGAGGCGCTGCGCAAGTTCGGGGGCGACTCCGTCGACGAGTTTGTCCGCAACCGGGGCGCCTATCTCGAATCCCTCGCTGGCGGGGCGGGCAGCTGAGCCGGTCGCTCACGCTGGTGGGGATGATGGGTGCGGGCAAGACCACGGTCGGCCGGGCGCTCGCCGACCGGTTGGGGTGGGCGTTCATCGACAGCGACCGCCAGGTCGAGGCCCGCACCGGCCGCACGGTGGCCGACATCTGGCGCACCGAGGGTGAGCCGGGCTTCCGCCACCTGGAACGGGAGGCGCTGGAGGACGCGCTGGCGGCCACCGCCGAGCGGCCGGCGGTGGTGGCGGCCGCGGGCGGGACGGTGCTCGACCCCCGCAACCGCGACCTGTTGCGCCGGCACCCGCCGGTCGTGTGGCTGCGAGCCCGGCCGGAGACGTCGGCGGCCCGGGTCGGGACCGGTGAGACCCGGCCGTTGCTCGCCGGCGACCCCCTCGGGGCGCTCCAGCGGCTGGGCGCCGAGCGGCGGCCGTTCTACGAGGAGGTGGCCGACACCGTGGTCGACGTGGACGACCTCACGCCCGACCAGATCGTCGAGCGGGTCATGGCGGCGACGCAGGCCGCCTCGTGATCACCGTTCCCGTCGACCTTGGCGAGCGGTCGTACCCGGTGCTGGTGGGGCGCGGCGCCCGCCACCGCCTGTGCGAGGTGCTGCCCGCGGGCGCGGCACGCGCGGCCGTCGTCACCCAGGGCAGCATCGAGGTGGCGGTGGACGCGGGCGTGCCGCAGCAGACGTTCACGATCGACGAGGGGGAAGGGGCCAAGTGCCTCGAAACCGTCGAGGACCTGTGCCGGCGGTTCTCGCGCTTCGGGCTCACCCGTGCCGACGTGGTGGTGGCGGTGGGAGGCGGCGTCGTCACCGACACGGCCGGGTTCGCGGCGGCCGTCTACCATCGGGGGGTGGCGGTGGTGCACGTGCCCACCACCCTGCTCGGCCAGGTCGACGCGGCCATCGGGGGCAAGACGGGCGTGAACCTCCCGGAGGGCAAGAACCTGGTCGGCGCCTTCTGGCAGCCCGCGGCGGTGCTGTGCGACACCGAGGTGCTCGAGACCCTGCCGCCGCGCGAGTACCGCAGCGGCCTGGGCGAGATCGCCAAGTACCACTTCCTGGACGAGCCGGGCCGGCGGGACCTGGCCGACCTCCCGCTCGACGAGAAGGTGGCGCGGTGCGTCGCCATCAAGGCGGCGGTGGTCTCCGCGGACGAGCGTGAGGGAGGGCGCCGGGCGACCCTCAACTACGGCCACACCCTGGCGCACGCCCTGGAGACCGTCGGCCGTTACGACCTGCGCCACGGCGAGGCCGTCGCCATCGGGTTGTGCTTCGCGGCGCGGCTGGCGAACCGCCTCGGGCGGATCGGCGACGACCGGGTCAAGGAGCACGACCGGGTCGTGATCGGCTACGGCCTGCCCACGGCCGTCCCGACCGGCCACGACGTCGACGAGCTGCTCCGGGTGATGGCGCGAGACAAGAAGGCGTTGACGGGCTACACCTTCGTGTTGGACGGGCCGGCGGGCGTGGAGGTCGTGCGCGATGTCCCTCGTGCCGCCGTCGTCGCCACCCTGGCCGAGGTGGCGGCATGACCGCGACTTCCCGAGGTCTACGCGCGCTCGGGGTCCGCGTGCCCCATTGGCGCGGAAACGTTCCGTCGTGAGCCTTATCGTCCTCCTGTCGGGGCCCAACCTGAACCTGCTGGGCGAGCGCCAGCCGTTGATCTACGGCACGGCCACGCTCGACGACCTGGTCGACCGGGCCCGGGCGGCGGCGACCAAGCACGGGCACGAGCTCGAGCACCTCCAGTCCAATCACGAGGGCGAGCTGGTCGACGCCGTGCACCGGGCTCGGGGGCTGGCCGCGGCGATCATCGTCAACGGCGCCGCCCTCACCCACTACGGCTGGTCGCTCCACGACGCGCTGGCGACGTTCGAGGGGCCAGTCGTCGAGCTGCACATCTCCAACCCTGAGGCACGCGAGGAGTGGCGGCGCACGTCGGTCCTGGCGCCGGTGGCCACCGGCACGATCCAGGGCTTTGGCGGGCACGGCTACGAGCTGGCGGTGGAGGCCGTCGCCCGCCTCCTGGCGGACGGCGCGTGACCGACTTCCCGTCGCAGTACGCCCGGACCCGGCGGTTCTCCCTCGGCCAGCCTCGCGGCTTCACGGTCGCCTCCGACGGCAGCCGCGTGCTGTTCCTGCGGTCCCGGTCGGGCGTGGACCCCCTGACGAGCCTGTACGTGTACGACGTGGCGGCGGCGACGGAGTGGATGCTGGCCGACGCGGGCGAGGTGTCGCTCGGCGCCTCCGACCTCGCGGAGGCGGAGCTGCGGCGCCGGGAGCGGGTGCGCGAACTGTCGACCGGCATCGTCGCCTACTCGTGCGACCCGCTGGCGCGCACCGCGGTGTTCCTGCTCGACGGCGCCGTGTTCACCGCCGACGTGGCGTCCGGCGCGGTGCGGCGTGTCCCCACCCGCGACGGCCCGAGCGACGCCCGTCCGAACGCGTCTGGGACGCACGTCGCCTATGTGAGCGACGGCCGGCTGTCGGTGGTGAGTCCCGACGGCGGCGAGGTCCTGCGGGTGGGCGACGAGGGCGACGGCCCCCACGTCACGTGGGGCCTGGCCGAGTTCGTGGCGGCCGAGGAGATGGGGCGCACGGAGGGCTACTGGTGGTGCCCCGACGGCCGCCGGCTGGCGGTGGCGCGCGTCGACACCAGCGCGGTGGCGACGACCTCGCTCCTCGACGCCTCCGACCCCCGCGCCCGGCCCCTCGAGTTGCGCTACCCGTTCGCGGGAACGGCCAACGCCGAGGTCGGGCTCCTCGTCGTCGGCTTCGAAGGCGCGCCCGTCCTGGTGGTGTGGGACTGGGTCGAGTTCCCGTACCTGGTCCGCGTGGTTTGGCACGGCGAGGACGAGCTGACCCTGCTCGTGCAGTCGCGCGACCAGCGCCAAATGCAGGTCCTGACCGCGGACCCTGCGACGGGGGCGTCGCAGGTGCGGCGGGAAACGGAGGACGAGCGGTGGAACGAGATCGTGCCCGGCGTCCCGGCGTGGACGCCGGACGGCCGCCTGGTCACGGCGGGTTGGGCGGGCGACGCCATGGCGGTGTTCGTCGAGGACGAACCCGTCACGCCGCCGGGCGTCCAGGTGCGCGAGGTCGTGCGGGCGGGCGACGAGCTCTTGTTCACCGCGTCGACCGAGCCGACCGAAGTGCACGTGTGGCGCGGCGCCCAGGCGATCACCCACCGCCCGGGGGTCCACTCCGTCGCGGCCGGCGGCGACGTGCTCGTCATCACCTCCTCGACGGCGGAGTCATTCGACGCCCAGACGGCCGTGCTGAAGGACGGACGGCCGGTGGGCACGATCGGCGCGACGGTCGAGGCGCCCGGGGTGCGGGCGCGTCCCCAGTTCGTGGCCTTGGGCGCCCGCGCCCTGCGCGCCGCCGTCTTCGTGCCGACCGGCGAGCCGCCGTGGCCCGTCCTACTCGATCCGTACGGCGGCCCCCACCACCAGAAGGTCCTGCGGGCCAGGCGGAGGCTCGCCGAGTCGGCCTGGTTCGCGGACGAGGGGTTCGCGGTCGTCGTGGCCGACGGCCGGGGCACGGGCGGGCGGGGTCGCGAGTGGGACCAGGCCATCCACCTCAACCTCGCCGACGTCGTCCTCGAGGACCAGGTCGACGCCCTGCTGGCGGCCGCGGTGCGGCATCCCGAGTTGGATCTCACGCGCGTCGCCATCCGGGGCAGTTCGTTCGGCGGCTACCTCGCCGCCCTGGCCGTCCTGCGCCGGCCCGACGTCTTCCACGCCGCCATCGCCATCGCGCCCGTCACCGAGTGGCGCTTCTACGACACCCACTACACCGAGCGGTACCTCGGCGACCCCAACGAGCGTTCCGAGGTCTACGACCGCAACTCGCTGCTGCCCGGCGCCGCCAAGGTGGAACGGCCGCTGCTGCTCGTCCACGGCCTGGCCGACGACAACGTGCTGCCGGCGAACACGCTGCGGCTGTCGGCGGAGCTGGTGGGCGGGGGCCGCCGCCACGAGCTCGTCATGTTGCCGGGGGCCAGCCACGTCATGTCCCGGGACGAGATCACCGCCCGCGTCTTGACCATGGAGCTGGAGTTCCTGCGCTCGTCCCTCGGGGTCGGCGGCTGATGCTCGACGACTACCTCGAGCGCCGGTGGCGATGGACGCTCGACGAGTTCCCCGAGCTCGCCATCCACACCGGCGAGGCCCGGCCGGCGCGGGCGTGGACGGACTGGTCCCTCGAAGGGGTCGAACGGCGCCAGCGGGCGGAGCGGGACTTCCTCGCCGAGCTGGATGGCATCGACGGCGACGCGCTCGACGCAGCCGAGCGGCTGAACTACGAGCTGGCCCGCCGCCAGGCGGCCACGGCGGTCGAGGGTCAGCGGTTCCCGAGCCACCTGCTCCAGCTCGACCAGCTGAACGGGGTCCACCACCGGGTCGCGGTCTCGATGGGCGAGATGCCCGACGACGCGGACTGGAAGGCGCAGCGGCTCGCCGCGGTGCCGACCCTGGTGCGCCAGTCGATCGAGCTTCTGCGCGAGGGCGTGGGCCGCGGGGTCACCCAGCCGCGGCTCGTCCTCGCCGACGTCGAGGGACAGCTCGGCGACCTGGTCGATCTGGCCCCGGCGTTCGGGGAGCTGCGGCAGTTCGTCGTCGACGAGTACCTGCCCGGCTGCCGGCACTCGATCGCCTGCACGGACCTCCCCGACGGCGAGGCGTGGTACCGCCACCGGGTGCGGGAGGAGACCACCACCGGCCTGACGCCCGACGACATTCGTGCCGTCGGGGTCGAGGAGCTGCCGCGGATCCACGCCGCCATGGAGGAGGTGATGGCCGAGGTGGGCTGGACGGAGGGCAGGCCCGCCTTCCTCGCCCACTTGCGCAGCGACCCCCGGTTCTTCTTCGCCGACGGCGAAGAGCTGGTGGCGGCCTACCGGGCGCTGTGCAAGCGGATCGACCCTGGCCTGGCGCGCCTGTTCGGCGTGCTGCCGCGCCTGCCGTACGGCGTCGACCCCATGCCCGCGTACATGGAGCGGTCGGGGCCGGCCGCCTACTACATGCCGGGATCGCCCGCCGCGGGGCGGCCGGGCACGTTCATCGTCAACACCTACGACCTCCAGGCCCGGCCCCGCTGGTCGATGGTCCCGCTCGCCCTGCACGAAGCCGTGCCGGGCCACCACCTCCAGTTCGCCATCGCCCAGGAGCTGCCCGACGTGCCCCCGTTCCGCCGCCACGCCTCCTACGGGGCGTACGTGGAGGGCTGGGCGCTCTACGCCGAGCGCCTCGGCCACGACCTGGGGTTCTACGCCGAGGACCCGTACGCCCGGTTCGGCGCGTTGGTGTTCGACGCCTGGCGCTCGGCCCGGCTCGTGATCGACACCGGCATCCACAGCCGGGGCTGGACGCGCGATCAGGCGGTCGAGTTCATGCTCGCCAACGCCGGCATCACCCGCCACGACGCCGAGGCCGAGATCGACCGGTACATCGCCTGGCCGGGCCAGGCCCTCTGCTACAAGATCGGCCAGCGTCGGATCCTCGACCTGCGCCGGCGGGCGGAAGAGGCGCAGGGCGACGCCTTCGACCTCCGCGCCTTCCACGACCGCATCCTCGGCCAGGGCCCGTTGCCCCTCGACATCCTGGCGAACCAGTTGGCATGAGGTAACATGAAGGAATGCGCGCGGTCATGATCAACTCCCCCTACTAGCGATGGTCGGCGAACGTCAGCGGCTCGGCAACGACAAGCTCGACGAGCGGTGGGACGGGGAGTGGCATTTCGTGAACCCGGGCAAGAGGTGGCACAATCGGCTCAGCTACGACGTGTACGAGGTGCTTGCACCCTTGGCACGCTGTCGCGGTCTTGAGCCCTATGGCGATGGGTGCGGGATCTTCGGAGAGCGCGAGGATAACTGGCGGATTCCCGACCAGGAGGGCGGCGCGGCCGAGGTGTGAGCGGGGCCGCGGCATAATCGCCGGGATGAACATCTGCGCCTTCCCGCTAGCGCGGGTCTGAGATGGCGCAGGGCGGCGCCCCCAGAGGCTCGCCCATGGCTTCCTCACGCCGCCAGGCGCGCGAGCGCGCCCTGTCGCTGCTGTACGAGGCCGAGGCCAAGGGGATCGCCCCCGCCGACGTGCTGCGCGCCCTGCCCGTCGAGCCGGCCCGGTTCGCGTCGGACCTCGTCGCCGGGGTCGGCGAGCACGGCGACGAGCTGGACGGGTACATCCGCCGCTACTCCAAGGGCTGGTCGATCGAGCGCATGCCGGCGCTGGACCGCGCCCTGCTGCGCATGGCCGTGTTCGAGTTGACCCACCGCCCCGACGTGCCCACCGGCGCGGTGCTGTCGGAGGCGGTCGACCTGGCCAGCCGCTACTCGACCGAGGAGTCGGGCCGTTTCGTCAACGGGGTGCTCGGCCAGATCGCCCGCGAAGTCCGGGCTGAGGACGAAGGGGCGCCGGAATGAGGCGGGCGCGGGCGTGCGGGTTCGGGGTCCTCGCCGTCCTCGCCGTGGTGGGGCTTCCTGCCCGGCCGGCGGCGGCGCAGGTCGGCACGGAACACATCCAGTCGTACAACGTCGCCATCGCCATCCAGGCCGACGGCTCGCTCAACGTCGAGGAGCGGATCAGCTACGACTTCGGGTTCACGCCGCACCACGGGATCTTCCGCGACATCCCGGTACGGTTCGACTACGAGCCCGACAGCAAGTACGAGCGGCTCACGACCATCGACCAGGTGAAGGTGACGGCGGTGGGCGCGTCGGCCAAGCTGGCGATCGAGGAGCAGGGCCGGCTCAAGCGCCTCCGCATCGGCGACGCCAAGAAAACGGTGACCGGCGCCCACGACTACACCATCGACTACCGCGTCCGTGGGGCCCTCGACGCCTACGAGGAACACGACGAGCTGAAGTGGAACGCGGTGGGAACGGGATGGGAGGCGCCGATCTCGCACGCGGCGGTGACGGTGCGCACACCCGGGCCGGTGGTCGACGTGGCCTGCTTCTCCGGCCCCCTCGGCAGCCAGCTGCCGTGCCGGCAGGCGACCGTGGGCGACGGCCCGGGCGCCACCTTCGCCCACGACAACCTTCACCCGCACGAGGCGCTCACGGTCGTGATCGGGATGCCCAAGGGCGAGGTCACGGTTCCGCCGCCGATCCTCGACGAGCGCTGGGCCTTCAGCCGGGCGTTCTCGGTGACGCCCGCCACCGGTGCGGCCAGCGGCGGGATCCTCGTGCTCGTCATGGCGGGCATGGCGCGCGTGTTCCGCATCGGTCGGGACCGGCGCTACCGCGGCTCGCACGTCGACGTCGCCTTCGGGAGCGTCAGCGGCGAGGAGGAGACGGTTCCGCTGTTCGAGCGCCAGCACGACCCGGTGGAGCTCGAGCCGCCCGACAAGATCCGGCCCGGCCAGGTAGGCACCCTCATCGACGAATCGGCCGACCCGCTCGACGTGTCGGCCACGATCGTCGACTTGGCCGTGCGTGGCTACCTGACCATCGAGGAGGTCCCCAAGGAGGGCTGGTTCGGCAAGCCCGACTGGACGTTGACCAAGAAGAAGGACGGCGAAGGCCTGCTGCGCTACGAGGAGCTGTTGCTGAACGGCCTGTTCGAGGGTGGTGAAGAGGTCACGCTGTCGTCGCTGAAGCGCCACTTCGCGCCGCGCCTGAAGAAGGTCGAGAACGCCCTGTACGACGACGTGGTGAAGTCGGGGTGGTTCAAGACCCGGCCCGACAGAGTCCGGGCCAAGTGGGGGGTGGTGGGTGTGCTGGCCATCGTGGTCGCCCTCGCGGTGACCATCGTGCTTGCGGCCGTTTCGCACGCCGGGCTGCTCGGCGTACCGCTGGTCGTAGGCGCCCTCGCCCTGATGCTGTTCGCCCATCGCGCCCCGAGCCGGACGCCCAAGGGCTACGCCACCCTGCGCCGGGTGAACGGGTTCCGGCAGTTCATCGAGTTCAGCGAGAAGGAGCGGGCCCGGTTCGCGGAACGGGCCAACCTGTTCTCCGAGTACCTGCCCTACGCGGTCGTCTTCGGCGCCACGGAGAAGTGGGCCAAGGCGTTCAGCGGGCTCGACGACGAGGTGGCGGCGGCCACCCGCGGCTGGTACATCTCGCCCAACCCGTTCCTGCTCGGTTCGTTCGCCAGCTCCATGGACGGCTTCGCAGTCACGACCGCGGGCACCATCGTGGCCGCCGCGCCTTCCAGCTCGTCAGGGTTGGGCGGGGGAGGGGGCGGGTTCTCCGGGGGCGGGTTCGGGGGCGGGGGCGGCGGCTCCTGGTAACGGCGCAGGGCCGAGCTTGTGGACGCGGAACCGCCGGCCCGGCGCCTTGCTGTAGACCACCTTGCGCTGGCCCACCCACTGGTCGAGGAGGCACTCGACCAAGAGGGCCGGCTCGCCCACGACGTCGGCCAGGGGCGTGGCGCCCCGTCCGGCGGCGTCGATCACGGCGGCGGCGAGGCGGCGCTTGATGGCGCCCAGGTCATGGCGGGTCGCCCGCAGGTGACGATGAAGCCCGGCGTTGGTGACCGCCAGCAGCAGCACGCCGGAGGGCTCGAACGTCTGCAGGGCGATGAGGTCGGCGGCCCGCAGGGCGCCGAGCGCCGCATACCACTGCTCGTGGCCGACCCCCGCCTCGGCGCAGGCCAGTTCGTGCGCTCGCGGGTCGACCATCCGGGTCCCGGTGGCGAGGGCGAGGGCGGCCGCCTCCGCCAGGACGAGGTCGGGTTCCACGCCTGAAACCTAACGTCCACTAGTATCGGTGGAGCCGTTAACGCCGGTCCCGAGAGGCCGGCACGGATGTGAGGAGTCTGAACTTGGGTCTTCGTGAGCGCGCCGCCCCCGCGGGTGGCGTTTTTCATGCCCGCTCCGAGGTGATGGACGCCGAGGACATGCGGCGGGCGATCACCCGCATCGCCCACGAGGTGGTCGAGCGCAACCACGGCCTCGCCGACGTGGCGCTGGTCGGCCTGCAGACCGGCGGCGTGCCCCTGGCCCGGCGCCTGGCGGACACGCTGGCCGCCGTCGAGGGCACCGACGTTCCGGTGGGGACCATCGACGTCGCCTTCTACCGCGACGACATCGGGCTGCGCCCGGTGATGCCCGAGGCGGTGACCAACATCCCCTTCGACCTCACCGGGCGGGTGGTCGTGCTCGTCGACGACGTGCTGTTCACGGGCCGCACCGTGCGGGCCGCGCTGGACGCGCTGAACGACTACGGCCGCCCCCGGGCCGTGCAGCTGGCGGTCATGGTCGACCGGGGCCACCGGGAGCTGCCCATCCGCCCCGACTACGTGGGCAAGAACCTGCCGACTCGCCGTGACGAGGTGGTCGACGTCCGGGCCGACGGCGTCGACGTCGGGGAGGTGCGGGCGCGATGACGACTCCCCACCTGCTCTCGGTGGCCGACCTCGGCGCCGACGGCATCAGCGAGGTACTCGACGTCAGCGACTCGTTCGTGGAGGTGAGCGAGCGGGCCATCCCCAAGGTCCCTGCATTGCGGGGCAAGACGGTCGTGTCGTTGTTCTACGAGGACTCGACGCGCACCCGCCTGTCGTTCGAGACGGCGGCGCGCCGCCTGTCGGCCGATGTCATGAACTTTTCCGTCAAAGGCTCGTCGGCGGCCAAGGGCGAGTCCCTACGGGACACCGTGCAGACGATCGACGCCATGGGCGTGGACGCCATCGTGGTGCGGCACTCGTCGGCGGGGGCGCCGTGGCAGGTGGCGAGCTGGGTCGGCGCCTCGGTGATCAACGGCGGCGACGGCTGGCACGAGCACCCCACCCAGGCGCTGCTCGACTGCTACACGATACGCAAGGCGCGAGGACCGCTCGACGGGCTCCGCATCGCCATCCTGGGCGACATCAAGCATTCCCGGGTGGCCCGCTCGAACGTGCTCGCCTTCACCCTGCTGGGGGCCGAGGTCACGCTGGTGGCGCCGCCCACGCTGATGCCGCCGAGCCTGGAGGGCTGGCCGGTGGCGGCGAGCTATGACCTCGACGACGTCCTCCCCAAGGCCGACGTCGTGTACGTGCTGCGGCTGCAGCAGGAGCGCCAATCCGAGGCCCTGCTGCCGTCGCTGCGGGAGTACACCGCGACGTACGGGCTGACCCGGGAGCGGGCTCGCCTGCTGGGCGAGGACGCCCTGATCATGCACCCCGGACCGATGAACCGCGGCGTCGAGATCGCGGCCGAAGTGGCCGACTTCCCGGCGTCGGTGGTCACCCGCCAGGTGGCCAACGGGGTGGCGGTGCGCATGGCGGTGCTGTTCATGCTGCTGGGTTCCGAGCCCAATGGGTGACACGACGCCCGTGGCGCGCCGCGGCGCGGCGCTGCTGGTGCGGGGCGGCCGGGTCATCGACTCGACCGGCGAGCGCCGGGCCGACGTGCTCGTGCGCGACGGGCGGGTCGCCGCCGTCGAGGCGTCGATCGAACCGCCCGACGGGGCGCGGGTGCTCGACGCGGCCGGTTGTGTCGTGGCGCCCGGCCTCGTCGACCTGCACACGCACCTGCGCCAGCCCGGCTTCGAGCAAGCCGAGACGATCGAGACGGGCGCGCGCGGCGCCGCCCTGGGCGGCTTCACGACGGTGGTCGCCATGCCCAACACTGAGCCCGCCATCGACCGCGCCGCGGTCGTGCGGGAGGTGCTGGAACTCGCCGTCAGCGCCATGTGCGAGGTGCGGCCCGCGGGCGCCATCACCAAAGGCCGCAGGGGCGAGGAGCTGGCGCCGCTGGCCGAGATGGCCGCCCTCGGTGTGCGCCTCTTCACCGACGACGGGCGCGGCGTGCAGGACCCGCGCCTCATGCGACGGGCGCTCGAGTACGCGTCGGCGCTGCGGGTCACGCTGGCGCAGCACTGCGAGGACGAGCGGCTGGCCGCGGGCGGGCACATGCACGAGGGCGAGTGGTCGAGCCGCTTGGGCCTTCCGGGTGTGCCCGCGGAGGCTGAGGAGCTGATGGTCGCCCGCGACATCGCCCTGGCCCGGCTCACCGGCGGCCGGGTGCACCTCCAGCACCTGTCGACGGCCGGGTCGGTGGCGCTGGTGCGGGCGGCCAAGGCGGAGCCCAAGGACGGGCACCGTGGCGTCGCCGTCACGGCCGAGGTGACGCCCCACCACCTGTCGCTGACGGATGCGGCAGTCGCGTCGTACGACCCGCTGTTCAAGGTCAACCCGCCACTACGTACGCCGGGCGACGTGGACGCGGTGCGGACCGGCCTCGCCGACGGGACGATCGACGCCGTCGCCACCGACCACGCGCCCCACGCCCAGGAGGACAAGGAGCGGACCTTCGACCAGGCCCCCCCGGGGATGCTCGGGCTGGAGACGGCGCTGGCGGTCGTCCTGACGGACGTGGACCTCCCGATCGAGCGGGCGCTGGCCGCGCTGTCGTGGCAGCCGGCCCGCATCGCCGGCCTCGACGCCGGTCCCGTCGTCGAAGGCCGGGTGGCCGACCTCTGCGTCATCGACCCGGCCGCGGTCTGGCTGGTGGAGGCGCACCGGATGGCGAGCCGCTCCCGCAACACCCCGTTCGCGGGCCGGAAGCTGACCGGGCGGGTGCGCCACACCATCTTCCGTGGTGAGGCTGTGGTGGTCGACGCCGAGGCCCAGCGATGACCGCCACCCCGATGAGGCCGGCCCTTCTCGTGCTGGCGGACGGGACCACCTTCGAGGGCGAGGCGATGGGGGCCGACCTGCCCGGCGGGGTGGCCGCCGGCGAGGTCGTGTTCAACACCGTGCTCTCCGGGTACCAGGAGGTGCTGACCGACCCGTCCTACGCCGGCCAGGTGGTCACCTTCACCTACCCGCACATCGGCAACTACGGCGTGAACCCTGTCGACGCCGAGAGCCGGAAGCCGTTCTGCCGGGGCGTGGTCGTGCGCGACCTGGCCCGCCGCCCGTCCAACTGGCGCTCGGCCGAGGACCTCGACTCCTACCTCCGCCGCCAGGGGATCGCGGGGATCACCGGCATCGACACCCGACGGCTCACCCGTCACGTGCGGGAGGCGGGCGCCATGCCGGGCGCGTTCGGCACCGCCGACCAGACGGTGCTGAAGGCCGCCGCGGTCGCCGAGCCGAGCACGAAGGGCGTCGACCTCGTGGCCGGCGTGACCACCGCCGAGCCGTACCACGCCGGTGACGGGCGGTTCCGGGTGGTCGCCTACGACTTCGGGATTAAGAGGAGCATCCTGCGGTTGCTGGGCGAGATGGCGACGGTCGAAGTCGTCCCCGCGTCCACGCCCGCGGCCGACGTGCTCGCCCGCCAACCCGACGGCGTCTTCCTGTCCAACGGCCCGGGCGACCCGGCCGCCGTGACCTACGCCGTCGACGCCATCCGCGGCCTCCTCGGCGAAGTCCCCGTGTTCGGCATTTGCCTGGGCCACCAGTTGCTGGGCGCCGCCCTCGGCGGCGAGACCTACAAGCTCAAGTTCGGGCACCACGGCGGCAACCATCCCGTTCAGCGGGTGGCCGACGGCGCCGTCGAGATCACTAGCCAGAACCACAACTACGCGCTGGTCGAGGGCACCGTGCCCGGCGCTGACGTCACCCACCGGAACCTGAACGACGGAGTGATCGAGGGCTTGGGCTGTCGCGACATCCCCGCCTTCAGCGTGCAGTACCACCCCGAGGCGGGCCCCGGCCCGCACGACGCCCGTTACCTGTTCGAGGAGTTCGCGGAGTTGATGACGAAGGCCGGCGCCCGCTAGTGCCCAAGCGCACCGACATCCATTCGATCCTGCTCATCGGCTCGGGGCCGATCGTCATCGGCCAGGCGTGCGAGTTCGACTACTCGGGCACGCAGGCGTGCCGCGTCCTCAAAGACGAGGGGTACCGGGTCGTCCTGGTCAACTCCAACCCGGCCACGATCATGACCGACCCGGACTTCGCCCACCGCACCTATGTCGAGCCGCTGGCCGTGGACGTGCTGGCGGCGGTGATCGAGCGCGAGCGCCCTGACGCGTTGTTGCCGACCCTGGGCGGGCAGACGGGGCTCAACCTCGCCATGGCCCTGCACGAGCGGGGCGTGCTCGACGAGTACGGCGTGGAGCTGATCGGGGCGTCGGCCGAGGCGATCCGCACCGCCGAAGACCGGGAGCGGTTCAAGTCGGCCATGACCGAGATCGGCCTCTCGGTGCCCCCGTCGGGGTTCGCCCACGAACTGGACGAGGCGCTCAAGGTCGGCGCCGAGATCGGCTTCCCGGTGATCGTGCGCCCGTCGTTCATCCTGGGCGGCGCCGGCGCGGGCATCGCCGCGGACGCCGACGAGCTGCGGGAGATGGCCGCCACCGGCCTGGCGGCGAGCCCGATCTCGGAGATCCTCATCGAGCGGTCGATCGCGGGCTGGAAGGAGTACGAGCTCGAGGTCATGCGCGACCGGGCCGACAACTGCGTGGTCGTCTGCTCGATCGAGAACCTCGACCCGATGGGCGTGCACACCGGCGACTCGATCACCGTCGCGCCCGCCCAGACCCTCACCGACGTGGAGTACCAGCGGATGCGCAACGCCGCGTTCGCCTGCATCCGCCGCATCGGCGTCGACACCGGTGGCTCCAACATCCAGTTCGCGGTCGACCCCGCCACGGGCGAGATGGTCGTGATCGAGATGAACCCACGGGTGTCGCGGTCGAGCGCGCTGGCGTCGAAGGCCACCGGGTTCCCGATCGCCAAGATCGCGGCGAGGCTGGCGGTGGGGTACACGCTCGACGAGATCCCCAACGACATCACCCGCATGACGCCGGCCAGCTTCGAGCCGACCATCGACTACGTCGTCACCAAGGTGCCGCGGTGGGCGTTCGAGAAGTTCCCCGGCATCGCCGACGTGTTGGGCGCCCGGATGCAGTCGGTCGGCGAGGCGATGGCGATCGGCCGCACGTTCCCCGAGTCGCTCCAGAAAGGGCTGCGCTCGCTGGAGCACGGGCGCTGGGGCCTCAACTGTGACCCCGGCGAGGCGGTGCTCGACGGCTACGGCGACGACGAGCTGGTGCGGCGCGCCTCCATCGGCAGCCCCGACCGCCCGTTCCAGCTGGAGGCCGCCCTCCGGCGGGGCATCTCGGTGGAGCGCCTGCACAACGCCACGCGCGTCGACCCCTGGTTCCTCGACCAGATCGCCCGCATCACCGAGGAGCGGGTGCGCCTCGCCGAGGTGGGTTTGTCCGGCATGGAGCGTGCCGACTGGCGGCGGGCCAAGCGGCTCGGCTTCTCCGACGCCCAGCTGGCGTGGCTGTGGGGCGAGGAGGAGGACGTCGGCGAGGATGAGGTCCGCCGGCGGCGCCTCGGCGCGGGCGTGGCCCCGACGTTCAAGACGGTCGACACCTGCGGGGCCGAGTTCGACGCCAACACGCCCTACCACTACTCGACCTACGAGGACGAGGACGAGACCCGCCCGTCGACGCGGCCCACGGTGATCATCCTCGGCTCGGGACCGAACCGCATCGGCCAGGGCATCGAGTTCGACTACTGCTGCGTGCACGCCAGCTTCGCCCTGCGCGGCGCCGGGTTCGACACGGTGATGGTCAACTGCAACCCCGAAACGGTGTCGACCGACTACGACACCAGCGACCGGTTGTACTTCGAGCCCCTCACCCACGAGGACGTCTTGAACGTGGTCGAGTCCGAGGCCCGGTCGGGGAACCTGGTCGGGGTGATCGTCAGCCTGGGCGGCCAGACGCCGCTGAAGCTGGCGGCACGGTTGCCCGCCGGGCTCGTGCTCGGGACGTCGCCCGAGTCGATCGACGCGGCCGAAGACCGCGAGCGGTGGAACGCGCTGTGCGCGCGCCTCGAGATCCCCCAGCCTGCCGGTGGCACGGCAGCCACCTTTGAGGCGGCACGGGCCATCACCGACCGCATCGGGTACCCGGCGCTGGTCCGCCCGTCGTACGTGCTCGGTGGGCGGGCCATGGAGATCGTGTACGACAACGCCGGCCTGGAGCGCGCCATGGCCGCGCTGTCGGTGTTCGGCTCCCTGGGACGCGAGGGCGGCCTGTCGGCGGAGCGGCCCGTGCTGATCGACCGCTTCCTGGAGGACGCCGTCGAGGTGGATGTGGACGCCGTGCGCGACGCCGCCGGCGAGGTCGTCATCGGCGGGGTCATGGAGCACGTCGAGGAGGCGGGCGTGCACTCGGGCGACAGCGCGTGCGTGATCCCGCCGCCGACGCTGCCGCGCCCGGTGGTCGAGGTCATCGAGCGCTACACCCGCGAGATCGCCGCCGCCCTGGACGTGCGGGGCCTGATCAACGTGCAGTACGCGGTCAAGCAGGGCCAGGTCTTTGTCATCGAGGCGAACCCGCGGGCGAGCCGCACGGTGCCGTTCGTGGCCAAGGCCACGGGCGTGCCCCTGGCCAAGGTGGCGGCGCGGGTGATGGTGGGGGCGACGCTCGCCGAGTTGCGGGCGGAGGGGCTGCTGCGGCCGCCCGTGGTCGGCGGCCACATCTCGGTGAAGGAGGCGGTGCTGCCGTTCAACCGTTTCCCCGACGTCGACACGCTGCTCGGCCCCGAGATGCGCGCGACCGGTGAGGTCATGGGGGTGGACCGCACTTTCGGTTTGGCGTTCGCCAAGAGCCAGGCGGCGGCGGGGGACCGCCTGCCCGAGCGGGGGACGGTCTTCCTGTCCCTCGCCGACCGTGACAAGGACGGCGGCCTCGTCGCCGCCCGCCGCTTCGCCGAACTGGGCTTCTCCTTGGTGGCCACGGCGGGCACGGCCGCGTTCCTGAGGCGGGAGGGCGTGCCGGTGGCAGACGTCGTGGCCAAGGTGGGGGAGGGCACGAACACCGCCGTCGACCGCATCGCCAACGGCGAGGTCGACCTGGTCGTGAACACGCCCCGCGGGCTCGGCGCCCGTGCCGACGGCGCCTACATCCGCACCGCCGCCAACGTCCACAACGTCCCTTGTTTGACGACGGTGGCCGCGGCGCTGGCGGCGGCCGGCGGCATCGCGGACTGGGCTTCCCACGAGCTGTCCGTGCGCAGCCTGCAGGAGTACCACGAGGGCGATCAGCTCCAGTTGCCGGTATGAGTGTCGGTCGCCTGGGCCCCCGGGCACCCACGAAGGGAACGACGTGGTGGACCTGAGCACACGGGTCGGGTCGGTGGCGCTGCCAAACCCGGTGATGACCGCGGCGGGCACCGCGGGGCACGGCGCCGAACTGGGGGCGTACGTCGAGCTGGCGTCGCTCGGCGCGGTGGTCGTGAAGTCGCTTTCGGCCGAGCCGTGGGACGGCAACCCGCCGCCGCGCGTGCACGAGACCGACGGCGGCATGCTGAACTCGGTCGGGCTGCAGAACCCCGGCGTGGAGGAGTGGCTGGAGGCGGAGCTGCCCGTGCTCGTGGCCACGGGGGCGCGGGTCGTGGCCAGCGTGTGGGGGCTCACCGTCGAGGCCTACGAGAAGGCGGCGGCGATGCTGGCCGCGTGCCCGGCGCAGGTCGTCGCCGTCGAGGTCAACCTCAGCTGCCCGAATCTGGGCGGTGGTCACCAGATGTTCGCCCACTCGGCGGAGGCGACGGCGACGGTTGTCGCCGCGACGGCCGCGTGCAGCCGGCCCAGGTGGGCCAAGCTGAGCCCTAACGTGGCGAACCTGACCGAGATCGCCGGAGCGGCGCTCGACGCGGGCGCCGAGGCCCTCACCCTCGTGAACACCGTCATGGGCATGGCCATCGACCCCGTCACCCGGCGGCCCCGCCTGGGCACCGGGGGTGGCGGTCTGTCGGGTATGGCCATCCGGCCCGTCGCCGTGCGGGCCGTCTACGAATGCCGCCGTGCTTTCCCCGGCGCCGCCATCGTCGGGGTGGGCGGGATCGCCCGCGGCGAGCACGCCGCCGAGCTGCTGGTGGCGGGCGCGAACGCGGTCCAAGTCGGCACCGCGACCTTCGCCGACCCAGGCGCCACGGCCACCGTTCTGACCGAACTGCGGCAGTGGTGTGAACGCCATCACGTCGCGTCTGTCGCCGATCTGATAGGGAGCGTGCATGGAACTCCGTGACCGGCTGGCGATCGCCCTCGATTTCGACGACCTCGTGGAGGCCCAGCGCATGGCCCGCCAGCTCAAGCCGTGGTTCGGCGTGGCCAAGGTGGGACTCGAGCTGTACGCGGCGGCGGGGCCCGAAACGGTGGCGTCGCTCGTCGACGAGGGCTTCCAGGTCTTCCTCGACCTGAAGCTGCACGACATCCCCACCACCGTGCGGCGGGCGGCGCGGGTGATCGGCGCGCTCGGCGCCAGCTACCTCACCCTGCACGCCCAGAGCGGGGCGGTCATGCTGCGCGCCGGCGTCGACGGGCTGCACGACGGCGCCGACGCCGCGGGTTTGCCGGCGCCCGTCGCCCTCGGCGTCACGATCCTCACCAGCGATGCGGACGCGCCTCCGCACATCCTGGGCAAGCGGGTCTCCGCGTCGGTCGAAGGGGGCTGCGGCGGGATCGTGTGTGCGGCCGCCGATGTGCGGGAGGCGAAGCAACTGGCGCCCCGGATGCTGGCGGTGGTGCCGGGGATCCGCCCCTCCCAAGGGGACCGCCACGACCAGGCGCGCTCCGCCACGCCGCAGCAGGCGCTCGACCTGGGGGCCGATCTCTTGGTCGTCGGCCGTCCCGTTACGGGCGCGCCCGACCCGGCCAAGGCGGCTGCCGAGCTCTTCGAGGAGATCGCTCCCACCGACCCCAGTTGACGCAGCGGGCCGGCGCGCTATGGTTCGGACCATGCCGCTGCCTCCTCAGCTCACGCCCGAACAGCGTCAAGCCGCTCTCGACAAGGCCGCCGCCGCCCGCCGCCAGCGAGCTGAGCTGAAGGACAAGCTCAAGATGGGCTCGCTCTCGCTCAAGGAACTGTTCGACTCGGGCGAGTCCGATGACATCGTCGGCAAGATGAAGGTCGTCGCCGTCCTCGAATCGCTGCCTGGTGTCGGCAAGGTCCGCGCCAAGCGCATCATGGAGGAAGTCGACATCAGCGAGGCTCGGCGGGTGCGTGGTCTCGGCGACCAGCAGCGCAAGGCGCTCCTGAAGCTGTTCCCCACCAGCCCCTGACCGTCTTCGTCATCGCCGGGCCATCGGGGGCCGGCAAGGGGTCCATCGCCAACGCCTTGGTTGCACGGGTGGAGAACCTGTGGCTCAGCCGGTCGTGGACGACGCGCGCCCGGCGCGACGGCGAGCTGCCCGACGCCTACGTGTTCGTGGACCGTCCGACGTTCGAGGCGCACGCGGCGCGCCGGGGGTTCCTCGAATGGAACGCCCACTTCGAGAACCTGTACGGCACGCCCGTCCCTGAGCCTCCCGCGGGCCACGACGTGTTGCTGGAGATCGACGTGTACGGCGCCGCCGACGTCAAGCGGCTCGACCCAGGGGCCGTGTTGGTCCTGGTGCTGCCGCCGACGCCCGCGGCCCAGGAACAGCGGTTGCGGGGCCGGGGCGACCGCCCGGAGACCATCGCCGTGAGGTTGGCCCGGGCCGCCGAGGAGGAGCGCGTGGGACGGGCGCTGGCCGACCACGTCGTCGTCAACGACGACCTTGGTCGGGCGATCGACGAGGTGGTTGGTATCGTGGAGTCACACCGCACAACCCGAGAGGCCTGAATGCCCGCGAAGAGCACGATGATCTACCCGCCCATCGAGGACCTGCTCTCGAAGGTCGACTCCAAGTTCAGCCTGGTCAGCCTGGCCGCCAAGCGGGGCCGGCAGATCAACTCCTACTTCAGCCAGCTCGGCGAGGGCCTGGGCGCCATCGTGCCGCCCCAGGTGGCGTCGGTGTCGCGCAAGCCGCTGTCGATCGCGCTGGAGGAGATCGCGGCGGACAAGATCACCCTGACGCGCTCGGCGGAGGCGGAAGCCGCGCTCCGAGAGACGACCGCCTCCTAGGGCATGGCATGAGCGTGGGCCGCCTCGCCGGCCGGCGCGTCGTGCTGGGGGTGTGCGGCGGCATCGCCGCCTACAAGGCCGTCGAGGTGTGCCGCCGCCTGGTGGACGCCGGCGCCCATGTCGTCCCGGTGCTGACCGATGACGCGCTGCGCTTCGTCGGCGCGGTCACGTTCTCGGCGGTGGCATCGGAGAAGGCGCAGACCTCCTTGTGGGCGGAAGCCGACCCGATCCCCCACACCCGGCTGGGGCGCTCCGCCGACGCGGTCGTGGTGGCGCCGGCGACTGCCCGGCTGCTGGGCGCGTACGCGGCGGGCATCTCCGACGACCTCCTGACGGCCACCCTGCTGGCGACCCGTGCCCCGGTGCTGGTGTGCCCGGCCATGCACACCGAGATGTGGGAGCACGCGGCCGTGCAGGACAACGTGGCGTTGTTGCGGGCCCGGGGGGTCGCGGTGCTCGACCCCGAGGTGGGGCGGTTGGCGGGCGGGGACCGGGGCGCGGGGCGGCTGCCCGAACCGGCGGCCGTCGTGGCCGCGGTCGAGGCGCTGCTGGCGCCGAAGGATTTGGCGGGCCGGAAGGTGCTCGTGACGGCGGGGGGGACGCGTGAGCCCCTCGACCCTGTGCGTTTCATCGGCAACCGGTCCTCGGGCAAACAGGGGCACGCCTTGGCGGAGGAGGCGGTGAAACGGGGTGCGCTGGTGACGCTGGTGACGGCCTCTGCGCTGACGGCGTCGTTCTCGGTGGACGTCGTGCGCGTCGAGACGGCCGCGGAGATGGAAGAGGCGGTGCTGACCCGTGCCGATCGCCAGGACGTCATCGTGATGGCGGCCGCGGTCGCCGACTTCCGTCCCAAGGTGGCGGCCGAACAGAAGTTGTCCAAGGCCGACGGCGTGCCCGACATCGTCCTTGAGCCGACCACCGACATCCTCGCGGCCCTCGGCCAGCGCCGGCGCCCCGGCCAGGTGCTGGTCGGGTTCGCAGCGGAGACGGGCGATCTCGTGGGCCGGGGCGAAGCCAAGTTGGCGGCGAAGGGCGCCGACCTGATCGTCGCCAACGACGTCTCGGCGCCCGGCGCCGGGTTCGACCACGACACCAACGCGGCGGTGATCGTGGGTAACGACGGGTTCCAGCGCGAGGTCCCGATGGCCAGCAAGCGCGACGTGGCCGCCGCCGTGTTCGACGAGATCGCTCGGCTGCTAACTGGCCGGCGGCCACGAGCCTGACCCGAGCCCCGACCTCGACGCGTTGGTGACCTCGTGGTCGGAGGTTGTTCGCCTGTCGAAGCGACCGGGATATCAGCCAGAGCCAGCTGACATGATCGGTGCCGTAGGCCCGCTGGTCGCGCTCCTCCAGGCGCCGACGGTGGACACCGCCCCCGAGCCTCTGGCGTTAGAGGATGCGGTGGGCCAGACGACGTTGGTGATCGAGCCAACGGCGACGGGTTCCCGGAGACGATCGTCAAGATCGTGGCCGAAAACGCGGCGGCGTTGCGGCTCTCCGAGCACGGCTTCGAGGCTGAGTAAGGTTTTTGGCCCATGAGCAACTACACGTTCACCTCCGAGTCCGTCACCGAGGGCCACCCCGACAAGATGGCCGACCAGGTTTCGGACGCGATCCTCGACGCCATCCTCGCCGAGGACCCGATGGGGCGGGTGGCGTGCGAGACGCTGCTCACCACCGGCCTGGTCGTGGTCGCGGGCGAGATCACCACCAAGGCGTACGTCGACATCCCCAAGATCGTGCGCGAGACGGTCTGCGGCGTGGGCTACGACCGCGAGTCCTACGGGTTCGACGGCAACACGTGCGGCGTCGTCACCGCCATCGACGAGCAGTCGCCCAACATCGCCCAGGGCGTCGACTCGGCCTACGAGATCCGCTCGGGCAAAAGCGGCGAAGACATCATCAACGCCCAGGGCGCAGGCGACCAGGGGATGATGTTCGGCTACGCCTGCGACGAGACCGACGACCTCATGCCGTTGCCGATCTGGCTCGCCCACCGGCTGGCTCAGCGCCTGGCCGAGGTGCGCAAGGCCGACGTTCTGCCCTACCTCCGTCCCGACGGCAAGACCCAGGTCACCTTCGAGTACGAGAACGGGCGGCCCGTGCGGCTCAAGACCGTCCTCATCTCGAGCCAGCACAAGCCCGGGATCGACTTCGAGACCCTGCTCAAGCCCGACCTGCGCGAGCACGTCATCCACCCGCTGCTGCCCGACCAGTTCGCCGAGGACAAGTACCAGCTCCTCGCCAACCCGACGGGGAGCTTCGAGCTGGGCGGCCCCCACGCCGACACCGGCCTGACCGGCCGCAAGATCATCGTCGACACCTACGGCGGCGCGGCGCGCCACGGCGGCGGCGCCTTCTCGGGCAAGGACCCGAGCAAGGTCGACCGGTCGGCCGCCTACGCGGCGCGGTGGGTGGCCAAGCACATCGTCGCCGCCGGCGCGGCGCGCAAGTGCGAGATCCAGGTCGCCTATGCCATCGGCGTGGCGCAGCCCGTCTCGATCATGGTGGAGACCTTCGGCACGTCCGAGATCGACCCCCGCCAGATCGAGGACATGGTGCGCCAGGTGTTCGACCTCCGCCCCGCGGCCATCATCCGCGACCTCGACCTGCGCAGGCCCATCTACCGCCGGACGGCTGCCTACGGGCACTTCGGGCGCTCGGACAAGGAGTTCTCCTGGGAGCACCTCAGCCGCCTGGACGACGTGAAGCGGGCGCTGAACCTGACGTAGGGGCGGTCGCGCGGGTCCTGCCCGACGTCGCCGCGCTGGCGTCGCGGCCGTTCGACTACCTGGTTCCCGACCACCTGCGGTCCGCGGTGCGGGTCGGCTCGGTGGTGCGCGTGCCGTTGCAGGGGCGGCGGGTCCGAGGGTGGGTGCTCGGGCTGTCCGATCACGCGGCGACCGAACGGCGGCTGCTGCCCATCGCCAAGGTGTCGAGCGACGGGCCTCCGGCCGACGTGATGGCGCTGGCCGAGTGGGCGGCGTGGCGGTGGGCGGGCCCGGTCACCCGGTTCCTGCGCTCGGCGTCGCCGCCGGTGGCGGTGCGGGGTGCCCGTGGGCGGGGCGCGGAGGGGCGCGGTGCGGGCAGCGGCTTCGCGCTCGAAGTGGTGCGGGTCCCGCCCGCGGGCGACCCGTTCGGCCTAGCGCTCGATGCGGCGCAGGAGGGGGACGCGCTGGTGTTGGCGCCGTCGCTGGGGGAGGCGTCGATGGTGGCGTCCCGGCTGCGGCGCGCCGGCCATCAGGTCGCGCTCATGCCCCGGGAGTGGGCGCGGGCGGCGGCTGGCGGGTGCGTGGTGGTCGGGGCCCGGGCGTCGGCGTGGGCGCCGGTCGCGGCGCTGGCTGCCGTGGTCGTGATCGACGAGCACGACGAGGTGTACCAGGAGGAGCGGGCGCCCACGTGGAACGCGCGCGACGTGGTCATCGAGCGGGCGCGCCGGGCGGGGGCGCGCTGCGTGCTGGCCTCGCCGTGCCCGTCGCTCGAGGCGTTGGCCCTGGCCGGGGCGGCGCTGCGGTTGGCGTCACGTGCGGACGAACGGGCCGGCTGGCCGGCGCTGGAGGTGGTCGACCGGCGGGAGGAGGCCCCCGGTCTCGGGCTGTACTCGGAACGGCTGGTGGCGCTGCTGCGGGAGGCAACGCCCGACGAGCGGGTCGTGTGCGTGCTCAACCGCAAGGGCCGGGCGGTGCTGATCGCGTGCGTGGCGTGCCGGGAGCTGGCGCGCTGCGAGCGCTGCGACGGCCCGCTGGAGAGCGGGGGCGACCGCGCTGGTAACGGCGCCAGTGTCGCAAGGATGAAGTGCCGGCGCTGCGGGGGCGAGCAGCCGCCGGTGTGCCGCTGGTGCGGCGCGGGGAAGTTCAAGGCCTTGCGCATCGGGGTGGCCCGCGTGCGGGAGGAGCTGGAGCTGCTGGCCGGGCAGGCCGTCGCCGAGGTGACGGCGGAGACGGCGGTGGGCGCCTTGCCGACAGCGCCGGTGCTGGTCGGCACCTCGGCGGTGTTGCACCGCGCCGCCCGGGCGCGGGTGGTGGCGTTCTTGGACTTCGACCAGGAGCTGCTCGCCCCCAGGTACCGAGCCGGCGAGGAGGCGCTCGCGCTGCTGGCGCGTGCCGGGCGGGTCGTCGGGGGGCGGGACGGCCGGGTACTGGTGCAGACCCGGGTCCCGGGCCACGAGGTCCTGGAGGCGGCCCTGCACGCCGACCCGTCCCGGTTGGCGGTGGTCGAGGAGGCGAGGCGGGCGGCGCTGCGCCTCCCGCCCGAGACCGCCCTGGCGCGGGTCTCCGGCCCGGGCGCGTCGGCGTTTGTCGAGCAGTTGCGCGACGTCGACCTGATGGGGCCGGCTGGCGACCGCTGGCTGGTGCGGGCCCCCGACCACGCCACGCTGTGCGACGCCCTCGCCGCCGTCGTGCGCCCCAGCGCCCGGGTGCGGGTCGAGGTCGACCCGCTGCGGGCGTGACTAGGTTCGGGTCGATGTTCCGCGCCCGCCGGTTTCAACCTCGCGGCACGTACACCGACTGGTGGTGGCCGGCCAAGGGGTTCAGCGCCGTCGAGCACGTCCTCACGCCCGAGGTCGACCCGGGCCCGGAGTCGACCTACTTCTGGGCCCACCAGTTCCGCACCGAGGCCGGTGAGGGCGGCTACATCGGCCTGCAGACCAAGGGCAACCGGGCCGACGGCAGCCTGGGCAAGATGGCGATCTTCTCGTTCTGGGACACCCTCGGCGCGGAGGGTCCGGGGGTGGTGCGGTTCGGCGGCGAGGGGGTGGGGTGGAGCGTCCGCATCCCCTTCTACTGGGAGGCGGGCCAGCCCTACCGCTTGCGCATCGAGGTGGTCGACGAGGACGACGAGGTCCTCACGTGGGCGGGGTCGGTCGACGGCGAGGAGTTCGGCCGCATCCGGGCGCCGGCGGCGTGGGGGCGCCTCGGCCCCTGGTCGATCATGTGGACCGAGTACTACGGCGGCCCCGTCGCTCGGTGCTCGGACCTGGCGTACTCGAAGGTGATCTTCTCGGAGCCGATGGCCGACGTTGACGTCGTCCCGCACCGGTCGAACGACCACCTCGGGGACGGCACTTGCCGGGGTTCACAGGTCACGCGCGTCCCTGCCGGAGTGCGTCACGAAATGGGCATGCCCGACTAACCTCGGCGGCGTATGGCCCCGTATGACATCCGCGTGTACGGCGACCCCGTGTTGCGCACGCCGGCCGAGGACGTCACCAACATCGACGCCGCCCTCCGCCGCCTGGCCGAGGACATGCTCGAGACCATGTACGAGGCGCCCGGGGTGGGGCTGGCGTCGCCGCAGATCGGCGTGCAGAAGCGGATGTTTGTGTACGACATCAACGACGGCAAGGGCGGCTTCACCGTCGTCAACCCCCGCATCGTCGAGCGGTCGGGGGAGTGGGACTACGAGGAGGGGTGCCTGTCGGTGCCGGGCCTGTCGTGGCCCATCATCCGCTCGGCGCGCGTGCGCCTCACCGGCTGGGACCTCGACGGCCGCGAGCTGGACATCGAGGCCGACGAGCTGCTGGCGCGGGTGTTCCAGCACGAGACCGATCACCTGGACGGGATGCTGCTGATCGAGCGGCTGGACAAGGGCCAACGGCGCCAGGCGTTGCGCACGCTGCGCAACCGCGACATCGGGCTCTCGCTCCACCAGGGCCGGGCGGGACGGGCCTGAAGCTCGCCTTCCTCGGCACGCCCGACGTCGCGGTCGCGCCCCTGCGGGCGCTGGTGGAGGACGGGCACGAGATCGCCATGGTGGTGTCGCAGCCCGACCGGAAGCGGGGGCGCGGCAGCGCGCTCGTGCCGAGCCCGGTCAAGGCGGCGGCGTTGGAGCTGGGCCTGCCGGTGACGGATCGGGTCGACGACGTGCTGGGGCTGGGCGCCGAGCTCGGGGTGGTGGTGGCGTTCGGGAAGCTGATCCGGCCTCACGTGCTGGCCGAGCTGCCGATGGTGAACGTCCACTTCTCGCTGCTGCCGCGGTGGCGGGGCGCGGCGCCAGTCGAGCGGGCGATCCTCGCGGGTGACCCGCAGACGGGCGTCTGCATCATGGGGCTGGAGGAAGGGCTGGACACGGGGCCCGTGTACCAGTGCGCCGAGGTGGCCATCGACGACGACGTGACGCTCGACGAGGTGAGATCCCAGCTCGTCACGATCGGCGTCGAGATGCTCGTCGGGCTGCTGCGGGAGGGTTTGCCGGCGGACCCGGCGCCGCAGGAGGGCGAGGCCACCTATGCGTCCAAGGTGGCGCCGGACGAGCACCGGCTGGACTGGTCCCGTCCGGGTGCGTACCTGTCGCGCGTCGTTCGCCTGGGCCAGGCGTGGACGACGTTCCGGGGCAAGCGGCTGAAGGTGCTGCGGGCGATACCGGTGCTGGGCGAAGGCGGGCTGGCGCCGGGCGAGATCCACGCCCGGACGCTGACGGTGGGCACCGGCGAGGGCGGGCTGCGGCTGCTGGTCGTGCAGCCCGAGGGCAAGGCGCAACAGGCGGTGGCGGACTGGGCCAACGGGGCGCGGCTCAAGCCGGGGGAGCGGTGCACCTGAGTGCGCCGCGCCTGCGGGCCAAGGTGCTGACGGTGTCGGACGGGGTGATCGCCGGCACGCGGCAGGACAAGTCCGGCGCCGCGCTGGCCGACCGGCTCCGGGCCGCGGGTTGGGAGGTCACTGACCGGTGGGCGGTGGCGGACGGCGACCGATCGGTGGCGGACGCGCTCAAGGAGCTGGCCTGGGGTTGGAGCGGGCTGATCGTCACCACGGGGGGCACGGGGTTCTCGCCGCGTGACCGCACGCCCGAGGGCACCAGATCGGTGCTCGAACGGGATGCGCCGGGACTGGCGGAGGCGATGCGCGGCGCCAACCCGGAGAAGGGGCGGCTGTCGCGGGGCGTGGCGGGGACGCTCGGCACGTGCATCGTGGTGAACACGCCCGGGTCGACGGCGGGCGCGGTCGAGTGCCTGGACGCGGTGCTCGACGTCCTGCCCCACGCCCTGGCGCTGTTGGCGGAAGAGCCCACCGAGCACCCCTCTTGATGGCGCGGGCCATCGAGCTGGCGGCGTCGGTGCGGGGATCGACGTCGCCCAACCCCTGGGTGGGGTGCGTGATCGAGCCGGGCGGGTTCGAGGGGGCGACGCAGCCGCCCGGGGGCCCGCACGCCGAGGTCGTGGCGCTGGCGGCTGCAGGGGAGGCGGCTCGGGGCGCAACGCTGTTCACGACTTTGGAACCCTGCTCGCACACCGGGCGCACGGGGCCGTGTACGGAGGCCATCGTCGCGGCCGGGGTGCGCCGGGTGGTGGCGGCGATCGAGGACCCCGACCCGAAGGTTCGGGGCCGGGGGTTCGCGGCGCTGCGGGAGGCGGGGATCGAAGTCGAGGTCGGCGAGGGCGCCGACGAGGTGCGCGCCCAACTGGCGCCCTACATCAAGCACCGCACGACGGGCCGGCCCTGGGTGGTCCTCAAGCTCGCGGCCACGTTGGACGGCCGCACGGCCGCGCCGGACGGCTCATCGCGCTGGATCACCGGGGAGGAGGCCCGGCGCGACGCCCACCGGCTACGGGCCGAGTCGGACGCGGTCGTCGTGGGCGCCGGCACGGTGCGGGCCGACGACCCCGAGCTGACCGTCCGGTCGGTCCCGGCCACCCGCCAGCCGCTAAGGGTCGTCGTCGGCGAAGCGCCGCCGCTCGCCCGCGTGCGCCCCGCGCTGGAGGTGGCGGGAGAACCGGGGGCGATCCTCGACCAGCTGGGCGCGATGGGCGTGGTGCAGGCGCTGATCGAAGGCGGCCCGACGGTGGCCGGCGAGTTCCACCGGGCGGGCCTGGTCGACCGCTACGTCGTCTACCTGGCGCCGGCCCTGCTGGGCGGCGACGACGGCCGGCCGGTGCTGGCCGGGCCGGGCGCGCCGACCATGGACGACGTGTGGCGGGGCCGGATCGTGTCGGTGGAGCGGTTGGGCGGCGACCTCCGGGTCGAGCTCTCCGCGCGGTAGGCGTCCCCATGCCCCAATGGCGCGGAAGAGTGGCGAGGTAGGGGTGTTCACCGGGATCGTCGAGGAGCTGGGGACCTTTCTGGGACGGGACGGGGGCCGGTTCCGGTTCGCGGCGGCGCTCGTGATCGAGGACGCCGAGGTGGGGGGGTCGATCGCGGTGAACGGGGCGTGCCTGACGGTGGTGGCCGTGGAGGCCGGCCGTTGGGAGGCCGATGTGATCGCCGAGACGCTGGCGCGCACCAACCTGGGCGATCTGGCCGCGGGTGATTACGTCAACTTCGAGCGGCCGGTGCGCCTGGCCGACCGGCTGGCTGGCCACCTGGTGCAGGGGCACGTCGACGCGGTCGGTGAGGTCGTCACGCCCGCGCCCCTGCTCCGGGTGCGCGTCGAGCCCCGGTGGCGGCGCTACCTCGTGCCCAAGGGCTCGGTGACGGTCGACGGCGTGAGCCTGACCGTGGTCGACGCCGTCGAGGACGGGTTCAGCGTCGCCGTCATCCCCCACACCGCCGAGGTCACCACCCTCGGCCGCCGCCGGCCCGGGGACCGGGTCAACCTCGAGTTCGACATAATCGCCAAGTATGTCGAACGACTCCTGAGAGACTAGGGCCACCATGGGTTTCGCCAGCATCGAAGAGACGATCGCGGCCATCGGGCGCGGCGAGATCGTCGTCGTCGTGGACGACGCCCAGCGGGAGAACGAGGGCGACCTCATCATGGCGGCCGAGTTCGCCACGCCCGAGAAGATCGCGTTCTTCCTGAGCCACACGTCGGGCGTGATCTGCATGCCGATGATGGGGGAGCGCCTCGACCAGCTCGATCTGCCGCCCATGGTGGCCGACAACACGGACCCCCGGCGCACCGCGTTCACGGTGTCGGTCGACGCCCGGCGGGGCACGACCACCGGCATCTCCGCGGCTGACCGGGCCGCCACCATCGCCGCCCTCGTCGACCCCGCGACCCAGCCCACCGACTTGGCGCGCCCCGGCCACATGTACCCGCTGCGCTACCGCGAGGGCGGGGTGCTGAACCGGGCCGGGCACACCGAGGCGACCGTCGACCTGGCCCGCTTGGCCGGGCTGTACCCGGCGGGAGTGCTGTGCGAGGTCGTCAACGAGGACAAGACGGGCATGGCCCGCCTTCCCGAGCTGGAGGTCTTCGCCCAGGAGCACGGGCTGCTGCTGACGAGCATCGCCGAGCTGATCCGCTACCGCCGCCAGCGCGAGGTGCTGGTGCGCCGGGTCGCCGACGCACGCGTGCCCACCGAGTGGGGCGACTTCACCGCCTACGTCTACGAGTCGCTGCTCGACGGCGAGCAGCACGTGGCGCTGGTGCGCGGCGCGGTGCAGGGCGAGAAGAACGTCTTGGTGCGGGTGCACTCCGAGTGCCTGACGGGCGACGCGCTGGGGTCGCTGCGCTGCGACTGCGGGCTGCAGTTGCGGGGCGCCTTCGAGCGCATCGCCGCCGAGGGCCTGGGCGTCGTGCTCTACCTGCGGGGCCACGAAGGGCGCGGCATCGGCCTGGCCCACAAGCTGCAGGCGTACACACTGCAGGACCAGGGCCACGACACCGTGGACGCCAACCTCCAACTGGGGCAGCCGGTCGACAGCCGCAAGTACGGCACCGGCGCCCAGATCCTCGTCGACCTCGGCATCACCACCATGCGGCTGCTCACGAACAACCCGTCCAAGCGGGCCGGGCTCGACGGGTACGGCCTGGAGATCGTCGAGCGGGTGCCGCTCCAGACCGTCCCCAACGCCGAGAACATCCGCTACCTGCGCACCAAGCAGCAGCGGCTCGGGCACCTGCTGGAGGGCCTCGAATGACCACCGGCGCCGGCCCCCGGGCGGCCCGGCTCGAGCCGGGAGCGGGGCGGGGGATGCGCGTCGCCGTCGTCGCCGCCCGGTTCAACCCCGACGTCACGGAACGGCTCGCCGAAGGGGCGCACGCGGCGCTCGTCGAGCTGGGCGCGGAGGTGTCGCTGCTGTGGGTGCCGGGCGCCTTCGAGCTCCCCCTGGCGGCGCACCGGCTGGCGTCCTCGGGCGAGGTCGACGCCGTCGTGTGCGTCGGCGCGGTCATCCGGGGCGAGACCGACCACTACACCCACGTCGCCACGCAGTGCGCGGCGGGCCTCCAGCGCGCCCAGCTCGACACCGGCGTCCCCGTGATCTTCGGCGTGCTGACCACCGATACGGTCGAGGACGCGCAGGCGCGGGCGGGCGGCAAGCACGGGAACAAGGGCGCCGAGGCCGCCGAGGCGGCCGTGGAGATGGTGGAGCTGCTGCGAAAATGCTGAGCCGATGCTGAGCCTCGTCCTGCCCAAGGGGTCGCTGGAGAGGGCCACGCTGGAGCTGTTCGAGGCGGCCGACCTGTTCGTGCAGCGGTCGTCCTCGGTCGACTACCGGGCGTCGATCGACGACCCCCGTATCGCCGACGTCCGCATCCTGCGCCCCCAGGAGATCCCCAACTACGTGGCCGAGGGCCTGTTCGACATGGGCATCACCGGGCGGGACTGGATCGAGGAGATGGGCGTCGAGGTCGTGTCCCTCGGCGAGCTGCACTACTCCAAGGCCACGGCCCGGCCCGTGCACATCGTGCTGGCCGTGGCGGAAGACTCGCCCGTGCGGGAGGCCGGCCAGCTGCCCAACGGCGTGCGGGTGTCGACCGAATACCCCGAGCTCACGCGGCGATACTTCGAGAAGCTGGGCGTCGAGGCCGACATCCGCCTGTCCTACGGCGCTACCGAGGC
>JAHFUQ010000140.1 GCA_023265045.1 Acidimicrobiia bacterium
GGCGAACCGGGCCGCCGCCATGCTTCCGCGCGGCGGCTGGGCCGCCGACCTGTGCACCGGCGCCGGCGCCATCGCCGCCGCCTTGCCCGGCGCCGTGGTGGTCGGCGTCGACATCGACGTGCGGGCCGCTGCCTGCGCCCGGCGCAACGGCGTGCGCGCCGTGGTCGGCGACGTGGGCGCCCCGCCACTGCCCGCGCACTCCTTCGACGTGGTCACCGCGGTGGCGCCCTACGTGCCCACCGGCGACCTGCGCCTCCTGCCCGCCGATGTCCAGCGCTACGAGCCCCGGCGCGCCCTGGACGGCGGCCGCGACGGGCTCGACGTCGTGCGCCTGGCCGTGGGCGCCGCAGGCCGGCTGCTGCGGCCCGGGGGCTGGCTGCTCGCCGAGTTGGGGGGCAAACAGGACGAGGCCCTGCGGCCCGCCCTGGCGGCCTGCGGGTTCGCACCCGCCACCCCGTGGTTCGACGAGGACGGCGACCTACGGGGCGTCGCCGCCCAGGCCGGTGGGCGCCCGTCCACCGACCGCCGGCGTGGGCAGGGCCGGTGAGGTCGAGCCGTCGCAGCCGATCGCGGCCGGCGGTCTCCTGGGCGCGTCCCTGGCTGCTCCTGGCGGGCCTTGACGGCGGCGTTACGCTTCAAGTGGTATCGAACGGGCATCGCCCTCGGTACGCGCTCCCGGTTGTCCGCCGTAACCGTGGAGCGCGCCCGAATACCTACTCAGTCCGGGCGCTCACTTGTCGATGAAAGGAATGGGCACGCCGAGTCCCAGTCCCAGCAGGGCGACCAAAAGCGCCGCGAACACGACAACCATGATCAGGGCGGCCAGCCAATCGGTGCGGTCCTTCTGATGCACGGGCATCACCTCCACAGGCCTACCTCGGCACGGCGGAGGCAAAGCTGTAGGTCGTTCGACCTACTTCTTGCCGTTTCCCTGACCCCGGCTGGCCGACGCCCCGGCGACGGTCGTCGGCGTCGTCGTCGAGGACGGCGTGGTCGCGCCCTGCTTGGCGCAGTCGGACCGGGCGATGGCCGAGACGGCCTGGCCGTGGTCCCGCCCCGAGTTGTCGTCGCTGTGGGCCGCCTCGGAAACGCAGCCGCCGTGGTTGTCCGGGTGGGTTGTGGCCGCCGCGCCGCTTCCGTGGTCGTCGCCACCCGGGATCGTCACCGTGGTGGTCGTGGTGGCGCCCGCGACCGTGGTGGTGGACCCGATGGTCGTGCTGGTGGTCGAGCCGGGCAGCGTGACGTCCACCTCGGCGGCCGCGCCCGCATGCGCGCCGGCCGTCACGGTGGACGAGGTTGTGGGCGATTGGGCGGACGTGGGCAGCACGGCGCTGGTGACGCCGGCGGTGGTTGCCGCGGCGGCGACCGCGCCGACGCCGAGGGCCACTTTGGCGGCCAGGCCGAGTCCGGCGAGCTTGGTCGTGAACATGTTCCTTTTTCTCCTCGGGGCGGGCGGTGGGGCGGCGTCGAACAGCGCGACCAGCGCCGCCGAGGGCGGGGCCGCGGGCTGCGTCCCCCACGACCGCAGCTCGGTGAGCACATCGGTCAGGAGGGGGTCGTCGAAGCTCTGCTCATCACGCATGGCGCCCCCGCTATCGGAGGACGGCCTCATCTGGATACGGGCTCACCTGGAGATGGGCTCGCCGGAAAGGCTCCGGCGAAGTGTCGCCAGGGCCCGGTGCTGGAGGGCCTTCACGGCGCCGAGCGGCTTCCCGACGATCTCGGCGACTTGTTCCAAGCTGAGGTCGGCGATCACCCGCAGGGCGAGGACGTGGCGCTGGTCGGGCGTCAGCGTGGCCAGGAGCTGCTCGACCCGGTCCTGGCCGAGGTGGGCCAACGCGACGTCCTCGGCGGACGGGGCCCAGGCCGCGGGCGCGACGAGCGCCGGCGGGGCCTTGAAATGGGCGCGCCGCTGGTCGGCGACGCGGCGGTAGGCGATGGTGAAGACCCAGCTCCGGAAGCTCCGCTCATCGCCGGCGAAATTGGGCAATCCGGCCAGGACGGCGACGAAGACATCGCTGGCAAGGTCGCCCGGATCGGCGACGCCTTGGGCCCGGGCGTACCCCGTGACGGCGGGGGCCAGCCATTCGTAGAGCCGGGCGCGAGCCCAGCCGGCGCCCGCCTGGGCGGCTGCGAGCAGCGGGTCGAAGGGCAATCCGGCGGTCACAGTCGATCGCCGGGGTCATCGGCGCCCGCCCGCGAAAGCTTGAGCCGGGTCGCTAAGGCGTGTCCTCGGGGTCGATGACGCTCAGGTCGCCCATCGACTCGCGGATCTCGGACTGGAGGGTGGCCATCTCGACGCGTAGCTCGTCGAGCACGGCCTGCAGCTCGGGACCCTCGTCCACGGCGATGGCGGTCGCTTCCCCGGAAGGGCGCAGCTGGGCGCCGCGGCGGCGCTTTTCCTGCTCCTCGGCGAGATCGACCGCCAAGGCGTGCCAGAAGCCGGCCCGGCGGGGCTCCTCGTTCTGGGAACGCCGGATCGCGAGCGTGAGCAACACCTTGAGGTAGCTGTCGTCGAGATCGGCGATGGCGCTGTTCAGCTCTTCATCGGCCATGCTGGGAACGCTACTCAGGCCCAACCGGCCCCGCATCGGCGGCGTTCCGTGGACTTACCACGATGCGGCGGGTGTTCGGTCGCGCTCATGGGGCCGCCGCCTTCGGCGACCGCCCCGTAGAGGGGGCTGCTGGGTCACCGGTTCGCTCGCCTCCGGCTCCCTCACTGGCGCCCGCCAGCGGTGCCGAAGCCCTCACCGATGGGCTCCTTGGTGCTCTTGGCGTTCTCCATCGCCTCCTCGGCGGTGGCGCCGGTGCCCTGCTTGTTCCTGCCGTCGGCGTCGGTGGTGGTCACGACGACCACCTCGTTGCCGGCGCCGTCGAAGATCGAGCTTTGCGCGACACCCGTCTCCTCGACGCGGGGGGCGCGGTAGCCCTCGTTCGGCCCGGCCCGATGCACGTCGTGATCCATGAAGCCGGTGACGTTCTTCTGCCTGTCCTTTTTACCCATACCTAAGGCCTACCCGCGGCGTCCCGGCGGCGAACCCGCCCTACAATGGCGGCTGGAAGGCGAGGGGAGGAGCCTGGACATGCAGCGCGCGGTGTGGTCCGTCGCTGTGCTCGTGTTCGCGGCCCTGGCCGTCGGCGCGCCGGTACAAATGGTGAAGGCGCAGCAGGCGCGCAGCTCGTCCTCGTCCTCGTCGTCGTCCGGCGCCGCCACCGTGAAGGTCAGCATGGTGGCGATCTCGTTCCGCCCCGCCGAGCTGGCCGTGCGCAAAGGCACCGAAGTGGTGTTCGTCAACGACGACGTGACCGTCCACACCGTCAACGGCGTCAACGGCGGGCCGGTCGACTCGGGGAGCCTGCCCCCGCGGAAGGCCTACAAGCTCGTGATCAACGAGGTCCTCGACTACGTGTGCCTCATCCATCCCAGCATGCGCGGCAAGATCATCCTGACGGGTTAGGAGAAGCGTCGCCCGTGGACATCGTCCGCTTCATGAACGACATCACCGGCAACAACCTCCTGCTCTGGAAGGTGGTGCTGGCCACCGTGGTGTTCGGGTTGGCTGGCGTGCAGGCGGCGCTGGCGGCCCGGTTCTACGGCGTGTCCGCCTTCCCGCCCATCAGCGGCGGCGCGGCGGCGCGCCTGCACCGCTACAGCGGGCGGCTGGCGGTGCTGCTGGGCGTGCTGGTGGGGTTCTCGTGCGTCGTGGGCCCGGCCGGCCCCACTTCGCCCACCCGGGTGCTGCTCCACTCCCTGTTCGGCATCCTCGTCTTCGTGGTCCTGACGGCCAAGTTCGCGGTGCTCCGCGTGGTGCGCAAGGGGGACAAGTTGCTGCCGTTGCTCGGCTCGTTGCTCTTCCTGACGTTCGGCGCCATCTGGGCCACGAGCGTCGCCGACTACGTGGCGGCCCGATGAGGCTGTCACGGCGTTCGGGCCACGCAGGCCACGGTCGGCCCTTCTCGCGCCGACCTAAAACCCCGCCGCGGAGCCGCCTGACGCGGTTGGCGGCAGCGGCCATCTTGGCCACCGGGGGGCCGCTGGCGATCGCGGCCGTCCCGCCCGCCGCGGCGGCCGCCGCCCAGGCCGGCGCCTCCATCGACATCGTGAACTTCGAGTACCAGCCCGGCCTGCTGACGGCGACAGTGGGCACGACGGTCACGTGGAAGAACACGAGCGACCGTCCCCATACCGTCACCGACCGGGGCGGCACGTTCGACACCGACCCGATCCTGCCCGGCCAGACGGCGACGGTGACGTTCACGGCCCCAGGCACGTACCACTTCTTCTGCCGCATCAACCCCAGCAAGATGAACGGGATCATCTCCGTCGACGGCGGCAACCAGGGCCACACGACGGTGCGGGTGGAGGCGGTCGACCCCGCCCTCGAGGGCGAGTCGCTGCGCTTCGAACCCCCCGTGCTGACGGTGGCGGCCGGGGCCACGGTCATCTTCGCCAACGTGGGCGGCAAGCCGCACACCCTGACCGCCGACGACGGCTCGTTCGACACCGGCGTCGTCCCGCCCGGCGCCGAAGGGGGGCGGTTCGCGGGCACGAGCGCGACCTTCAGCATCGCCAAACCGGGGCGGTACAACTTCCATTGTGAGATCCATCCGGCGGTGATGAAGGGGACGATCACCGTAGAGGGCGAGACCCGCGCAGGCCCGGCCCCGACGCCGGCGTCGAACGCACCCAAGACCGCCAACGTCGATATGGCCGACTTCTCGTTCAAGGACGCCCAGGTGTCGGTGGCGCCGGGCGGCGAGGTGGTGTTCAAGAACACGGGCCAGGCGCCGCACACGGCCACGTTCGACGACGTCCAGGTCGACACCGGGACGGTCCAGCCCGGTGCGACCGGGAAGCTCACCGCGCCGACCAAGCCGGGGAGCTACAGCTACCGCTGCACCATCCACCCGGCCAAGATGCGGGGGGTGATCGTCGTCGTCGGCCAGAACACCGAGGACCCGGCCGCGTCGCCGGCCAGCGCGGCCGCGGGCGCCAAGCGGGCCGTGGCGGTGGGCGGCGGCGGGCCGGGCGGGGGCGTGTCCACGTTGGTTCTCGCCACGGGGGTGATCGGCGGGTTCTTCGGCGGAGTGGGCGTGGCTGCGTTCGCCAAACCGAAGCGGCCGACGGGCCGCGAACGGCTGAAGGGCTCGACCGCGACCAGCGAGTAGCTTGGCGCGATGGCGGACAAGTCCAAGTTCGAAGGGCTGGCGATGGAGCACATGAGCTCCCTCTACAACGCCGCCCTCCGGATGACGCGGAACCCGTCAGACGCCGAGGACCTGGTCCAGGAGACCTACCTCAAGGCGTACCGCGCCTTCGACAGCTTCCAGGAGGGCACCAACCTCAAGGCGTGGCTGTACCGGATCCTCACCAACACCTTCATCAACTCCTACCGGGCCAAGAAGCGCCGCCCCGACGAGACCGACATCGAAGACCTCGAGAACCTCTACCTCTTCCGCCGCCTCGGCGGGCTGGAGGGGGCGACGGCCGGGCGCAGCGCCGAGGAGGAGGTGCTCGACCACTTCACCGAGGCCGAGGTGAAGGAGGCGGTCGAGTCCCTTCCCGAGCAGTTCCGCATGGCCGTGCTGCTGGGCGACGTCGAAGGGTTTTCCTACAAGGAGATCGCCGAAATCCTCGATATTCCGATCGGAACAGTCATGTCTCGCCTCCATCGCGGAAGAAGAGCGCTGCAGAAGCGGTTGTACGAGTTCGGGCGCCAGCGAGGGCTGGTGCCACGTGCGTGAGGGCTCCACGACGTATGCATGACAAGCATGAGTGCAGCGAGGCCGTCGAAGTGCTCTACCACTACATCGACGGCCAGCTGACGGAGGAGCGGCGCAGCCTCATCCGGCGCCACCTCGACGACTGCCCCCCCTGCCTGGACGCCTTCGACTTCGAGGCCGAGCTGCGGGCCGTAATCGCCCACAAGTGCCGCGAGCGCGTTCCCGACGAGCTGCGTTGGCGTGTGGCGAAGGCGATACGCCTGGTCAGCCTGGAGGACGAGGGGGCGGGTTCCGGGGAAGTCCGCTAAGCACCCCTAAAGCGGAATAGCGGAACCTCCGATCAGGTTCCTGTGGATATGTCAGAGCAATCCGTGGGGGCTCACCCCCTCACCGGGAGCCACAGGCCGTCGCGGGCCTTCAGGTCGGGCCGCGTCTGTAAATTCCCGGAGTGCGGGACGGTGCTGTCCATCTACAACGATGGCAAGTTCTGCTACCAGCACGAGCCGATGAGCGTGCCCCGCATGAGGGGCAAGAAGATCGCGTAGATCCCGCCCCGGCGGGCCGACGGCGGGCCAGTTCGAGACCGTTCACCAGAGGGGCGACGGGTAGTCCCCGGTCGCCACCCTCTGGGCGATCGTCCTGGTGACGTCCTCGACGTCGGCCGCGTAGGTGATGCCGAGGAACGGCTCGGGCGTGGGGACGACTCGCACCCGTTCGCCGCTGCGCCTCACCACCTCGCCCACCGCGTCCCCGATCAGGTACTCGGCGTCGGGGTCGTCGCCGCGGTGGCGAAGAAAGTCGTCGAAGCCGCGGAGCAGCGTCTCGCCGAAGTTGGGCTGGAAGCCCCAGAGGTTGGCGGAGATGAGCTCGTCGCCGGTGAGCGCGACGCCCTCCCGGCACGTGATGGCTCCGCCAGCCCGCACGTCGGCGACGACGTCGGCGACGACATCGTGGAGCTCGGTGATCGCCGTCAAGGCCCCGCCGGAGACGGCGCACAGGCCGCGGGACACGCCGCCGTTGGGCGAGAGGGACTCCCGGAGGCGGAAGCCGATGAGCACATGGTCGGCGCTCCCGTCGGCGAGCGCCTGGCCGAGGAGCCGGAACGACTCGGCCCCGTAGAAGTCGTCGGCGTTGACGACGCCGAACGGGCCGTCGACCCCGGTCGCCCCGCACAGGACGGCCTGTCCGGTCCCCCACGGCTTCTTCCGGCCCTCAGCCACCTCCTGGAGGGCGTAGCGAACCTCCGCCGCCGAGTCGCACCCCTTGCCGGCATGCTCCTGCACCGGGCCGCGGCTCTCCTCCGACACGACGAACACCACGTGGTCGAACCCGGCGCGGACCGCGTCGTAGACCGCGTAGTCGAACAGCACCTCGCCCGACGGGCCGACCGGAGCCAGCTGCTTGATCCCTCCGAAGCGCGACCCACGGCCGGCCGCCATCACGATCAGTGTCAGTGCCATCGGCCTTGTCTACCTCGCCACGGAAGTGGGTATGACGACCGGGCTGTGGAACTGGTCGTCCTCACCCACGTCCCGCCCCGCTACGACTGGGAGCGCCCGCACCAGATCGCGGCGAGGCTGCCGAAGGCGCTGAGCGGCGGCGACGGCGAGCACAGGGTGGTGTGGCTGTCCACCCCGGCGTGCCTGCCCGAGGCGCGGGCGCTGGCGCCCGACCTGCTCGTCTACGACGTCACCGGGTACCTCCCCGGCTACCGCGCCGCGCTGGACGCCGCCGACGTGGTCGTCACGGGCGGCCGTTCGCTGCAGCGGGCCATCACCACGATCCGCCCGGACGCCCACTGCTTCGCCAGCGGGGTCGACGCCGCTCACCTCGCAAGGGCCGCGGCGCTGCGCTCGGAGCAGGCGGGCCGCAGGCCGGTCGCCGGGTACGCGGGCGTTGTCGACGAGCGGTTGGACTGGGATCTGGTACGGGAGTTGGCGGCTGCGCTGCCCGATTGGGACATCCGCGTCGTCGAGCCCGCGTCGTACGCCGACCAGCCCGCCGTGCTGGCCGAGTTCGACGTCGGGTTGCTGCCCTTCGCGCTCAACGGGACGACGCCCTCGGTCAGCCCGATCAAGGCGCTGGAATACCTGGCCGCGGGGCTGCCCGTCGTCGCCACCCGCATCCCGGACGTGGCTGACGCCTTCTCGGACGTCGTGGCCCTCGCCGACGGCGGCTCGGGGTTCGCGACGGCCTGTGTGCGGGCGGCGAACGACTGCGCCGAGTCCCGCGCCGCCAGAGCGAAACCCCTGCTCAGGTGGCACGAGTGGGACGCGGTGACGGCCCGGATGGCGCAGGTCATCTCGGCCCGCGTGGCCGAACTGGCCCGCGCCGACCGCGTCATTGGTGCGCCGGCACAGGCAAGTTCCCAACCCGGTCCGCGTCAGCGTTCGACCGAGGCGCCGTCCGCCGCCTCGAGCCGCCAGCCCTCGGCCGGGCTGCTCCGGTCGACGAGGGCGACCACGCAGCCCCCGAAACCGGCCCCGGTGAGCCGGGCGCCGTAGACGCCCGGGGCGGCGAGGAAGCGGGCGACCAGGCCGTCGAGCTCGGGGGTCGACACCTCGAAGTCGTCCCGCAGGCTGGCGTGGCTCTCGACCATGAGCCGCCCCGCCGCCGCCAGGTCGTCGCCGGCAAGGGCGTCGGCGAAGGCCAGGACCCGGGCGTTCTCGGTGACGACGTGACGGGCTCGGCGGCGCAGGAGGTCGTCATCGAGGCGGTTGACGCCGCCGAGCGAGGCGTCGCGCAGGGGGCCGACCAGGGCCGCCGCGGCCTCGCACTGCGCCCGCCGCTCGGCGTAGGGGGAGCCGACGAGGGTGCGGGGCCGGCCGGAGTGGGCGACGACCAGGGCCGCGTGCTCGGGAAGGAGCACGGGGGTGACGGCGTAGGACGAGCAGTCGATCAGCAGGGCGTGCCCCGCCCGCCCGGAGGCGGAGGCCAGCTGGTCCATCACGCCCGTGGGCACGCCTGACGCCCGGTGCTCGGCGCGCTGGCACGCCCGCGCCAGTTCGAGCGGCGCGCCGGTGAAGCCGAGGGCGAGCGCTACCGCCACCTCCAGCGCCGCGCTCGACGACAGGCCGGCGCCGACCGGCAGCGTGGTGCGCACCGTCCCGACGCCGCCGAGGGCCGGCCGCACCTCGGCCACCACCCCGCCGACGTAGCGGGCCCAGGGCGGCTGGAGCCCGGCGACGTCGCCGTCGGCGACGTCGAGCGGCACCGTCGCCGGCTGGGGCTCGCAGTCGGACGTGAGGTGGACCGACGCGCCCTCGGGATCGAGCTCGACCACCGTCTCCCGGTCGACGGCGGCCGGCATCGCGTACCCGCCCGTGTAGTCGGTGTGGTCGCCGATGAGGTTGACCCTCCCCGGCGCTCGTGCCCTCATCGCCGGCATTGTCGCTTACGATCGTGGGTGTGAACCTTCTCCTCGTGGCCAAGCCGTGGACG
>JAHFUQ010000141.1 GCA_023265045.1 Acidimicrobiia bacterium
GGGGCGGCCCCCAGTCGCGCCGCCCGCCGTCCGCGGTGGCGTTGGGCGACGACGAGCCGACGGTGCGCATTCTCGGGCCGGACCCGTTCAGCCGCCCGGTGCGCGGGGCCAGCGGCGGGGTGCTCGTCGCCGCGCCGCCCGCGCCGCCGGCGCGTGCGGGGGCCGAGAACGGGGCGGCCGCCATCCCCGTCCGGGTCACAACCCGACCCATCGTGGCGTCGGCGGACGGCGCGGTCACATCGCCCGCCGCAGGCGCGGTCGGGGCCGCTGCCGCCGCGGCCGTGCTGGCCGTCCCCAAGCCGAAGGAGCGCCCCAAGCCGCCCCCGCTGGCGCTCGTGCCGCAGTCGACGCCCACTCGTCCCCACGGTCGCCTCGGCGCGCTGTGGGTGGCGATCACGGTGGCGTGCCTGGTCCCCGGCCCGGTGCCGATCGGCGTGTGGTTCGCGCTGTGCGCGGCCGTCGCCGCCATCCAGGCCGGGCGCGTGTGGCGCGGGCGCAACGAGAAGCCGCTCGTCTTCCTCGCCGGAGCGGTCGCCGCTGCCCTCCCGGTGTCGGCCATATGGGGGCCCCGGCCGATGACCTTCGCGGTGGCCGGCGGCGTCGTCGTCACACTGCTGGCGCGCCTGTTTTCGGTGACCAAGGCGCCGGCGCGCGACGTCGGGCTGACCCTTGCCATCGGCGTCGTGATCGGGCTGGCGGCGGCGTCGGTCGTGCTGCTGCGCAACGTCAACGTGCAGGCGCCGCTCCTGCTCCTCTCGTACGCGGCGGCCTACGACGCCAGCGCCTACGTCGTCGGTTCGGGCGCGGCACGGGCGTGGGAGGGGCCGATCGCCGGGATCTTCATGCTGATCCCCGTCACCATGCTCTCGGCGGTCACCCTGGTGCCGCCCTTCCCGGCTGCCAGCCCGTTGCTGCTCGGCGCGGCCGCGGCCGTGCTCACGCCGTTCGGCCCGCTCGCCGGCTCAGCCTTGCTGGGGGGGCGCGACGCCAGCGCGCCGGCACTTCGACGGCTCGACTCGCTCTTGGTCCTCGCGCCCACCTGGGCCTGGCTGGCCGCCGCCTTCCTCCGCTAGTGCTGGTGCAGCGTTAGCGCTGTGATGTAGGCCGAAATGGTCGGGATCACGACGCTACGGCTGCAGTGATGGCGCGAGCGTCAGCCCTGCTTGGTCGCCCAGAAGATCTTGTCGATGTCGGCGATGAGACCGAGGAGCTGCTCGCCCTGGGCGGGGTCCTGGGACTTCTTGGCCGCGCCGGCGGCCTTGGTGGCGTCCCAGAAGAGCTGGTGCAACTCGGGGTACTTGGCCAGGTGCTCGGGCTTGAAGTAGTCGGTCCACAGCACCCAGAGGTGGTGCTTGACCATGTCCGCCCGCTCCTCTTTGATGTGGATGCAGCGGCCCTTGAAGACGGGGTCGTCCGAACCCTGGTACTTCTCCTGAACGGCTTTCACCGACTCGGCCTCGATGCGGGCTTGGGCCGGGTCGTAGACCCCGCACGGGAGATCGCAGTGCGCGTGCACCCTCTCGGGCGGGCGGATCCGGTCCACGAGGGCGATGAGGCGGTCGATCATCGGCATGCCTAGGCTCCTTCAGCTCTCGGGTGGTACGCCTACGCACACTACTGATTGCCGGGACGGCCTCCGTCGCCGGGGCATGGGCGGCGGCGCGCCCGCGCCGAGTTGAGGTCGTCGGCGCGAGCATGACCCCGACCCTCGACGCCGGTGACCGCCTGCTGGTGGTGCGCGCCCGGCGCGCCCGCTGCGGTGATGTGGCAGTCGTGCCCGATCCCCGGGAGGCGTCGCGCCTGGTGGTGAAGCGGGTCATCGAGGCGTCGGCGGCCGGCGTCACCCTTCGGGGCGACAACCCGGACGCCAGCACCGACAGCCGCACGTTCGGGCCCGCGCCCCTGAAAACCCTGCGGGGACGGGCTGTCTACCGCTATTACCCGCCCAACCGCCGGGGCAGGATCGGCCGGTTGGTACCCTGAGGGCGAATGCTCTCCGACGACCTCGCCCGTGTGCTCGCCGCCGACTATGTCGGCGACGCTTCCACCCTGGACACCGACGGGCTCAAGGCCAAGCGGGCCGAGTGCCAGGACGTTGAGGCAAAGGTGTCGTTCCTGCGCCGGTTGACGCAGGGGCGACTGGACATCTTGACGTCCGAGCTCAAGCGCCGGGCCAGCGGGGACGGGGCCAGCGACCTGTCCGATCTCGTCGACCGCCTGCCTCAGATCCTCGCCGACAAGGTACGGGCGCCCGGGCCGGGGCGGATGCCGACCAACCTCGTCCCGCCCGACGACGACGGTGACCTCAGCGCCGAGCTGGACGCGGTCTGCGGGCCCGACGTGCTCGGTTCGTTGCCGGAAATGTCCGACGACGAGCTGCAAAACGTCGCCACCGGCCTCGAGCAACTCGAGGGCCGGTTGTCGACCGAGCGCAAGGCCGTGTTCGGCGTCATCGACGCGCTCCAGGTCGAGCTGGCGCGGCGGCTCGAAACGCCTCGCTAGGGCGCCCCGGTGGACGAGCTCGGGCCGTACATCCGCGCCGGGCGGAGGGCGAAGCAACTGTCGCTGCGCCGCCTGTCGGAGGCGTCAGGGATCTCGAACCCGTACCTCAGCCAGATCGAGCGCGGGCTGCGCAAGCCGTCGGCCGACGTATTGCAGCAGATCGCGCGCGCCCTCGGCGCGCCCATCGAGCAGCTCTACGTGCGCGCCGGCATCCTGCAAACGCCGGCCGACGGCGATCTCGTGGCTCACATCCGGCGGGAGCCGGCGCTCACCCCCGACCAGCAGGAGGCATTGATCCGGCTCTACCTGCAGTTCCGTGATGGGGGTTAGTAAGCGCACACTGGGTAGGGTTTGCCCCGCCGTGCGCCATCTGGCTGTCCTCTCGCTGCACACGTCCCCGCTGGCCCAGCCCGGCGCGGGCGACGGCGGCGGTATGAACGTCTACGTGCGGGAGCTGTCCTCCGCGCTGGCGCGGGCCGGCATCGACTGCGACGTTTACACGCGGGCCTGGCGGCGCGGGCTGCCGGCGACGGTCGAGGTGGAGCCCGGGCTGCGCGTGCACCACGTGCGCGCCGGCGCCTTGGCGGTCGTGCCCAAGGAGGAGATGCCGTCGGTCGTCGAGCCCTTCATCGCCGGCGTGCTCGACGCCCTGGATCGCAACCCGGAGCGGGCGCCCGACGTCCTGCACGCCAACTACTGGCTCTCGGGCGTGGCCGGGCACACGCTCAAGCACGAGTTGGGCCTGCCGTTGGTGTCGACGTTCCACACGTTGGCTCGGGTGAAGGCCGAGGACACCCAGGAGGAGGAGGCGGCGCGGGCCAAAGCGGAGGCCGAGGTGATCGGCTGCTCGGACGCCATCCTCGCCTCTTCGCCGCACGAGAAGGAGCGGCTCGAGGAGCTGTACGACGCCGACCCCGGGCGGATCGAGATCGTCCCCCCCGGCGTCGACCACGAGGTCTTCCGGCCCGGGAGCCGGGCCGCGGCGCGGGTTGCGCTCGGGCTTCCGGTGGACCGTCGCATGCTCCTGTTCATCGGGCGCATCCAGCCCCTGAAGGGCGCCGACGTCGCCCTCCGCGCCTTCGCCGCGTTCGGCGACCGTGACGCGCTCCTATTAGTGGTGGGAGGCCCCAGCGGCGTGGACGGCCCCGCCGAGATGCGCCGGGTGCGGTCGCTGGCCGTCGAGCTCGGTCTGGAGGACCAGGTCCGGTTCGTCCCCCCGCAGCCCCACGAAGGGCTCGCCGACTTCTACCGGGCCGCGGACGTGTGCCTCGTGCCCAGCCGGTCCGAGTCCTTCGGGCTGGTGGCGCTGGAAGCGGCGGCGTGCGGGACGCCGGTGGTGGCCGCCGCGGTGGGCGGCTTGTGCACGCTCGTCGACCACGGCGTGAGCGGGTTCCTGGTCGACGGGCGCGATCCGGCGACCTACGCCCACCAGGCGGGCCGCATCCTCGACGACCCGTGTGTCGCCGTAAGCATGGCGCGCGCCGCAGCGGCCGGCGCCCAGCGGTACTCCTGGTCGATCACGGCCGCCCGGCTGCGCCGCCTCTACGCCGACCTCACGGCGCGCCGCCCCGTCGAGTGCCGCTGACGCCGCGCCGCCGCCGCGGCACGGCGCGCGCCGCGTGGTGGTTTTGCGGCGTCGGCGCCACCACTGTGGTCGTTGGGCCGCCGGATGCGCGCGCGACGCCGCAAAACGGCCGCTCGCGGGGGCGGTCGGGGCGCAGGGGCGACCGCAAAACGGCCGCTCGCGGGGGCGGTCGGGGCGCAGGGGCGACCCGCGGAGGCGAGGCTTCCCGGGACGGCCCGGGCGGCGGCCTGCCGGAGGCCTGGGCGGCCGGGCATAGGGCGCCAGAGACGCGTCTAGAGTTGTTGGGCCTGGCGGGCGAGACGGTCGCGGCCGAGGGCTTTTCAGTGGTTTTCGTGTCATCCCTTGCCACTGGTCGCGCCAGCCGCTAGGGTTCTGCCCGGGGCCCCGAGCGGCATAACGGCCGGATCCGTTCGGGGAAGTGCGGCGAACGTCGTGAAGTTGCTTGGGGCCCCTGCGCGCGCCGCCCGCGGCCGCCTCCGCGTCACCCGCTGGCCATCTCCGCGCAACGCTTGCGCCACGCCAGGGTGCGTTCTAGGGTTCGGCCGACTCAGCCCGGCGGGGCTGTTCGGGGCCAGATGGCGAAGACTCGGTACCACGCACTCGTGCTCATCGTCATGCTCGTGTCGGCATTGCCGGCGCGAGCATTTGCTGACTCGACGGACGAAGTCCGCGCCAAGAAGCTCGCGGCCGCAGCCAAGATCGACGCCCTCAAGGCCGACGACTTGCAGCTCGAAGCGGCCGTCCGCACCCTCGACGCGGGCATCGCAGTGCAGTCGAACGAGACCGACGCGGCCAAGCAGGCGGCGCGCGCCGCCGACACCGCCGTCGACACCGCCGCCGGCCGGCTGAAGGCCACGGAACTGCGCATGGGCGACCTGAAGAGCAAGGCGTCTGCCGTCGCCGTCCAGGCCTACATCCATCCCGGGGCCGACTCCTTCATCGAGCTCATGAAGGCCCGTGACCTCGCCGAGGCGAGCCGGCGCCAGACGCTGATGTCCCAGGTCGTGCAGGTGGACCGGGACGTGCTGGGCCAGCTGCGCGCCGTGCGCCAGGACCAGCAGGCGCAGCAGGCCAACCTGCTCGTGTTGCGCGACCAGGCCCAGTCCCGCAAGAAGGAGGCGTCGGACAAGCTCGGCGAGCTGCAGACCCTGCGCGCCAACCAGGTGCGGCTCAAGAGCGCGCTCGACGTACGCATCCAGGAGTACCAGTTCGAGGTGGAGGCACTCTCGCGCGAGGAGGCCAACATCCAGGGCCTGATCCGCAGCCGGGAGCTGTCGGGTGCGTCGGTCGACGGCCGCCCGGTGCCCGCCAAGTCCTCGGCCGGGCTGATCTGGCCGGCGAGCGGACCGGTCAGCTCACCGTTCGGGTACCGGTGGGGCGCCCTGCACGCGGGCATCGACATCGACAGCGGCTACGGGGCCACGATCATCGCGGCCAAAGCGGGCACGGTGATCTCCGCGGGGTGGAACGGTGGCTACGGGAACTGCGTCATCATCGACCACGGTGGCAGCTTCAGCACCCTCTATGCCCACCAGAGCCGGATGGTGGTCGGCCAGGGGGAGTCGGTGCGCCAGGGCCAGGTCATCGGCTACGTGGGCGGGACGGGCAACGTCACCGGTCCCCACCTGCACTTCGAGACCCGCGTCGGCGGCGAGCCCAGGAACCCGATGAACTACCTGCCCTGATTAGCCTTCGGCCATGACCGTTCGGTTGGCCGTGATGGGTGGGGGCAGGATGGGCGAGGCGCTGGTCGGCGGGCTGCTGGCCGCCGGGTGGGCCCCACCCGAGCAACTGGCGGTGGTCGAGGTGGTCGAGGCCCGGCGCGTCGTGCTCGCCGCGGCGCTGCCCGGGGTGGACGTGCGCGCCGACGTCCCGCCCTGCGAGGGCGCGGTGGTGGCGGTGAAGCCGGGCGACGTGGCGGCCGCGTGTGGTGCGTTGGCCGAGGCGGGCGTGCGGCGGGTGCTGTCGATCGCCGCCGGGGTCCCTCTGGCCAAGCTCGAAGGCTGGCTGGGCGAAGAGGCGGCCGTGGTGCGGGCCATGCCCAACACGCCGGCGCTGGTGCGCTGCGGCGCGGCCGCCATCGCCGCCGGGCACGCCGCGGGGGAGGAGGACCTGGCGTGGGCGGAAAGCGTCCTCGGCGCGGTGGGGATCGTGGCCCGGGTCGGTGAGCCGCTCCTCGACGCGGTGACGGGGCTTTCGGGGTCGGGCCCCGCCTACGTGTTCCTGGTGGCCGAGGCCCTGATCGAGGCGGGGGTGCTGGTCGGGCTGCCCCGGCCCGTGAGCGAGGCGCTCGCGGTCCAAACCCTGCTCGGGTCGGCGCAGCTGCTGGCGTCGTCGCCGGAGGGGGCGGCGGCGCTGCGCGCTGCGGTGACCTCGCCCGGGGGCACCACCGCCGCCGGCCTGCGGGCGCTGGAGGAGCGCGGCGTGCGGGCCGCCATCCTCGACGCCGTAGTTGCCGCGACCGAACGGTCGCGGCAACTGGGCGCGGGCGGGGGCTGAAACCTCACCCGCCCCTCTTTCCCCAGGCGTCACAGTTGAATACAGTCGCCCCAGGCGAAGTGGGGTGATCAAGCTGGCGCAGCCGTCCGCCCGGCCGCGGTTTCTGACCGTGGCCGAAGTGGCCAACATGCTGAGGGTGTCGACGATGACGGTGTACCGCCTCATCAAGGGTGGGCAGCTCCCCGCGGCGCGGGTCGGGAAGTCGTACCGGGTGCGGGAGGAAGACGTCGACCGCTACCTGGCCAACAGCTATAACCAGACGGGCTAAACAGGCGGGGTGCCCGCCGCCGAGCCGCCCGCCGCCGAGCCTCACGCCGAGCGCTTCGACACCATCTCGTTCCTGTCCGACTACGGGCTGCGGGACGAGTTCGTCGGTGTGGTCAAGGCCGTCATCCGCTCGCTGGCGCCGCACGTCACCGTGCTCGACATCACCCATGAGATCCCGCCCCACGACGTGCGCGCCGGCGCCCTGACCCTCGCCCGCAGCATCCAGTACCTGCCGCCGGGCGTGCTGCTGGCCGTGGTCGACCCGGGCGTGGGGAGCGACCGCCGGGCCATCGCCGTCGAGGTCGGCGACGTCGGCGATGAGGAGCCCTCCGTTTTGGTGGGGCCGGACAACGGGCTGCTCGCCTCCGCGGTGGCGCTGGCGGGCGGCGCCCGGCGGGCCGTCGCGCTGACCAACACCGAGTACCACCTCGACGCCCCGGGCCCGACGTTCGCGGGCCGGGACATCTTCGCCCCCGCCGCCGCCCACCTGTGCCTGGGCGTCGACCTGGCCGAGCTGGGCGAGGCGGTCGACCCGTACTCGCTGTTGCCGGGGATCGTGCCGCTGTCGCGTGAGGAGGGCGGGAAGGTCCACGGGGAGGTGCTGTGGGTGGACCGGTTCGGCAACGCCCAGCTCAACGTGGGACCCGACGAGGTGGAGGCGATGGAGGACCGGGTGCTGGTGCGCATCGGGGACAAGCCCGCCCGCCTCGCCCTGCGGGTGGCGAGCTACTCCGAGCTGAAGGCGGGCCAGGTCGGGCTGGTCGTCGACTCGTACGGGTTGCTGGCCATCACCCTCTACCGGCGCTCGGCGGCCGAGGAGCTGGGCTTCGACGCGGGCGACGCCGTCGTGCTCGAACGGGCCGGGATGTAGTAGTGCGCCCCCCGATCGCCATCGCCCTCGCCGTGCTCCTTGTGGCCATCCTCGCCGCGGCCCTGATCCAGTTCCTGGTTCTGGCCCGCTGACGTGACGGCGCGGGCGGCGGCGGCCGGAACGCGATGGCAGTGGCGTTGGCAGGGGCGATGGCGGGGGCGCCGGCGGCAGTGGCGGCGGCGCCGCTCGGTTTCGCGCCGCCCGTGGACTATCCCGCCGGGGCCGCGCCCTACGGCCTCGCCCTGGCTGACTTCGACGGCGACGGGCGGCTCGACGTGGCCGTGTCCGACTTCCTGGGCGACGCGGTGACGGTGCTGCGCGGCAACGGGAGCAGCTCGACCATCCCGGTCGGGGCGAAACCGTTCTCGGTGACGAGCGCCGACTTCGACGGCGACGGGCGCGCCGACCTGGCCGTGGCCGTGTCCCACGGCGCCTCGGTCGACGTCCTCCTCAACCAGGGCGACGCCTCCTTCGGCCCGGCGACGGCTTTCCCGGCCGGCATGGGCGCGGCAACCGTCGCCAACGGGGGCCTCGACGGCGACGGGGAAGGCGACCTGGTGGCCACCAACCTGAACGTCGACACCGTGTGGGTCCTGCTCCACGACGCATGTGCGGCGACCCCGCCCGCGGGGCCCGGCGCCATCCAGGCCCGGCCCGGGCGCACCACGGTGGGCACCGCCGGCCCCGACGCCATCCTCGGCACGCCCGGCCCCGACACGATCGTCGGGGGCCACGGCGACGACACGCTGTGCGGCGGCGCCGGGAACGACGTCGTGTCAGGCGGGGACGGGTTCGACGTGTGCGGCGGGGCGGAGATCGTCCAGGCGTGTGAACGCCGGCGGTAGGAGGGCGTCGCCGGCGCAGCCGTCAGAACAGCGCCGCACAAAGGCGGCTGATCTCCCGCTCCAGTGACGCAAGCCCGTCGACCTTGCCGACACACAGCGACACGCCCACCTCGGCGGCCCGGCGCTCGATCTCCTCGTCGATGAAGGCGGTGTAGAGCACGACGATCTGGCCGGGGCGGCGCGAGCGGATGTGGCGGGCGGCGGTGAGGCCGTCCATCAGCGGCATGCGGTAGTCCATGACCACAACGTCGGGGTCGGCGTCGTCGACGGCGTCGATGGCGGCGGCTCCTCCAGCGGCCTCACCGACCACGTCGAACCCGTCGAGGGACAGCATCGCCGAGAGCATTCGCAAGACGTGGGCGGTGTCGTCCACGACCATCACCCGGATCGGACGGGTCATCGTGTCCGAGTCTACGGGCAGGGCCACCGTCACTTATGAGCGTTCAGCGCCCGGACCTGTTGCACCATCAGGGCCAGCTGCATGGGCAGGCCCGACGGGGCCGGCGGAGCGAGCGTCGTGGTGGTGGTGGGAGGGACCGTGGTGGTGGTCGTGGGCGGGGGCGGCGGCTCGGTCGTGGTGGTCG
>JAHFUQ010000290.1:0-1215 GCA_023265045.1 Acidimicrobiia bacterium
GCGCCGTCGCCATCGAATCGCTACTCACACACAGGTCTCCGTTTGCCCCGAACAGGTCAGCCCCGGGCAACAGTCGCTGGGCAACGAACACGGGCCACCAAGCCCGACGCAGGAACCGACCTGGGCCGCGGCCGCGTTGGTGATCGAGTCGATGACGGGGAGCGCCGCGAGCCCAACGCCCGCGGCGCCGAGCCGGGCGAGGAGCTGGCGGCGGGACATGCCAGTCCGGCCGGTACCGGGTTCCAGCAGGCCCTTGCCCGCGAGTTGGGCGAGGGCGTGCGACACGACGTCGGCCGCCAGAGCGGGGTCGAGACCCTCGATGCGGCGAGCCAGCTCGTCAGCTGTCCGGGTGCCGTCTGCATCCCGCCAGATGGACGCGGCCGCCGCCGACAGGCGATGGGCGTCGCCGCTCTCGGAGTCGTAGACGACGAGCTCGGGCCCGACCTCCTCCACGAGCAGGCCGGCGAGGCGCGCCCTCGGCCGTTCGACCTCGTTCCGGCCCGTCATCGGACTCCCCCGTCCCCCCATTCGTGACGGCACCGAGTTTGTCACACAGGGGCAACGCGGTGGCCATCAGATGAAGCGGCGGGCGAGCCAGGAGATGCCGGCGAAGCCGAGGGCGATGGCGATGAGGAGGCCGGCGTTGCCGCACGAGTCGGGTGTGCCGAGCAGGAAGACGACGTTGTACAGCCCGACGGCCACGCCCACGACCGACGTCGTGAACTCGGGGAGCACCGCCGCGCCGAGGATGAGCACGGCGATGGCCGCGACCAGCGCGGCGATCATCGCCGGCTGACCGCCCAAGCTCGACCGGATCAGGGGCAGGGTGTCGTCGCGGACCGCGAGGTCGAGCAGTTCGAGGGCGCCAAAGGCGATGAGGACGGTGCCGCCGAAGCTGCCCGGCGAACCGGGCGAACCGGCCGAGGTCCAGAACGGCCGGACGATGTGGCGGATGATCCTCTGGCCGCTCCGCACCGGTGAGATGAAGATGCGCACGACGAAGACGAGGGTGAGGACGGCTGCCGCCGCCCCGAACCAGACGAGGTTCTCCACGGTCCCGGCGGCCTCGCCACAGGAGCGGGCCCCGAGGCGGGCGAGGACGAGGGCCACGATCCCGGCGATGCCCATGCCGGTCGAGACGATGTCGGGCCGGATGGCGAAGCCGATGGCGATCACGGCGCCCAGCGAGATCGCGGTCGTGAGCGCGCTGTCGCT
>JAHFUQ010000290.1:1225-2443 GCA_023265045.1 Acidimicrobiia bacterium
GGCGGCCTGCAGCACGACATCGGCAACGGTGAACGCGGCGAGCACCACCAGGACGGCGCCCGGCTGGAACGCCCGGTCCCGGGAGGGGAGACCCCAGAAGCTGCGGTCACGTGCCCGCCGCCCGCCGCGGTGGCGGGCCTCCTGGCGCCGCTCGGCCCGCCGCTTCGGCCCGCCCAACAACAGCCAGAACACGACGAAAAGACCGAGCAGGGGCCCCAGGAGCCCGACGAGATTGAACATCGGTACGAAGGAGACTCGCAGACATGCGAGAAAGTGTCAGGAATCGCCGACAAGACCTGACGACCGATCCCCTACGTTCCGACGGGGCGGACAGCACCGGCGATCCCCGCTGGGGTTCGGAGGCAGCGCGGCCGGCCGCCGAGGCGGTGGAGCTGGCGCACAACTTCTCGCTCGTCCACGACAACGTGATCGACCGCGACCTCACACGCGGCCATCGGCCGACGGCGTGGACCGTGTTCGGCTTGGGTGCGGCCAGCTTGGCGGGCGACGCTCTCCTCACGCTCGCCGACGACGTGCTCGCGGCCAGCGGGAACCCGGCTGCCCAGTGCGCGGCGCAGGCGCTCAGCTCCGCCATGCTCGGTAGGGTCGACGGCCAGATGGCCGACCTCTCGTTCGAGCAGCGGGGCGATGTCACTCTGCCGGAGTGCGTCGACATGGCGGAGCAGAAGACGGCGCTCGTACTGAGTTGCGCGTGTGCGGTCGGCGCCTTGGTTCGGCGGCGGCCGTCCCGCTCAGGTCGAGCACCTTCGCAGCTTCGGCTTGCACCTGGGCTTCGCCTTCCAGCTCGTCGACGACCTCGTCGGCATCTGGGGTGACCCGGCGGTGACGGGCAGGCCGGTGCGCTCCGACCTGCAGAACCGCAAGAAGTCGGAGCTGCGCGCCCTCGCTCATGCCATCACGCGCGGGACCATTGATGACGCCGCCCAGCAGTGTGCCCGCGCCGCCGGCGGATGACCCCCTGATCGTCTCCGTCGGACGCGACGGCGCATCGGGTTCGCCCGTGGTCCGAAGCGTCGCCCACCGGGCGCCGGGGGTCCTGCACCTCGCGGTGTCGTTGCAGGTCGTCGACCGGGAGGGAGGCGGGTGGTTCCTCCAGCGCCGGGCGGCGTCGAAGGCGCTCTTCCCAGACCGCTGGGCCAACAGCTGCTGTACCCACCCGGCTCCAGGAGAGCAGCCCGCCGCCGCGGCGATGCGTCG
>JAHFUQ010000142.1 GCA_023265045.1 Acidimicrobiia bacterium
CCGAGGCTGCCTTAACGAAAAAATCCTGACGCCCGAAAATGGGAAATATCAGCAAGTCCGGTCGGTTGCGAGGCAAGCCGGCGGCCAGGAAGCCGCCGGCGACACCGGCGCGCGCGCCGAAGTCAAGCGCGAAGAAGACGCCGGCGCCGGTCAAGGGCCAGCACGGCGGCCCGCGGGCCAACTCGGGCGGCGCCCGGCCGGGCGCTGGTCGGCCGCGCGCGGCTCTGCCGCCTGACTCGCTCGAGCGGCTCGGTCCGCCGCCGGTGGACTCGCCGCTCGAGATGGCCCGCTGGTGGTCCAAGCTCCTCGGCGAGTGCGGCTGGCTGATGGCCACCGGCCAGGTCGGCGGCGAGCTCGCGCACAACCTCAAGTCGCTGGCCGCCACCGCCGGCCGGCTCGTGCCCGAGGACCTCCGCGCCGAGGTCGACAAGCAGATCCGCGCGCTCGACGCCGCCAGCAAGCCCGAGGCGCAGGGCCCCAAGCTCGAGGACCACCGTGGCGAGCAGCCGCCGCTTCGCGGCGTTCCTCGCTGAGCGCGCCGACGGCGGCGAGGGCGACGGCGGCGACCAGCACGTCGACATGGGGCTCAGCCTACGGGTGGCCTCGGTCGAGCGTCATCAGGGCCGGGCCCGGTGGGTGACCAACGACGAGGAGGAGATCCTCAGGATCGGCGGCCGATGGGACCGGACCCAGCGGGCCTGGGTCGGCGAGGTCGCCCAGGTCGCGGTCATCCGCATCACCCGCGGCGGCGCCCAGGAGCGCGCAGCTCGATGGCTGGCGCGCTGGTTCCGATCGCACGTCACCGGCGACTGGGCGGGCATGACCCGGTGGGACGAGAAGTCGGCCAAGCACGTGAGGGCGGTGTGGTCATGCCTGCTGAGCGGCGGCCGCCGGTCGGGCAAGAGCCACCTGGCCTGCGCCGCGCTGGTGATGTTCGCGGTGCTCTACCCGGAGGCGATCGTCTGGGCCATCTCGCCGACCCAGGACGAGACCGCCGAGCTCGAGACCGCGATCCGCAAGATGCTGCCGGCCGCCTGGTACAAGTACCGCGGCGCCGGCGCCGGCAAGGTCTCGACGTTCACGCTGCCCCACGGCGGCAAGCTGCTGCTGCTGTCGGGCTTCAAACCTCGAGGCCTGCGCCGCGGTCGCGTCGACCTGGTCCTCTACAACGAGGGCCAGAACATGTCCAAGGGCGGCTACGTGCAGCTGCGCCCGGCGGTCGCCGACAGCGGCGGCCTGGTGCTGATCGCCGCCAACCCGCCGACCGAGCCCATCGGCCGGTGGATCGAGGACCACCAGGAGGGCATCGCGTCGGGCAAGATCGACGGCATCCAGTTCGAGTTCAACCCCGAAGAGAACCCATGGATCGAGATCGAGGCGCTGCACTCGATGGCGGCCGAGGTCGACGAGGCGACCTACGACCGCGACGTGCTCGGCCTCTTCCGGCCGATCGGCGACGTCGTGTTCCACGCGTGGTCGGATCGCGAGAGCCGCAAGCCGGTGCCGGCCGGCCTCGTCGACGTCACTGAGGAGGTCACCCGTCTGCACCTGGGCCGCGGCTTCCCGTGGATGGTCGGCCTCGACTTCCAGCTCACGCCGGCGATGGCCGGCGCGGTGCTCAAGTTCTTCCGCGACCCGGCCGACCCGACCCGTGACGTCGTGGCATGGGTAGTCTCCGAGGTGATGGTGTCGAACGCCAACGAGGACGACCTGGTCACTGCCATCGAGGCCGCTGACCGGTGGACGCCCACCGGCCACCAGATCGGCGCCGGCTACACCGGCGACGAGTGCGGCGTGGTGATGGACGCCTCCGGCTGGTTCCAGGACGGCGCCCACAACCGGGGGAAGACGTCGGACCTCGCGCTGCGAGCTCGCGGGTGGCGCTACCTGTACAAGCCCCAGAAGGACAGCGACAAGAACCCCGACATCCTCGAGCGCATCAAGGCCGGCAACGCGCGGTTGAAGACCAAGGACGGCCGCCGCCATCTGTTCGTCGACCCGTCGTGCACGCACATCGCCCAGGCCCTCAAGTACTGGGAGAATCGCAACGGCGTGCCTTACCGGCGATCGCAGTACGCCCACGCCAGCGACGCGGTGACGTACCCGATCTACAGGGTCTTCGGCCGCCCGAAGGTGAAGAAGGGCCCGGGTGGCTACGTCGGCGCCGGCCGGCACACCCGCGCCGACCAGCTGCGCGAGCGCCCGGACGACGACGATTGAGCCAGCGGATCGGGCGCTGCTCCGGTTTTCTTGGGTGGTCAGAGGGGCCGCCGGTACCTGTGGGGCGTACCGATGTCGCGCGCCAGCCAGCTCGCCGTGCTCCGCCCCGTCCAGGTCAAGGACGGGGACGAGGCGCCGTCCGGCTCGCGCGCGCAGCCGCTGACGATCGACGTCATCACCGAGCACCCGGAGATCGGGCTCACGCCGCGGATGGTGCTGACCATCTTCCGGCTGGCCGAGGACGGCTATCCCCGGCACCAGTGCAACCTGTTCGACGGCGTCATCGAGCGCAACGCGACCGCGCGCCAGCTGCTCGAGGGCCGCCGCGCGGCGGTCGCCGGCAAGGACTGGACGATCACCCCCGACGGCACCGAGGGTGACGCCGAGCTGGCCGCCCGCGTCCTCGAGGACGCGCACCGCGACCTGCCGATGGGCGACACGTTCAACCACCAGCTGACGTTCAACACGTACGGCTACGCCGCCACCGAGATGGACTGGGGCGTGCGCGTCGTCGACGGGCGCAACTGGGTGGTGCCGATCGCGTTCACGAACGTGCCCCAGCGGCACTTCGCGATCGACCCCATCACCGACGAGCTGCGCCTCCTCACGGACACCAACCTCGCCACGGGCGAGTCGCTGATCCCCGGCAAGTGGTGGGTGACCGACATGCCGTCCGGTCGTCGGGCCCGTGCCGGGCTCGGTCGCACCGCGACGTGGCTCACCCTGTGGGTCAGCTACTCGCTCCGCGACTGGCTGATCAAGGGCGAGCGCTACGGCATCCCGATGCCGCTGGCCAAGTACGACAGCACGTCCGAGGACGCCGGCAAGGACGTGGCCGCCGAGATCGTGCGCCGAATCGGCAGCGATGGCGGCGCCGCGGTCCCGAAGGAGATCGACGTCCAGATCGTCGAGCTCAAGGGCAGCGGCGACGGCGCCGGCATGCACGGCGCGCTGATCGAGTACTCGAACCGCGAGCTGGCCAAGCTGATCGTCGGCGGGACCCTGTCGAACGACAACGCCGGCTCGGGCAACGGCGCGAGCTACGCCCTGGGCGAGGTCCACGCGCTCGGCCGGTACGAGCTCGTCCAGGGCGACGCCAACCGGCTGCAGCAGACCTGGACACAGCAGGTGGCGGTGCCGTTCATGCGCTTCAACGGCCTGCACGGCCGGCCGCCGCTGCTCAAGATCCAGGTCGCGCACGACCAGACGCCCGACGGCCAGCTCAAGGCCGCCGACACCATGCGCAACAAGCTCGGCATCCCGGTCTCGGTCAGCCAGCTGCGCCAGGTCACCGGCCTGCGCGCGCCACTCGGCGACGGCGACGCCGCGCCCGGGGCCGCGCCACCGCCGGCCCCCGGAGGCACGCCGTGAAGGACACCCGGGCCAAGCTCTACGCGGATGCGCTCACGCTCGCCAGCCGGGCTGAGGGCACCGTGCTCGCGCTGCGCTCCAACGGCGTCGTGCTCGATGCCGCCAGCCGCGACGAGCTGCTCAAGAAGGCGGTCGACCGCGAGGCGGTCCGGCTCGAACTCGACCTCGAGTCGTACGAGCAGGCGCCCGGCGTCCACAACCGCAACCACGTCCGCTTCCGCGACGGCGCGATGCTCCGCATCGGCCGCACCGGCCGGCGCAACCCGTACATGCGGGACCACCGCCAGGGCGACGTCACCGCCCGCGGCGGCACCATCCTCGAGAGCAAGACCGAGCAGCTCGGCGACGGCCGCTACAAGATCCTCCAGACGGTCGAGCTGACCGAGCCCGGCGCCGTCGAGCGCGCGCTGCGCGGCCTCATGTCGTCGGTGTCGATCGCGTGGAACCCGATCGGCCCGGTGAAGTGCACGGCCTGCAACAAGCCCGTGCTCGAGCGCGGCTGGTGTTGGCACTGGCCCGGCGACCAGGTCCTGGCTGGCGACACCACCTTCATCGTCGAGTGGGAATACGACGACGCCGAGCTGGTCGAGACCAGCGAGGTCAGCGTTCCCGGCGTTCCCACCGCCGGCATCACCGGAATCCGCGCCGCCCTCGCGGCGCTGTCGAGCGGCCACGAGCCGCCCACCATCGGCGACGACGAGTCGCAGGAGCACGACCGCATGTCGAACAAGCTGCTGATGGCCCTCGCGGCCGCCCTCTCTCTCGCTCCGACGGTGGGCGAGCCCGAGGTCACCGCCGCCGTCGAGGAGCTGGCGGCCAAAAACCGTACGCTCACCGCCCAGCTCGGGGTCGCCGAGAGCGAGCGCACCCGGCTCGCCACCGAGGTCGCCGGCTACCGCGCGACCGAGGCCAAGCACGCGGAGGACGACTACATCGCCACCGCGCTGCGCCTGGGCCAGATCGCCCCGGTCGACGAGCCCGCGTGGCGGGTCCTCTTCGGGGCCAACCGCAAGGCGGCCGAGCTCGAGATGTCCAAGCGGCCCCACGGCTGCTCGACCCCGGTCGGCCTGCCGCGCCAGGCCGACAAGAAGGACGCCGGCACCGGCACCGCGGCCCTGACCGCGACCCAGCTCGAGATGATCGGGCAGATGGGCATGAGCGAGGCCGAGTACCGGGCCGCGCTCGCGAAGGGCGGTATCTCGTGACCGCCCTCGCCGCCGACCGCATCACCACCCCCAAGGGGGCCAATCGCCGCCGCGCCTACAAGATGAAGGGCTCGACGGTCTGCTACACCGGCGGGCTCGTCTGCATCGGCGCCGACGGGTACGCCATCCCGGCCGCGGACACCGCCGGCCTCCGCCCGTGCGTCGGCGTCGCCGTGGCGAAGGCCGACAACTCGGCCGGCGCCGACGGCGCGATCGACGTCATCGTCGAGTACGGCGGCGAGTTCCTGCTCAACGTCGGCGGCGGGATCACGGTCGCGGACGTCGGGGCGGCGGCCTACGTCGTCGACGACCAGACCGTCACCGACGGGGGCGCGGCCACCAACGACATCTACGTCGGCCAGATCCGGCAGTACGTCGCCGGCACCACCAACAAGGCCTGGGTGTTCATCCCCGGCGACGGTCGCTGAGCAGGAGAAGAGCAACATGGCCATCCCGCAGATCGAAGGCGTCGACGCCTCCAAGCTCGCCGAGGTCCACCTGACCTTCAAGGCGTTCCTCTTCAAGGTGCTGGGCCAGAACCCGCGCTGGACCCAGCAGCACGCGTGCTGCGACGTCATCCCCACCAAGGGCAAGGTCGCCAAGGTGAAGATGGCCGAGCGCTCGTTCGGCGTGCACGAGTTCCTCGACGAGCGCCAGAAGTCCAGCATCTCGCACTTCGATCACACGATCGAGGTGAAGAAGTGGGCCAACGCGATCACGATGAAGGTCGACGACCTGTCCGACGAGGATCTCAACCTCGGCATGTACCGCCCGATCATCGGCGACATGGGCGACGACTTCCTCGAGCACAAGCACCAGATCATCATCGACCTGTTCAACGCGGGGTTCGCCGGCACGCTCGGCCTGGCCTACGACGGTCAGTACTTCTTCGACACCGACCACGCCCTGATGGACGGCAGCTCGCAGAGCAACAAGGGGACGGCGGTCTTCGCCGACACCGCGCTCTACGCGGCGATCAAGGCGATGGTGAAGATGAAGCGGCCCAACGGCCTGCTGGCGAACATCCAGCCGACCCACGGCTTCTTCCCCGAGACCCTGCGGTCGGCGGTCGAGGCGGTGCTCAACAAGCGGACCGTGGCCAACGGCTCCGACAACCCGCTGTACAAGCGCATCGAGCCGATCTTCGACCCGCGGTTCGACGCGGTGTCGGAGACCGCGTGGTTCGTGGGTGACCTGTCGAAGATGGCCAAGCCGTTCTACTGGGCGGACCGCAGCGGGGTCACCCCCGACTACTCGAACGCCAACGAGTTCGAGTCCGACCGGGTGAGCTGGGGCGCCAAGGCCCGCTACAACGCGTCCTACGGCCAGTACCAGACCATCTACGGGTCGACCGGCGGCGGCTGATCGGAGGGGGCCCGCTAGAGCAACGGCGGGGAGGGTGGTCGCGCTGCCCGGGTTCGAGCCCGGCGCCCGGGGTCGTGCCCGGGCCAGCGCACGACGGCGCCTGGTGGCGCGAGGACGGTCCAGATGAGCGACGAGAAGATCAAGATCCGGCTCCGCACCAAGCACGGCCGCACGTTCCGCCGGTTCGGCGTCGTGATCGGCCCGGACGCCCCGGTCGAGCTCGAGGTCACCCGCGAGCAGCTCAGGGCGCTCGAGGCCGACTGCGCCCCGCTCGATCGCGGCGGCGTGCTGACCGTCGAGATCGTCGAGCCGCCGGCGAAGAAGCCGGTCGCCGGCGACACCAAGCCGAAGGCCTGAGCTGCGCCGCAGCCTGAGCATCCCCGATGGCCCCCTACGCATCCCAGACGCAGATCCAGCTCGCCGCCGGCGGCGCCGTCAAGCTCGTCGAGTTGGCGGACTGGGACGACGACGGCGCCGCCGATGGCGACGTGATCGCCATGGTCCAGGCGGCTGCCGACGGGTGGATCGACTCGTATCTGCGCGCTCGCTTCGCGACGCCGGTGGCGACGCCGAGCGACACGCTGGTGCGGGTCGCGGCCGAGGAGTCGGTGTACGTGCTGCGGCTGCGCCGCCAGATGGTCACCGAGCTCGACACCGAGGCCCGCAAGCAGCGCGAGACCTGGCTGCGCGACTGCGCCAAGGGCCTGGTGCGGCCCGACGAGCCGCTGCCGGCCGCGTCCACCGCGGTCAAGTCGGCCTGGGTCGAGGACCCGGGCCGGGCGGTGTCGCGCGACGGGCTCAAGGGTGGGGTCTGGTGATCAAGGCCACCGTCGACCTGACCGAGGTGGACCGGGGCTTCGCGGCCCTGGGCGCGGCCGCGCGCAACCTGGGCCCCGTGTTCACGGACCTCAAGAAGCCACTGCGCTTGGACCAGCGCCAGCACGCCCAGCGCCGCGAGGGGCCGGAGGGGGCGTGGCCGGCCAAGTCGCCGGTCACGCTCGAGCGCGAGGCGAGGTCCAAGGCCCGGGCGAAGAAGCTCGGGAAGAAGGCCCGGCGCAGCCGCCGGCTGCTCGGCCGGCTGCCGGGCGCGATCACGGTCAAGGCGGACGGGCACCGCGTGCTCGCCTTCTCCAAGGCGCGGTGGTCGCGCGTGCACCAGGACGGCGGCCGCGGCGGCCGCGGTGCGCGCATCCCGGCCCGGCCGTTCCTGTGGGCCAGCAAGAAGATGCTGCTGCTCGCCAAGGTGCGGCTCAAGCGCCACCTGACGGAGGCCTGGTAGATGGCGCACGCCTTCGATCACGGCCTGGCCAAGCCGCTGCGCACCCTCGTGCGTAACGGCGTCGTGGCCGCGCTGGCGCCGCTGCTCGCCACGGTCGGTTGCTTCGGAGGCGCTGCGTTCGACAGCGACGCCTTCGCGTCCGGCCCGGCCGGCGGCTACCTCAAGTCGATCGGGCCCTTCGCGGTGATGATCCGCGGGCGCGAGGATGACGTCGGCCTGGATCACGCCTTCGAGGTCCTCAGCGGCCGAGCGCCGGCGGTGCTGGTGGCCCTGGGCGACCTACCGTTCGACGAGACCGGCGCCACCGGCCACGCATGGCACGGCGATCTCACCGTGCAGGTCCTGGTGTTCTCGCAGCATGCCCGCTCGCTCGAGGACCGTCTGGCCGGCGGCGACGCCGCGGCGACGGCCAGCAACAGCGCGGACCCGGGGCTCGAGGTGATGCTCGAGCACGTCCGCGAGCTGCTGATCGGAAACGACCTCGGCATCGGGCCCGCGGTCTGGCAGCTCCGGCCCGAGCTCGAGCAGGAGCTGGGTACCAGCAAGGCCGAGACCCTGTGGGCCCAGACCTACCGCGTGAAGGTCAACGGCTCGGTGCTCGAGCACCGGACCGCCCTGATCCGGATCGCCGAGTTCCTCACGACCTGGCGGGCCAAGGCCGAGCCGGGCGGCGACCCGGTGCACACATTCACCACGGAGACGGCCTCGCCATGAAGACGCTGACCGTCATCGCCGGCCCGGGCCGGTCCTGCCCGCTGCCGGCCTCGGCCGTCCGGGCGCCGACCGGCGCGCAGGTGGTGCTGCTGTCGTCGCCCCCGGTCGGCCGCGCGCCCCACCCCCACGAGCGCATCGGCGAGCTCGAGCTGGTGCTGACCGACGACCGTGCGATCGCCTACGTCCGCGGCCGGCTGCGCATCGGCGACCTGGTCGAGCGCCCGCCCGCCATCCAGCCCAAGGCCCCGACCATGGCCCAGGCCCCGAAGGAGACCCCGTGACGATCAACACCGGCATCCCGACCAACCTGCGCGCGCCGCGCACCTTCCACTCGTTCCTCTACGTCACCGGCAACCGGTCGCTGGTGCCGACCGACAAGCGGGTGGCGCTGATCGGCATCAAGTCGACGGCCGGGACGATCGCCGTCGAGTCCCCGACCGAGGTCACCGACACGGCCGAGACCGACACCCTGGCCGGCATCGGCTCCGAGCTCGCGCTGATGGCGCGCGCGGCCTTCGCCCAGTGCGCGGCCGAGGGTAGCTCGCCGCGCCTCTTCCTCGTCGGCCTGACCGCGCCGGGCGCGGGCACCGCTGCGATCTCCACGCTCACCGTCACCGGGCCCGCGACCGAAAGCGGCACGCTGATCCTGCGGGTGGCCGGCCGGCCGATCTCGGTGGGCGTGACCAGCGGCGATGCGCAGAACACCGTCGCCGCGGCGATCGAAGCGGCCCTCGACGCGGCGGTGGCCATCCTGCCGGTCACCGCCAGCGTCGCTGCCAACGTCGTGTCCTGCACCGCCGTCCACAAGGGCGCCAACGGCAACGACGTCCAGTTCCGGATCGAGAAGGGCGTGGCTGGCATCTCGGTGGCCATCGCCCAGTCGGTCGCCGGCGCCGGCACCACCGACCTCACCAACGCTCTGGACGCCCTGGCCGGCCAGAAGTACGACG
>JAHFUQ010000291.1 GCA_023265045.1 Acidimicrobiia bacterium
TTCCCGACATCGCCCTCTTGACCGGCGATGAGGGCCGCTTCACCCTCTCTGTGCCGGTCGAGGGGGCATACACCATCGAGGCCAATGCCGACCGATGCAGCCCGACGCGGACGACGGTCGTGGTGGGCGCCGGAGGCGTCGAGGTCGAACTTCGTTTTTCCTGACCGTCAGACGGATAAAGATGGACCCGCGCGCATTCACGCGTGGGAACGATCGCGAACTGGGAGTGCCTATGCGAAAAGTCGTCAAATACGCCATTTTTGCCGGCGTGGTCGGTGGGGCTGTGGTGGTTGTGAAGTCGATGACGGGCGGTGACGAGCATTCCGAAGGCATGGCCAAGAAGGCTGCGACGACGGCCGCCGGCGCCGCGGCCGTGGGCGGTGTCTGCGGGTTTGTTCTCGACCGTCGGGCCAGGCGCAAGGTGAAGGGGCGCACCAAGCGGGCAGCCGTCGCAGCGGCCGCGCCCACAATCCAGAAGGTGACCAAGAAGGCCCGCAAGGCCGCCGCCAAGGCGTCCAAGGAAGCCGCCAGGAAGGCCGGGCGGAGGGCGGCCAAGGCTGCCGCCAAGGCTCGTCCGCAGGTCGAGCATGCCGCCGCGGTCGCCCGGGAGCGGGCCATCCACCTGGCAGAGGCGGCCCGCCCGCACATGCAGCACACCGCCGACGCGGCTCGGGAGCGGGCCATGCGGGCGGTAGAGGTGGCGCAGGCGCGTCGCGCGTCCTAACGCCCAATTCGCCTGACGGCGTTCAACCGGTGACACTCGGGCGCGTGGGAGCGCACTCGGGTGTCGCCCGTCGGTGGTTGTGATGGACCTCGCCGAAGCGACGGGGTGGCTCGCCGAGCACGTCAACCTCGAAGCCGATCCGGCCCCCCGGGCCGCCGCCCGCCGGCTCGACCGGGTGCGGCGGATCCTCGAGTTCATGGGCGACCCCCAGGCCGCCTACCCCGTCATCCACCTGACCGGGACCAACGGCAAGGGATCGACCGCCCGGATGGCGACGGCGTTGCTGCAGGCCCGGGGGCTGTCGGTGGGTACCTACACGAGCCCGCACCTCGAACGCCTCAACGAGCGGATAGCGCGGAACGGTGCGCCGACCTCCGATGACGACTTCGCCGCCGCGCTCTCGGCCGTGGCCGAGTTGGAGCCGTTTCTCGACAGCCGGCCGACGTACTTCGAGATCCTCACCGCCGCCGCCTTCCGCTGGTTCGCGGACACGGCCGTCGACGTGGCCGTCGTCGAGGTGGGGTTGGGCGGGCGGTGGGACGCCACCAACGTGGCTGATGGCCAGGTCGCGGTGGTCACCAACGTCGCCCTCGACCACACGGAGACCATCGGCCCGACCCTTGCCGACATCGCCTTCGAGAAGGCGGGGATCGTCAAGCCCGGCAGCTCGCTCGTGCTGGGCGAGACCGACGAGTCGCTGGCGGCCATCTTCCGCGACGCCGACCCGCACGAGGTCTTCGAGCGCGACCGCGACTTCGGCTGGTTGGAGAACAAGCTGGCCTTGGGCGGCCGGGTGCTCGACCTCTACACGTCCCGGATGCGGTACCCGGGCGTGTTCCTCGCGGCCCACGGGGCGTACCAGGGCGACAACGCCGCCGTCGCCCTCGCCGCCGTCGAAGCCTTCTTCGGCGGCCCCCTGCCCCACGAGCGCGTGGTCGAGGGGATGGCGGCGGTGCGCATCCCCGGCCGGCTCGAGGTGGTGGGGCGCAACCCGCTGTGTGTCCTCGACGGCGCTCACAACCCGGCTGGCGCCCGGGCCGCCGCCGCCGCCGTCGACGAGGCCTTCGGAGCGGTCGAGGGCCGGGTGCTGGTGGTGGGGATGAACCAGGGCCGCGACCCGCACGAGATGCTGGCGGCGCTCAACGCCGGAGCGGCGCGGCTGGTCGTGGCCTGCCCCCCGCCCTCGCCCCGGGCGCTGCCGGCGGCCGAGGTGGCAGCCGCGGCGGAGGCGTTGGGGACGCCGGCCCAGGCCGTCGGAAGCGTCCCCGAGGCGGTCGACTTCGCTCTGGCCGACGCGGGCGAAGGCGAGTTGGTGCTGGTCACCGGGTCCCTGTACGTCGTCGGCGCGGCGAGGGCCTGGCTGGCGCCTCAGTAGCCACGCTGAACTGGCCTGCGCAGGAGCGCCCATGAGCGCCTTTGCGCAGGCCAGTTCGGGGGTCCGAGTAGGGTCCACGCCTGACGTGGACAGAACCCTGCTCATCTGCAAGCCCGACGCGGTCGAACGCGGCCTCGTCGGGCAGATCATCGGTCGCGTCGAAGCCAAGGGGCTCCGGCTGGCGGCGGCCGAGCTTCGCACCATCGACGCGGCCACGGCCGAGACCCACTACGGGGAGCACGCCGGCAAGCCCTTCTATGACTCGCTGGTGAAGTTCATTACCCGCGGCCCCGCCCTGGTGGCAGTGGTGGAGGGGCCTGAGGACACATACGCGGTC
>JAHFUQ010000292.1 GCA_023265045.1 Acidimicrobiia bacterium
GCGTACCAGAAGCAACACCACCATAACCATCGGCTCGGCCCTGCGATGGCGCCGTCAGGGCCAACTTGCCACCGTCATGGCGGTGGCGGCCGCTGTCCTCGCCATGAGTCTGACCGCGTGCTCCATGCTCGTGGGCGGATGCGGCGGCGACGGTCGGTTCCAGCTCGTGGCCATCGACGACTCGCCGACGCAGGCGACGTCTGAGCTCATCGCCGAGAAGGTTCAGGTCGTCCGTGCCGTCGCCACCGAGGTGAGCCAACAGTGCGGCCGCCTGCGCGTCGAGAGCTTCAGGGGAAGCCGGACGGAGTCCCGGGTGATCCTCGATCAGAGCATGAAGCCGGACGGCAACAACGACGGCGTGCGCAAGGAGAACCGGGCGCCGCTCGTCGACGCCGTGGTGTCCGAGGTCGACTCCGCGCTGACCCCGGCCTCTGACGGGGGGAGCGCGCCGCTGGCGGCCCTCGCTCACGGGCGCGACATCTTGCTCCAGGAGTCGCGGTCCAAGGAGCTCCGCCTTCTCGTTCTCACCGATGGGATCGAGACCGAAGCCGTCAACCTGGCGACCGGCCGACTGACAGCCGCCACAGCCAAGCAGTTCGTCGCCGACGTCGGCTCGGCCATTCCCGAGCTCACCGGCGTCAAGGTCGTGATCGCCGGCATCGGCCGGATCAGTGGAAAGCAGCCGCCGACGTCCTTCACCGACGGTCTGCTGGCCTTCTGGGCCGAGGCGTGCGCCAAGTCCAAGGCCCAGGAATGCACGGTGGTCGATCAGCTCGCAGTCCCGACCCGAGGGGGAGGAAGTCGATGAAGGTCAGGAAGCAGAAGACGACCAACCAGGGGCCCAATCCCTTGGAGGTACACACCGCGACCGCTCAGGGGTCGTTCGAGGAGAAGGTGCTCGCGGGCGCAGGTGGGCGCGAGCTCGTGACCGACGTCGGTCCCCCGGAGCTCCAGCTCGTCGATACCGACATCGAGAGCCACGACGAGCATTTCCAGCGCAAGCAGGCGGCGAAGGACGGTGCCCTGCGGCGCGCCAAGGCGGTCAAGAAGAGCGGCCGGCCCCGCAAGAAGGCGGCCCGGCTCGCGCCGAGGGCTCGTGCCGTCGCCCGCGGGTGCGAGCGGAAGCTGATCCGTTACGAGTTCCTCTCCAAGAACTACATCGAGCTCGAAGGCAAGATCTGGGCGCACGCCACTCGGGAGCTGTCCGACCGGGCGTACCGGTTGCGCAAGGTCGGCCTCGGCATCGGGGACCTCGTCGGCGTGTCCCTCGCCTACGCGTTGGCCCTGGACACGTCTCCCCTCGAAGCGTTCCTCCTGGCGGGGGGCACGGTGGTGGCCCTCGTCATCGGAGGCGACCTCGGCGGCCAGCTCCGCTTGCAGACCCAGCGCCGTGCCCTCGCCGCTCAGGTGGCCGCCGGGCACGTGCCCCCCACGGACGAGGTCGCCCGTGAGTGCACGGCCACCGCGCCGCGTTGGGCCCCGTTGGCCTGGTCGGCGGCGGCGATGGTGTTCGGTGTCGCCGGCCTCAGCGTCGGCGTCCTCCGCTCCGGCGGGGGGGCCGGTGGGTGGGTGGCCGCGGCCATGGCCGTGCTGACCCTGTGCATCACGGTGGCGGCGGGAGTGACCTCCTGGCGGCACGCCAACCTCTACGCCGACGTCCTCGATTCGGCGGGACGCCGGTTGAAGGCCTCCTGGCGTGAGCTGCACAAGCTCGCCAAGCATCGCTCCCTCGCTCGGTTGTGCGGTCTCGTCGAACGGATCGCCGTCATCCTCGAGGTCGCCTGGCACGAGGTGGCAGCCCGGTTCGACTTCGGCGAGGCCACCGCGGCGCTCATCAAGGTCGGGAACGCCGGAGCCTTCGGGCACGGCACCCACCTTCCGGAGGGCGGCGTTGACGGTCCGGGCGCGGCGGTGACGGAGCCGACCGGCTTTTTCCCCCGAGAGTTCTGGAAGGCGCCCCACTTCGTGCCCGCGCCTCTTCCCGACGACGACCGCAACCGCGACGGGCGCCACAACGGCAACGGCAACGGCACCGGCGCTGGCAACGGCGCTGGCAACGGCAACGGCAACGGCGGCGGCGGCGGGAGTCGGCCGTGACGGGCCTGCCGGTGGGCGAGACGACGGGCTCGCCCACCGGCGGCCTCCGGGGGTGGTTCTCGCCTCGAGACCTTCGGAAGTGGCGATGGCTGGCGTTGCCCCTGCTGTTGGTTCTGTTGCTGCTCTGGAGCCCGGACCTGCCGAGCATCCGCGGCGGGTCACGCGACTCGAACCGGTCGGTTGCCTCTGCCCCCGCCGGCGCGCCCAGCGCGACGTCGGTGGTCGGTGGGGCCGCTGTGCCCGTTCTCGCCGTCCTGGCGGCCGCCTGCCCGCTTGGGATCGAGCCCGGGCTTCTCCTTCTTCTGGAGGATGACTCGTCAA
>JAHFUQ010000293.1 GCA_023265045.1 Acidimicrobiia bacterium
AACGAGCCCTCCTTTTCTGGTCAATGCATGCCTTGAGAACACGCATTGTCCCAGGTCAGGAGGGCTCTTACGCGGACGAGCGACCCCTCAGCACGGGGCCAGACGAACAATCGAGGCTAGGTTCGCCAGCGATGGTGGCGCCACGGCCGCTCCTCCGCACCGGCGACAGCGACAACCGCCGCCCGTGCGGTGGAGGCTAGTTCACCGACAACCTACTTTCCATTAACGGACCAGTGCCAGGCTTCACTGGGAAGGTTGGAGAAGCCGTATTGGGTGGCGTTGGTGGCGAGCCAGGTGAAGGCTGTGCTGGAGCGGGTGAGTGTGGTGCCATTTTCCGTGAAGTCGATGGCTTCGCCGATCTCGTGCATGGAGGTGCCGGGGATGGCGGTCGGGACGCGGCAGGTGTCGGGGGGTGCGGTGTAAATGTCGGGGCAGCCGTTCTCCTGGCGGAGTTCGGCCTGGCGCTGGGTTGACCGCCAGCCCGTCCCGCTGAGTTCGACTCCTGCGGCGGAGGCGGCGTTGAGCAGGGCCTCCAGGCGGTTGGCGATGGTCGCGGCGACGGTGATGCCGCGCACGGTTGCGAGCTCGACGGTGCCGCCGCCGGGGCGGTCGACCACGATGCCCGCCCGACTGCCGGCGCCGGCATCGTCGAGCATCGTCTGGATCCGGGCCGCCTCGGCCATCACTCGGTCGACGTACCAGGTCGCAGGGTTGTAGGCGAAGAGGGCGCGGCGCTCGTCGTCGGCGGTGGCCATCGGGTGGCCGTCACGGCACAGCTTGGCGACCTGGGAAGCGATGGCGTCGAAGACGTTGTGGGGGTCGGCCATGCCGTCCCCGTTGCCGTCGATCCCTGAGGCGGCCCATGTGGACGGGAGGAACTGGGCGATGCCGACGGCGTGGTCCCACGTCGCGTCGTCGTCCCAGCGCCCGCCGTCGGTGTCGGCGATCGTGGCCGTGCCGGGCGTCGTCCCGTCGAGGGTGGGGCCGATGAGTCGTGGCGAGGTGTCGCCCGCCGGGCTGATCGAGCGGCCGCGACCGCCAGCCGCCTCAACCTCGACCACAGCGGCGACGAGGGCGAGCCGGGCCTGACAGCCGGGGACCCGGGCACCCGCCCCGCCGACCGCTCGCCCTGCGGCGCTAGCGACGACGGGGCTCCAACCGAGCCCCTCGACGAGCACATCGCCGCCGGCTGCGTCGGCCGCCGCCGAGCCCGGCCCGACACCGCCCATGACAATCACCCCCACCGACGCCAGGGCCACGAGCGGCAGGACGACGGCCGCCACTGCGGCCGCGCCGAGGCCGACAGCTGGCGTCCTCCCGAGCCCCACGCGGCTACTACTTGGTGCGGTTGGGATTCCAACGCGACAGAGCCAACCACTTGTCGCGTTTCCGGCGAAAAGGCACCAAGTAGCAGCAGCGGGAACGGACCGAGGAGGACCGCATGCTGCGAACGGTTGCGCTGGTGGTGGCCCAGGTCACCATGACGCCGGACGGGAATGGGTTGCCGGGCGGCCAGCTGGCCCAAACCCTCTTGAACTGGATGGGCCAGATCGCCCTGTGGGGCAGCCTCGGCTCCATCCTCGTCGGCGCTGCGGTCTATGGACTGGGCCGGGAGACGGGAAACTACGGCGCTGCGTCCAAGGGGCGGACCCTCGCCCTCGGCGGCGTGGTCGGCGCCATCCTGACCGGGCTGGCTGCCACCATCGTGAACCTGCTGTTCGGCGCAGCGGCGGCGGGCTGACGCGTGAGCCTTCGGATCCGAACTGGCCTCGTGGCGCTGGCGGTGGCTGGCGCCGGGGCTGCAGTCGTCGTGACGGCGTTGCGGCCGTCGGCGCCGGCAGCCGACCGTCACGGTGCCGCTCCGGTCCGGACGGCCACCACCGTGACCACCAACGTGACCGTGACGCCTGTCGCCGCAACGGCACCGAAGTCCGCCACGGCGGCGGACCTCGACGCGGCGCGCGACGCGGCGCAGCGCTACCTCGCCCTGGCGGGGCAGGTGCTCTCGATGACCGAGGGCGAAGCCGTCGCCGCGCAGCGCGAGGCGTCTACTGACGCGGCCGGGCCGGCCCTCGTCGACGACCTGCGCCGCCGTCTGGCCGCCCTGCGCGCCGCCTTCCCGGCGGGAGGGCTCCGCTACCGCGTCGCACCCCTGGCCGTTCGTGTGTCGAGCGGCGGTGCGGGTCGGGCGAGCGTCGAGCTCTGGTACGTCGGCGTCCTGAGCGCCCCCACTTTCGCCCCCTACGAGGAGTGGCGCCTGTCGCGCTACGAGCTGGTGTGGGAGCGAGGGGAGTGGCGGGTGGCCGCCGAGTCGAGCGGGCCCGGCCCGCGCCCGGCCTCGCCGCCGGGGCCGCCGCCCGCAACGGCTCGCGAGTTCGAGTCCGTGCTTGACGGCTTCACCACCGTGGCGGG
>JAHFUQ010000294.1 GCA_023265045.1 Acidimicrobiia bacterium
GTCCGGCGAGCGTAGGTCGGCGTGGCCCCCGCTGTAGTCCGGGTTAGAATGTAAGTCGGAATAACGGAGCGGCGAGGACCGGGATGCGAGGTCGCTACATCAGCCAGAGTTGGGCCTACGACCCGGCTCTGTACGCGCCGCCCCGGTACCGCAAGGCCTGCACGTTCGACGCCTTCGTTCCCGATACGATCGCCGGTTTCAACGAGCCGCTCTCGGCCGAGTTGGCGGGCATCGTCTCCGACGCCGAGGCGGCGGTCCATGCGCTCAACGCCCACGCTCGGCCCGCCCTCAAGCCGCTGGCCCGCCTGCTGCTGAGAACCGAGTCGATCGCCTCGTCGAAGGTCGAGGGCCTCCAGGCCGACGCCCGCAGCCTGGCCCGGGCCGAGGCGAACGCCGACGCCGGCCGCAATGTCGGGCCCGTGGTCGCCGAGGTGCTGGCCAACATCGACGCCATGGAGCTGGCGGTCGAGGAGACGAGCCCAGCGCGCCCGCTGACGAGGGGGCACCTGGTCGACATCCACCAGGCGCTCCTGCGCACCGCCAACGTCGGCATCGCCGGCCGCATGAGGGCGATGCAGAACTGGATCGGCGGGAACGATTACAACCCGTGTGCCGCGGCCTTTGTCCCTCCGCCGGTCGACCACCTCGATCGTCTTCTCGAGGATCTCCTCGAGTTCTGCAACGGCGAACACCTGCCGCCGTTGATGCAGGCCGGGATCGCTCACGCGCAATTCGAGACGATCCATCCGTTCGAGGACGGCAACGGCCGCACCGGCCGGGCGCTCATCCACGTCCTCCTCCGCCGCCGCGGCCTGGCTCCGAGCTATGTGCCCCCGATCAGCGTCGTCCTCGCCACGCACAAGGACCGCTACATCAACGGGATTGTCCAGTTCCGGCAAGGCGACGTCGAGGGCTGGCTCGAACGGTTCGCCACTGCCGCAGCTCAGGCTGCCGGCCTGGCCGAGCGCTACCTGGCCGAGGCCGCGTCCTTGCAGCAGGGCTGGCGCGACCGCCTTGCCGCGCTCTCGCCTCTGCGTGCCGACGCCGCCGCGTGGGCCGTGATCGACGAGCTTCCCGGGCACCCGGTCATCACGCTCCCGGTCGCCGTCTCGGCCACCGGACGCAGCAAGTCATCGACCGCGGTCGCCATCGTCCAACTCGCCGAAGCGGGGATCCTCGTCCCGTTGTCGAAGTCGAAGCGCAACCGCTCCTGGGAAGCGGACGGGCTCCTCGACCTCCTCGCCAACCTGGACCGCGCTCGGTGAACGCGAAGCGCGAGTGAGTCGATAGTCGGCCTGCACCCTCGCCGGTGCGCCGCGTGGGGCCGGGTCCCCGGTCCGTCCTACGATCGTCCACCCCCTCATGGCCCGCACCGTCACCCTCCGTCCCTGGCAGAAGGCCGCCCTCGAGCGCCTGGCGGCCAGCGCCTCCCCCGACTTTCTGGCGGTGGCCACGCCCGGCGCCGGGAAGACGACGTTCGCCCTCACCGCCGCCCGCCACGCACTGGCGGCCGACCCGGGCCGGCGCCTGCTCGTGGTCGTCCCCACCGCCCATCTGAAGTCGCAGTGGGCGCGGGCGGCGGCCCGGCTCGACCTGCACCTCGACCCGGTGTGGTCGGCGGCCGACGGCGCCCTGCCGCCGGACATGCACGGCGTGGTCACGACCTACCAGCAGGTGGCCGGTTGTGCCGACCTCATCCGCACGATGGCCGACGGCGCCTTTGTGGTGTTCGACGAGGTCCACCACGCGGCCGACGACCGGGCCTGGGGCGACGCCGTGCGCACCGCCTTCACGCCGGCGGCGCGGCGCCTGTCGCTGTCGGGGACGCCGTTCCGGTCCGACACCCAGGCCATCCCGTTCGTCCGCTACGTCCACGACGAGGCGGTGGCCGACTACGAGTACGGCTACGGCGACGCCCTGGCCGACGGCGGCGTGGTGCGCCCGGTGTACTTCCCGCGCATCGACGGGATGATGGAGTGGAGCGCGCCCGACGGGAGCCTGCACGCCCACTCCTTCGACGAGGCCCTCGGCCCGGCGCTGGCCGGCCAGCGCCTGCGGACGGCCTACTCCCTCGACGGGGAGTGGCTGCCTCACGTGCTGCGCCAGGCCCACCAGCAATTGCTGGCGATCAGGGAGCGACAGCCCGACGCCGGCGGCCTGGTGATCGCCACCGACCAGGACCACGCCAAGGGCATCGCCCGGCTCCTACGGGACCGCATCGGCGTCCGACCGGTGCTCGCCACGTCCGACGACCCGGACGCCTCGAACCACATCTCCCGCTACGTCGACGGTAAGGACCCGTGGATCGTGGCCGTGCGGATGGTGTCCGAGGGCGTCGACATCCCCCGGCTGCGCGTCGGCGTGTTCGCCACCACGACGACCACCGAGTTGTTCTTCCGCCA
>JAHFUQ010000295.1 GCA_023265045.1 Acidimicrobiia bacterium
AGCGACGCCCAGCCGATCCCCACCCGGCCCTGGCGCGGCTCGCCGCTGAGGACAGCCACCGCCGTCGCCACCTCGTCGCGATCGAGCCGGCGCAGCAGCTCCGCCAGGGCGGCGATCTTGGCCGAGCGGGACGACGTCGCCGCCACTCGCGCGGAGGTCGCCACAAGGTCGGCGAGCAGTGTCACCCAAAAGCCCGGATCACCTCGCCGAACCGCTCGACCGGCTCGGTGCCACCCAGGTCCGCCAGCCGCACAAAGGCGGTCTGGACACCGGCCTCGGCCAGCTCCCGATACCGGCCGATGTGCTCGTCGACCGAGCCCACGACGACCATCGACGGCATCGTCGGCGGGGGCTCGTTCCCCACGAACACACCGGAGAGCTGCGTCACCCGGATGTCGGCCGGGTTTCGGTCGACGGCCGCGCAGTGCTCGCGCAACACCCCGAGCTTGTGGCGCACGGTCTCGACATTCCCGAACAGGTTGCACGCGTCGGCGTATTTAGCGACCAGGCGCAGCGTCTTCTGCTCGCCCGAGCCACCGATCATGATCGGGATCCGCTCCTGGAGAGGCCGCGGGTAGCACATGGCTTCGGGCACGGTGATGACCTTGCCCTCGAAAGACGGCGATCCCGGCCCCCACATCAGCGGCAACAGCTGGAGGGCGTCCTCCAGCAGGCCGTAGCGCTCCTTGACGGGCGGGAACCGCCAGCCGTAGGCGTGGTGCTCGTCCTCGTTCCAGGCCGCCCCAATGCCGCACACGGCCCGACCGCCGGACAGGACGTCGAGCGTGGCGGCGATCTTCCCGAGGTGAGCGAGGTTGCGGTAGGTGACCCCGGTGACGAGGGTGAGCAGCTTGAGCTTGGTCGTGTTGCCGGCGATGAAGCCGAGCGTGGTCCAGCTGTCGAGCATCTCGTCCCAGCGGCGGCCGATCTGGGGGATCTGGAAGAAGTGGTCCATAACCGAGAGATAGGCAAAGCCCGCCTCCTCGGCGGCGCGGGCGATGGCCGCCAGGCGCGCCCCCAGCTCCGACGGGCCACCCGGCCACGTGAAGTTCGTGACGTGGAGTCCAAAGTCGAGGGGCAACGGTTCCTCCTGTTGGCGCCGCGAGAAGTCGGGGGCCGTGACGAGCTCGGGGTTGACGATCGTGACGGGCGCGGCAGGGTAGACGGCGTCGAAGCCATCCTCGCCGATCGCATCGAGGACGGACGGCCACTGCTTCAGCTGGGCGGTGAGCACCTTGGCGGGGACGGGCCGGTCGCGGGTGGCGTTGCGGGCTCGGCACTCAGCGGCCGGCGCGTCGAACGTGATCGCATAGACCGGCACGTGGCGGCGGCGCGCCAGCGCGACGTACCCACGCCGGCGGGCTTGGTCCATCCCGAGGGTGTCCACCACCGTCAGCAGCTTGCGCTTCAGGCGCCGGTCTAGAACGAGGTCGAGCACGGCAAAGGCGTCCGTCCCGGCCCGCTGGTCGTGCTCGCCTTCGCCGACCAGGGCCCGCAGCCGGTCGGCCGAGACGACCTGCCCAGGCGGGAAGTTGGCGCCCGCCCAGTGCGACTTCCCGCTCCCCGACGGCCCGACCAGCACGACCAGGCACGGGTTGGGGAGGCGGATCACGCCTCGATGAGGTCGATCGTCGCGCCGTGTCCGGGCGCGGCGGCGATGCGGGCGTCCAGGGTGACGAGCGGGACGTCGAGGGCCAGGGCTAGGGCGACGTACGCCGCGTCGTAAGCCGTGAGGTTCGACCGGAGCCGCCACATCGTGGGCAGGAGCGGTTCGTGCGCATAGTGCACGACGTCTAGATCGGCCAAGTCGATGAGGGCGTGTGCGCCCCGTTCGGCGCTCACGTCCCCGGCCGCGACGTAGCGCCGAAGCACCTGGGCCACCTCGACGGCGATCAAGTGGGGGGCGTGCAATGTCTGCCCGGCGTCGGCCAGCCGGACCGTCGCCGCCTCCGCGAGGGGCAGGCCCAGGAGCCACTCGATGGCCGCCGACGCATCGAGCACGATCAACGATCCTCCCGTTCGGCGCGCACCGCCTCAGCCGATGGCTGGGACACGGCTGCGTGCTCACGAGCCCGCACGCGCTCGATCAGTTCCCGACGGGTGGGGCGGTCGAGGGACTTCCTCAGCTCGTCGAGCGCGAGCTCCGACAAGGACCTGCCCTCCATGGCGGCACGAGCCTTGAGGCGCCGATGGACCTCGTCGGGCACGTTGCGGATCTGCACCATCTTCATGCGGAGAGCATAATCCCATGCACAACGCATGTGCGGATGCCTTTGACGACTAGATCACGCGGTCGTTGCCGCCGTCGATGGGGACTTGGGCGCCGGTGGTCTTGGCGAAGGCGGGGCCGCACATCGCCACGCAGAGGCGGGCCACGTCGGCGCTGGTGACCTCC
>JAHFUQ010000143.1 GCA_023265045.1 Acidimicrobiia bacterium
GCGCGACTGAGTAGTACGGGTGGATGATGCCCTGGCCCAGGCTGAAGGTCACGGCCGTCACCACCAGCCAACCGCCCCACAGGATGAGGGCGGCGCGCGTCCGGTTCGTACGAGGCGCCCGCCGGGTGATCCACAGGCCGGCGACCAGCACGATCAGCGCGGCCGGGAGGATCCACGCGATCTGGCCGCCGTACTCGGAGTTGAACAGGCGGGTCCAACCCACCGGCCCCCAGCGGCTCCCGCCCTGGCCGCCGCCGACACTGCCGGGTTCGTTGCCGGTCAGCCGGCCGAAGCCGTTGTAGCCGAACATCAGGTCCCAGACGCTGTTGTCCTGTGATCCTCCGATGTACGGACGGCTGGACGCGGGCCACAGCTGCACGACGGCGACCCACCACCCCGCCGCCGCGACCATGGCGGCCGTGCCCCAGAGCAGCTGGACCACCCGCCGCCCGAGGCGGGGCGGCCCGGCGACGAGGTACACCAGCCCCAACGCCGGCGCGACCAGCAGGGCTTGGAGCATCTTGGCCAGAAAGCCGAGCCCGACGAACGCGCCCGACAGCGCCAGCCATCCGGTGCGCCCGCTCTCGACGGCGCGGGTGATGGCGTACGCCGACCCCATCAGCAGCAACACCAGGAGCGCGTCGGGGTTGTTGAACCGGAACAGCAGCGCGGCCACCGGTGTCGTGGCAAGGACGGCGCCGGCCAGCAGCGCCGCTCCGGGACGGAACCAGCGCCGCACCGTCGCGTGCAGCAACGCCACCGATCCCACGCCGGCCAGCGCCTGGGGGACGAGGATGCTCCACGCGTTGACGCCGAAGAGGCGGGCGGAAAGCCCCATCACCCAGAGGGCGGCGGGCGGCTTGTCGACCGTGATGAAGTTGGCCGCGTCGGACGACCCGAAGAACCACGCCTTCCAGCTCTTCGTCGCCGCCTGGGCCGCGGCCGAGTAGAAGTCGTTGGCCCACCCCGAGGCGCCCAGGCCCCAGAGGTACAACGCCGCCGTCGCCGCAAGCAGGAAGGCGAGCGCCGGCCGCGCCCACCGGGGATGCGCTGGACCACTGGGGGGTGACGGCGCGGCGGCGACGCCGGCGCCGGGACGGTGATCGCCAAGGGTGAGGGAGGCCACGCCTTCCCACCATCGGGGGTGATGCTGGGAGGACGCTCCGAAGCCTCACGGAAACGGCGCAGAATCGGGTCGGAGGCGCCCAAACGGGGGCGCGAACCTCCCCGGTTACGACGCCGGGCGGCTGTGGTAGCTCGCCCGTAGGGCGGCGCGCACGTCGGTGCTCGGCAGCCCGAGGCGGGCGGCGATGCCCTCCGCCTCCGCCTGCGCCTCCTCGACGCGGCGCCCATCACGGGCCCGGCCGTAGCGGGTCAGCGCCGCGGCCAGGGCGGTGAGGCTGAAGGCGAGGTACTGCGGGGAGCCGACGCGACGGTGTTCCTCGACGCCCCGCTCGAGCCACGCGATCGCGTCGCCGGGCTGATCCAGGGCGAGTGCGGCCAGGCCCAAGTGGAAGCCCATGGCGCCGTGGTAGATCGTGTGTCGGTACAGCACGTGCCAGTCGCGCCAGGGAAGCATGTCCCCGTAGAGGCGGCTCAGGCGCTCGGCGTCCCCGAGGCGCTCGGCCACCTCGACCATCGTGACCACTTGGATGAGCCGGGAACCGGTGAGGTGCCGGCCAGCCAGGAGGTCGTCGCAAACGGCGGCAAAGGCGTCGGCCGCCCGCGGGTCCTGGGTGATCGCAAACCCCCGAGCGAGGAGGAGGCGGAACGCAGGGGGGTTGTCGCTCCAAAGGGCGTCGAAGCAGTTGTGGCCGATCCCGCTGGAGACGTCGGTGGCCCGCAGGAACTGCGCCGCCGTCATCTGGAGGAAGTAGTTGACGAGGACGACGGTGGACCGGACCTCGCGCGGCGGGTCGGCGGTGGCCTCCGCCAACGCCCGGTCGGCCGCGGCCGCGGCCTCGGGGAACTGCCCGGACGACGCCAGGCACGTCGAGAGCCAGCCGGAGGTGACCCAGCGGTCGTAGGCGTCGCCCGCCGGCGCCGCTTGCCCCCAGCCCTCGAGCAGGCCTGGGAACGACGCCGCGCCCGTTTCGATGGCGTGCACCTGGCGTGCGACCTCGTACGCCGGCGCCGAGCCGGCCTCGCCGGCCGCCGGCAGCAGCGCCGCCAGCCCGGCCCGGTCCTGCGGTTGCACGTTCCAGAAGGCCCGCTCCGCCAGCGCGGGCGCCACCGTGGGCGCCCGCCGGCGCAGCAGGTCGGCCAGTTCACCGAGGCCGGCCTGGTCGCGCGCTTGCAGGTACAGGAGGTCGGACAGGGCGCCGGGGGCGCCGGGCGTCCCCGCGCCCATCCTGACGCGTGCGCTGTCGATGAGCGCGCGCTCGTCGGCCGTGAGCCGATCACCCAGCCGCTCCGCCAGTTGACCGGCCGCGACCGCGACCCGCGCCAACAGCTCGGGGCGCATCTCTATCTCCGCGGCGCGGGCGGCCTGGGTCAGCTCCCGCCGGGCCCCTTCGACGTCGCCGGTGCAAAGCACGGCGTCGGCGGCGTGGAGCCGCGCCGTGATGGCCTCCTCGGGCGCGGCCAGCTCGGCGACCATCCGATGGGCTTTGGCGGCGAGGCCGAAGTCCAAGCTCGACGTGGCGTGGCGAGCCACCCGTACGGCGTAAGAGAGGGCACGGCTGCCGTCCACGATGGGCGCCGCCAGTTGGAAGTGGCGCGCCAGCTCGTAGAAGCGCGACGCGTCGCCGCCCTTGTCCCGCTCGAGGTTCCGCGCGATCAGCAGGTGCCAGCGGGCCTGCTCGGAGCTGGAGAGCGTCTGGGCCAGCGCTTCACGGATCAGGTCGTGGCGGAACACCCACTGGTCGCACGCTTCCCGCACGACGAGCCGCGCCGCTTCGGCAGCCGTGAGCGCGTCGAGGATGGCGTCGAGGTTCGGGTCGCGGTTGTCGACGAGCAGGCGGGGGTCGAAGCTCGGGCCGATGAGCGAAGCGCCCGCCAGCACGCCCCTGGCTTCGGGCGGGAGCAGGCCCACGTGCGACGCGACCGCGACCGACGCGCGCTGCGGAATGGCGCCGGTCGCGACCTCTTCGAGCGTGGCCGGGTCGTCGACCAACTGGCGGAGCAGGAACGGGTTGCCGGCGGTGGCCCGGCGCAGCGCGACCGCCACGTCGACGGCGCTGCGCCGCTCCAGTTCGGCGCGCGCCGCCACCTCGGGGAGGGCTGCGATCTCTTCGGCCTCCAGCCCCCGCAGCTGAAGCCACCGGCACGCCGCGAGCCGGTTCAACTCGTCGAGCAGCTCGACCCAGCTCTGCGAGAGGAGCGTGTCTCGCACTGAGGCGAGGATCACCAAGGGGAGGTCGGGGCGGGCCTGGACCAGCTCGCGGATGAACAGCACCGTGTGGGGTGTCGTCCACTGGAGGTCGTCTATGGCGACGAGCGTGGGCCGGCCTTCGACGGCGTCGACGACGAGGTTGGCCATGTCGTCAAAGAGGCGCCAGCGATCGGAAGCGGCGTCGATCGGCGCCGTCGCGGCGCCTTCCGCCGCGGGCTCGGACCCTGCCTCAGTGGGACCGGCTTGAACGAGCGCGCCCAAGGGGCCGGAGAGGACGCGCCCCGCGACCTCCGGGCTGGCGGCAGGGATGACCGCGGCCAGCAGGTCCATCAGCGGCCGGTGCGGCGCGCTCTCGAAAGGGTCGGCGCGCGCACCCCACACCCGTGTCCCCCGGGCGACGGCGATGCGCGCCACCTCGGCGATCAGGCGGGTCTTGCCCGACCCGGCCTCGCCGGTGACCACGACGAGCGCGGCGTGGCCCGCACGGGCGTCCGTGACGTGCGCCAACAGCTCGTCGACCTCGCGCGCCCGGCCGACGAACGGTCCCGCCTCGGTCGCCGCCGCGAGCCATGGGGGCAGAGGCTCCGCCGGCCAGTTCCGGGTGACACGGGCCGAGTAACGCCGCCCGTTCGCCCGCTCGGCGGCGTCGCTCAGCTCCGGTCCCGGCGTGACACCGACCTCGGAAATCGATGCCAAGGCGGCCGCCGCCGCCGTCCGCGCCGCGCCGGCGTTGCCGATGGCCAGGTGGGCGCTGACGAGCAACGCCCACGCGTGCTCCCTGAGGTGCTCGGCGCTCGTCAGCTCGTGGAGCCGTTCGACGACCGACGCGGCGTCGCCGGCGCGGATCGAAGCGTCGGCGAATGCCTCCACCGCCGCGGAACGCCGCTCGAGGAGCGCCGCAGCCGCGATCGGCAGCGGCGACACGAGCGGCGCGTCGGCCAGCAGGGCCCCCCGCCAGAGGGCCAGCGCGGCGCCCAGTCGCTCCCGCGCCAGCTCGATCTCACCCCGGGCCAGGAGGGCGTGGCCCTCTTCGTCGGCGGCCAGGAACCGGTGGGCGTCGATGGCCTCGATCGGCACCTCGAGGCGATAGGTGGCCCCCTCGCCCCGCCCGAGGGCGACGATGGCGCCCTGGCCCAGCAGCTGGCGGAGCCGGAAGATCCGCGTATGGAGGGCTTGGCGTTCCGAGCTGTGGACGCTCGACTCTGCGCCACTTGCTTCTGCGCTCCGGCCGTTTCGACCGTTCGCCGCGCCCAGGCCCATGGCACCGGCCAGCCAGGCCAAGTCGGCCGGGCGCGGGTGTTGGATTGCGAGCGCACCCAGCAGCTGGCGTTGCTGGCGCGACAGCTTCAAAGGGTCCTGCATCACAGGCTCGTGCCGGCTGACGAGCACAGGACCGAGAATGCCGATGTCGAGGAGCGCCGTGATCATGGATTCGAATCCGCTGGCCGGAGATCAGGGTGGACAATACCGGATGATGGTCTGTGGCGGGCGGTGGACGACTCGAGCCGCCCGAGGGTGCGGCAGGCGAGCGAGCCGATGACAGCGACGCCGGCGGATACCCGGGCCGTCGCTGTGCTCGGACCGCCCGAGATGTCCGTCGACGGAGCGCCGGTCGCGGTTCCAGCCGGGCGCGCCCGGGACCTGCTGGTCTGGCTCATCCTCCATCGGGCAACCGGGGTCTCGGTGGCAGCCACCGCAGCAGCCCTTTGGACGGGCTCCTGCTTGCCTCCCGGACGGCGCCGCGGTCGACGAGTCCCAGTTCCGCGTGGACGCCGAAGACGCCCTGACGAGCTTCGCGGCAGGCCGCGACCCGTGTCCGGCCGACGGCCATCGTCGTGGGCCAGGCACACCGCGCCGCCACCGGCGTGCGGATGCTCATCGACGAGCTCGCATCGGCCCCCGGCCCGTCTTGATCGTCGCCTTCGCCCGGAGTGTGGCTGGCTGCCCGCGCTGGCGCCGTTGCTCCGGCTGCCGCGCACAGTCGTCGTCAGAGCCTGAGGAACGCTGCTCAGGGAAGCAGCGAAACGTGGGCGGCGACAATCCGCCACCCCGCGTCGGTGCGCACCCAGGTCTGCATCTGCCGACCGCGATCGCCTGAGTCGAGCCGTCGGAACTCGACCGCGGTCGTCGCGCAGTCGGACCCGAACGTGGTGATGACCACGCGGTCGAGGTCGCGGCGCAGGTCGTCCACCGGTCGGCTCCTCCGGAACGCGGCTATCTCCTCGTGGCCGTACAGGTTTTGGCCATCGCCGTACCGCACCACGAGCGGGCTGTCCCAGAAGAGCTCGGCGAGCGTGCCGATGTCGTTGCCCACCAAGGCCGCTTCGTAGCGGTCGAACGCGTCGGTGACCTCGGCCACCACGTCGGGTCGGTTGATCTCCACGCGGTGACGCGCCTCAGCAGTACTTCGTGAGCGTCGGGTAGGGGTTGACGTACCCGCCGCCGGCGGGGTGGATCTCGAAGTGGAGGTGCGTGGGGCCCCCGGCTGCGTCGCCGGTGTTGCCCACCCTTCCGACGATCGTGCCCGCCGCCACTCGGCCGCTGGCGCCGAACGAGTCGAGGTGGGCGCCGAAGTACTCGGCCCCGTCGTCACCCCTGAGGAAGTAGGCGTTGCCGCTGACGGCGCCGCTGCGTTGGGTGACGACGCCGCTGACGCTGGCGACGACGGGCGTGCCGCGGGGCGCGAGGATGTCGTTGCCCATGTGCGTGCCGCCTCCCCAGCGCGCCGCGCCGTAGTCATTGCTGAAGGCGTGCGGCCCCTGGACCGGGCAGATCCAATCAGCGGCGCTGACGGTGGGCGGCGCCGGCGCCGGCGACGTCGGTGACGCGACGGGCGAGCCCGAACTGGCGGCCGACGACGACCGGGCCGCGTCGCCGGCCGCGGCCTGCGCTCGGCGCTGCGCCTCCTGCGCGGCTTGTGCGGCTTGGGCCGCCCGCGCCGCTTCGGCCGCCCGACCGAGCCGGTCGACCTCCTTCACCGCAGCCCGGCTGAGCGCGTCGAGGCCCTCCACGGCGGTGCGCTGCTTGCCCTGCGCCTGTTCGAGCGCCTTTTGCTCCGCAGCCAGGTCTTCGCGGTCGGCCCGGTACTGCCGCAAGGCGTCGCCGGATCCGGCGGCGATGGCATGGCTGTACTGCTGGGCAGGAACAACCTGGCCGGCGTTGGGCAAACGGAGCAGGCGCGACAGAGGCGCCGTCCCCTCGACGTACAAGCGGACCGCCAGTTCGCGCACCTGGCGGCGAACGTCCTCCACGCGGGCGTCGAGCCGGGTGACGCGCAGCTGGGCGCTCGTGACGGCGTCGCCCGCACGCGCCAGCTCGGTTTGGGCCGCGGCGAGCTCCTCCGCCGCTCGGTTGGCGCGGCGCTGAGCCGCCTGCAGGTCGTCCTCGGCATCGGCGCCGGCGGGCGCAACCAGCGAGACGCCCAACGACGCGACGGCGACCACAACCGCGACAGCGAGCAGTGCGCCGGTTCTCGGCCCGACACGCATGAAGCCGAGACATTAGACGGCGCCGCGCTGCCCCGTAGTGCGCCAGGCCTTAGGGCGCCAGCCCCCTGGCCAGGGCGCCGAGCATCCGGTCGAGGATGACGTCGGCGTCGCCGAAGGGTCGGGAAGCCGGGGATGGTGATGCGCAACGACGTCATGCCGTGGACCGCCGCCGCCGGTAGTGCTCAGGGTGTCCGACGCCGAAGCGGACGCTACGGGTTGCGGATCATTCGGCGCAGGCGCGGCCCGAGCCACGGCTTGCGGCCCCACGCCACCAGCTGGCCCTTGGCGATCGCCGTCCATTGGCTCCTGCGGCCCAACGCCACCATCATCAGCGCGACCGGGTCGGCCGAAAGGTGGCAGTCCACCCGCCCGCCGCCGGGTGGGTCGATGCGCAGCTCGCCATCGTCGAAATCGAAGACGAAGCTGTCGGCGCCGCGTAGCCGGATGTCGTAGACGGCGCGCACGCCTTTGGCACGTTTCTGGTCAACCATCGCCCGGGGGTCCAACACCCGCAGCGCCTCGACGAGAAACCCCCCGAAGACAAGGGCGGCGTGGGACGGGTCGATCGGCCACGGCCGCCGGGCGGCGCGGGCGATGTCGCTCCCGTGGATCAAGGTCTCGTGCAGGAGGTGGGCCGTCAGCACCGACCGGGGAACCACCAGGCCCTCGACCAGCCAGGGCCGCGGCTCGTCGGCCGAGCACCCCGCCTGCTCGGCGAAGAACTCGCCGGCGCGGCCCTCGATGCGGTCGGCCAGCGTTCGCAGGTTGCGCTCCGGGTCCGAGCTCACGCCCAGCTTGGTCACCCCGCCCAGGTCCCACACGTCGCGGATGAAGTTCTCGCCCGCGATCCCCTCGAGGGCGGGCAGCACCTCGTACGCCCGTGACAGGTCGGCGCGCGCCAGCCCGGGCACCACCACCCACGCCTGGGACAGGTGCATGGCCACCTCGGCGAGGGTCCACTCGCCGACGGCCGGCACGTTCGGGTCGAGATCGCTCCGCAGCAGGGTCGTCACCCGCCCGACCGCTTCTCGCAACGCTTCTTGGGCAGCCGCCCACCGGATGGACGCCACCTGGATTGTCATGGTCGAAGGATGGCGCCCCTGGCCGCGCCCGACATCCGGGTGATGACGGATTTCGCGCGCCCGAGCATCAGGCGTGCCGCGCCACCTCGGCCGCGAGCTGGGCCCGCCCGCTCACGCCGAGCTTGGCGAACACATGGGCGAGGTGCGTCTCGACCGTGCGGCGGGAGACGAACAGGCGCTCGCCCACTTGGCGGTTCGTGAGTCCCTCGGCCGCCAGGCGGGCGACCGTCAGCTCGGTCGCCGTCAGGCTGTCCCAGCCCGACCGAGCCCGGCGCGCCTCGGCTGGCTTGCGGCGCCGCACGCCGAGGGCGCGCAGTGCGGCTTCGGTGCGCGCCGCCAGCCGGGTGGCGCCGGCGCGGTCGTACACCGCCAGCGCCTCCTCGAAGGCCGAGACGGCCTCCTCCCGCCGTTGCCCCCGCGCCAGCGCCGCCCCGGCGTCGTCCAAGGTCATCGCCAGCTCGACGACCGTCGGTTGGCCGCGCAGCCGCTCGGCCGCGGCGAGCAGCGTGTCCGGGTCGTCGTCGAGCAGCCCTCGGCAGCGGCGAGCGGCGGCCTCCGCGGTCGCGGTTGCGGCACGGCGCGCCCCGTCCTCCATGGCGGCGGTCACGGACTCGGCCCGGTCGACGTCGCCGCCCGCCAGCGCCAAGCGCACGAGGTCAGGGCCGAAGAAACGGAACCCGACGAGGTAGCGCAGCGGCGCCGACGCCGCCCAGGCGTCCTCCAGCTGCGCCCGTGCGCGCGGCTCGTCGCCGCGCGCCTCGTGCAGCAGCCCGGAGATCCACAGTCCCCACTCGACAGGCCAGCGGCCCGCCGCCGTCGCCAGGCCCTCGGCCGCCTCGACCTGCCACGCGTCGCTCGTCCCGGCGAGGAACTCGCGCACCGCGTCCTCCAGCGACGACTGGGCGCCGGCGAGGTCGCCGCGCTGGAGCGCGATGTAGG
>JAHFUQ010000296.1 GCA_023265045.1 Acidimicrobiia bacterium
GCTCGTCGAGCCCGGCGGGCGTCGGAAGTACGTCCATCCCGACGAGGCGAGCAATGCCCCGGTACATCGGGTAAACGGCAATCGCCGCCGGATTGATCCCGTGGCGGGAATTCATCGACGGCAGCACCCGGTGCGTGTCGAACCCCCGCAGCAAGAGCGTGTTGGCGCGCGTCTCGCCCGCCAGCAGCTCCCGCACCTGGCGGTCGAGCTCGGCGACGACCTGCGCCGTGCGCTCCGCCTCGGGCACTCGCGCACGCGGCACCAACGGGACGACGCCGACCTTCTGGGGGTCCGTGTCGGACACGTGGGGGTCGAGGCCGGCGCCGCGTAGGACGACGAGAACGCGGTGGCCCGCCTCGTGGGCCAGCTCAACTTCGACGCCGTCGATCTCCAGCCGCTCGGACAGCAGGCGGACGACCTTGCGGGCCTCCTCGTCCCCGATCCGCCCCGCCCGGCGGTCGACGACGACGCCTGACCCGTCGAGGGTGGCGAGGTTGCCCCGGGCGGCGACGTCGCCGGCGCGGAGCTCCACCTCGAGCCCGGCGGCCGACAGGGCGCCCCGCCCCAGCTCGAAGTCGAGCGGGTCGTAGCCGAACAGGGCCAGGTGACCGGGGCCCGAGCCGGGCGTGATCCCCGGACCGACGGGGTCGAGCAGGCCCGTCGCCCCCTCCGCCGCGAGCTGGTCGAGGTTGGGCGTCAGCGCCTCCTCCAACTCGGTGCCACGGGCATCGTCGGCATACCCGCCCAGTCCGTCGATGACAACGAGCACGATGCGCGTGCTCGCAGGCTGGGCAAGGGCAGAAAGGTCGACAGACATGATGGGAAAGCCTACGGCGGCCGAGCGGCAACGCCGACGAGGCAAATGCACGGGGCGGAGGGCCGGCGGAGGCTGGGGTTCACGCCGACCCTCCGTTCCCGTGCGGCATGACTCTATGTGATCGCTGCCACTTGAGTCACGATTGAGTCTCGAGCAGGTAGCCGCGGGACCGCACGGTGCGGATCACCAGCCCCACCGGCTCCAGCCGCCGGCGCAGCCGGAGGACGTGGACATCGAGCGCGTTCCGCCCCGACGCACCGTCCGGCCAGCCCGCTTTGGCCAGTGCGTCACGGCCCACGACGGCGCCGTAGCGGCTCAGGAGCAGCTCCATCATGCGGGTCTCGAGGGGTGGCAACGACACCCAACGGCCCCGGAACCGCAGGACGCCATCGGCGTCGATCCCCGGCGCCGTATGGTCGTGCGCCGCCCGGCGGATGCCGAGGGCGTGGACCCGCGCCTGCACCTCCTCCTCTGGGGCGGGAACCCTGATCCAGTCCTCCAGGCAGTCCAGGACGGACGGCGGCGCCGACCCGTCCTCGACGAGCAACAGGCGCGGACCACCGGCCAGGCTCAGCCGTTGCCGGCGCCCGGACTCATCGGGCCATCGAACGAGCGCGACCTCCATGGCGGGACCATAGGCCAGCAACGTAAATGGACTGTTTCTTGCAGATGAACGTCGCGAAGATGGACGCTCGCACCGGTCGCGCTAGCCTGTGACCCGCGTCGCGGGCGTAGTTCAGAGGCAGAATGTCAGCTTCCCAAGCTGAAGACGCGAGTTCGATTCTCGTCGCCCGCTCCACACAAAAGCCCAGGTCAGAGGCGGTGCAAGCCTCCCTGAGACAGCCCTGAGATCCCGGTTCGAACCTCGGCGTGCCATAACGTGCCACAGCGCCCGGGGCGGACCGTCTTCGTGCCAGCTCGTGCGCACGGACGACGACAACCAGATCCGCAGGCTGGAGGGGGACGAGATCTGCGCCGCCCGCCTAGCCCACGCCAACCCGGTGACCGTCCACCGCAGCCAGGGCTCGACGGTGGAGCGGGCCCATGCCCTCAAGGACGGCGGCGGCAGGGAACTGGCCTACGTGAAGATGAGCCGGGCCAGGCAGTGCTCGACCGTCTACGTCGTGGCCGACTCGCTGGAGCAGGCGAAGGAGGATCTGCGCCGGGAGTGGGGCACCGACCGCCGCATCGGCTGGGTAATCGACTCCCGCACACCGGTGACCGATCCCCTCCTCGTCGAGGTGACGCCGTCGGTGGCCAGGCCGATGCGCGACGCCCTGCGCCACGGCCGCCTCGTGGCCGAACGCGACGCCATCCTCGCCGGCATGCCACCCGACCCGAGCGCCGAGATTCGGGCCGCCGAGCTAGCCCGCGGCCGTCTGGAGCGGGAGCGCAACGACCTGGCCAAGGGCGCGGGACAATTCCGGGACCACCCAAGTCGCCGAGGCCCTGCGGGAGCTCCAACGGGCCGAGAGCAACGTCCGCCGCCTTGAGGTAAACCTGGGCCGATCCGGCGATCCCCGCAAGGAGAGGCGGGCCTGGCGTGCCGACCTGCACGAGTG
>JAHFUQ010000144.1 GCA_023265045.1 Acidimicrobiia bacterium
GGCGCCGGGCGGTGACGAGCCCGGCGAGCTGCCGGGCGGCGCCTGGCCCGGCGCCGGGCCGCTCGCCTCCAGGCGGCGCACGTAGGCGAGCCGCAGCTGGGTCAGCGCCTCTCGGAGGGTCGACTCCTCTTCACCCAGGCGTTTCCCCAGCGTCTCGACGATGCCGCCGAGGGCGTCGACGGCCAGGCGGGCTTCGTCCAGGTTGCCCTCCTCGATGTGGAGGGCGCCGAGCTGGAACAGGCCGATGCAGTGATTGGCGATCACGACCGACGCCGGCGTCTGCAACAGCTGCTCCGCGACCTGGGCGAGATGGGCGCGGATCTCCTGCTCGCTCGGTTCGTCCGACTCGCCGGCGGGCCCGTCCGACGGGGGTCGGCCTGCTGGGGGTCGTGATGCCTCGGGCTCGGGGTCGCGGCGGATCGGTCGTTCCCCGGAGGGTGTCCAGATCGTGCTCATCGGGACCCGTCGTTCATGTGGGCTGCGCTCCTCGCTTCGCTCCGGTGCTCGCTTGCCCTGCTACCCTAGGGCGCACAATCGAAGAGGGAAGCGGGGAGGCAGCCGTGTGGCTGACAGCCCCCACCCGGCCACCTAGTCCGGAGCGTAGGGCAAAGTGCGTCGGGTCGGTCGACCGCCAGAGGCGGACGTTTCCCAACGTCCGCCTTCTTCGCGTCCCTCGACAACCTATGAAATGGAAGTGATGTCGCATCGCTGGACCAGAGGGGGCCGACCTCAGGATCAATGAACGTATTCGAGCGCGCGAGGTGCGCCTGGTTGACCCTGATGGCCGCCAACTCGGCATCAGGTCTCTTCCCGAGGCGCTCGACCTGGCTCGCGACCTGGAGATGGACCTGGTGGAGGTGGCCCCACTGGCCGACCCACCGGTGTGCCGGATCCTCGACTACGGGAAGTGGAAGTACGAGGCCGCCCAGCGTGACAAGGAGTCGCGCAAGAAGAGCGGGAACTCACCCATCAAGGAGATGAAGTACCGGATCAAGATCGGCGAGGCCGACTTCGACACCAAGACGCGGAAGGTGTCGAGCTTCCTCGACGAGGGCCACAAGGTGAAGATCACGATCATGTTCAAGGGTCGGGAGATGGCCCGTCCCGAGCTGGGCAAGAAGATCCTCGACCGCATCGCCGAGCAGCTGGCGCCTCCGGCCAAGGTGGAGGCGGCCCCCCGGCTCGACGGGCGCAACATGGTGATGGTGCTGGCGCCGGACCGGCGAGCCCGCCCCAAAGAGAAAGCGACGGCAAGTTAGATGCCCAAGATGAAGACGCACCGGGGCGCCGCCAAGCGGTTCCAGATCACAGGGACGGGCCGCATCGTGCGGCGGAAGGCCTTCCGCGCCCACATCTTGGAGAAGAAGTCCAGCAAGCGCACCCGGCGCTTGGCGCGCGAGGCCGAGGTCGTCGGGGGCGACCGCGCCCACGTCAAGAAGCTGCTGGGTCTGTAAGCGGACCGGTCGGAGAGAAAGGACTCACGCAATGGCCAGGGTCAAGCGCGCCGTTCATGGTCGCAAGCACCACCGCGCCGTTCTCGAGCAGGCGCGGGGCTACTTCGGCCACAAGAGCCGGAACTACCGCGCCGCCAACGAGCAGGTCATGCACTCCGGTCAGTACGCGTTCCGCGACCGCCGGGCCCGCAAGGGCGACATGCGCCAGCTCTGGATCCAGCGCATCAACGCCGGCGCCCGCCAGAACGGCACCACCTACAGCCGGCTGATCGCCGGGCTGCGCACGGCGGGGGTCGAGGTCGACCGCAAGATGCTGGCCGACCTGGCCGTGACCGACCCGCCCGCCTTCGCCGCCCTGGTCAAGCTCGCCGCAGGGGACGAATAGTCCGAGGTTTGCAAGCTATGCCTCGGATAGCGGGGTGAAATCTGCAAACCTCGGCGCAACGGGCGCGCTGGGGTTCCGCCACAAGCGGGTGCAGCGGGTGCGGCGCCTGCTGGCCCAGCCGTCCTACCGGCGGGCCGAAGGGGCCTTCGTGGTCGAGGGGGCGAAGCTGGTCGCGGAGGCGTTGCGTTCGGGAGCGCCGGTGGAAGGGGTGTATGCGGCGCCCGAGGGGATGGCCGACCCGGTGGTGGGGGCGGCGCGGGCCGCGGGGGTGCGGGTCTTCCCGCTCGGCCCCGGCGTGATCGAGCGGGTGACCGACACGGTGACGGCGCAGCCGGTGCTGGCGGTGGCGGGGCGCGGCGACCGGCCCCTCGACGAGGCCAAGGACGCGCCGCTGGTGGTGGTATGCGTCGACGTGCGCGACCCCGGCAACCTGGGGACGGTGCTGCGTACGGCCGAAGCTGCCGGAGTGGGAGCGGTAATCTGCTGTGAGGGAACTGTCGATGTCTACAACCCCAAGTCCGTGCGGGCGTCGGCCGGCTCGATATTCCACGTGCGGCTGGTTGCCGGAGGAGAGCCAGTGGACGTGTTGGAGCAGCTGGGCGCGTGGGGCATGCGCCGGCTCGGCACGGCCGCGTCGCACGGCGAGCCGTACCACGAGGTCGACTTCCGCCGACCGACGGCGCTGGTGCTCGGCAACGAGGCGCACGGCTTGGAGGGCCACGCCGCCGCCGGCGGCGTGGACGGCTGGGTGACGGTGCCGATGGTGGGGCGCTCGGAGTCCCTCAACGTGGGAATGGCGGCGGCCGTGCTGTGTTTCGAGGCGGCGCGCCAGCGAAGCTCGTGATCGACCCGAACCTGCTGCCCGACGCCATGCTGGAGCTGGACGCCGACCGGCGCCTGCGCGCCGTCAACGCCGCCGCCGCCACGCTCACCGGCTTCGCGCCGCACGAGATGGTGGGCCGCTCGGTCGAGGAGCTGCTCAGCCCCCGGCGCAGCGACGGCCAGCCGGTGTGGGCCGACGGCTGGCCGGCGTCGACCCGCCTGGCGTCGGTGACCCGGATCCCCGAGCAGCGGGTGCGGTTGCGCACCGCCTCCGGGCGGGAGGCGACCGTCCTGGTCACGGGCCGGTACGTCCGCGACGGCGACGGCCGGCTGGCGGGTGCCGTGCTGGTGCTGCGCGACGGCGCCCGGCGGCGCTCGCCGGCGGAGGGGATCGAGGTCATCTCCACCGTCAGCCACGAATTGCGCTCCCCCCTGACCTCGGTGAAGGGGTACACGAGCCTGCTGCTGAACCGGTGGGACCGGCTGGCCGACGACCAGAAGCGCATGATGCTGGAGCAGGTTCACCACGACGCCGACCGCGTCACGCGCCTGGTCACCGAGCTGCTCGACATCAGCCGCCTGGAGAGCGGGCGGCTGGTGCTGCGCCGCCAGTTGATCGACATCCCGAACCTGGTCACCGTCGTGACCGAGAAGGTGCGGATGATCGAGCCCGAGCTGGACGTCGACGTGCGCTTCCCGCCCGAGTTCCCGCGCGCCTACGCCGACCCCGACAAGATCGAGCAGGTGCTCACCAACCTGGTGGAGAACGCGGCCAAGTACGCCAGCCCCAAGGGCATGGCGGTGGCGGGGGAGGCCCACAACGGCCTGGTCGCCATCTCGGTGGTCGACCGCGGCGAGGGGATCCCGTCCTCCGACCTGCCCCGGGTGTTCACCAAGTTCTTCCGCCGGGCCGAGACGCGCCCGACCGGTTCGGGGCTGGGGTTGTGGATCAGCCGCGGCTTAGTCGAAGCGCACGGGGGCCGGCTCGTGGTGGAATCGGTCATGGGCCACGGCTCGACGTTCCGCTTCACGCTGCCGACCACCCCGCCGGCTGAGTTGCTCGGAGACGGGGAATGACGGACCTGTTGGGGCCGGTCGAGGAGGGCGTGGCCCGGGTGGCGGCCGCGGGGTCGCTGGACGAGCTGTCCGCCGCCGAGCAGGAGGTGCTGGGCCGGCGCTCGGCGGTGATGGCCGCCCGCCAGCAGCTGGGCGCGCTGCCGGCCGAGGACCGCAAGGAAGCGGGAAAGGCCGTCAACGAGGCCAGGGAACGGCTCCAGGCGGCGGTCGAGGCCCGGCGGGCGGAGCTGGAGGCGGCGGCGCGGGCCCAGCGGCTCGACGCCGAGCGCATGGACCTGACGGAGGTTTCTTCGCGCTGGGCCCGGGGTCACCAGCACCTCGTCAGCCAGACCCAGGAGCAGCTCGAGGACGTGTTTGTGGCCATGGGCTACCGGGTGGCAGAGGGGCCGGAGGCGGAGACCGACTGGTACAACTTCGAGGCCCTCAACATGCCGCCCGGGCACCCCGCCCGCAGCATGTGGGACACGCTGTACCTCAAGCTCGGCGCGCCCGGGTCGGTCTTGCTGCGCACCCACACCTCGCCCGTGCAGATCCGGGTCATGCAATCCCAGCCGCCGCCGGTCTACATCGTCGCCCCCGGGCGGTGCTACCGGCGGGACACCCCCGACGCCCGCCACCTGTCGGTGTTCCACCAGATCGAGGGCCTCGTCGTCGACCGGCACATCTCCTTCGGGGACCTGGCCGGCACCATCGAGGCCTTCACCGGCGCCTACTTCGGGCCGACCATCCGCTCCCGGCTGCGGCCGTCGTTCTTCCCGTTCACCGAGCCGTCGGCCGAGTTCGACGTCACGTGCATCTTCTGCGACGGCGCGGGCTGTCGGGTCTGCTCGCACTCGGGCTGGATCGAGCTGGGCGGGTGCGGGATGGTCGATCCCAACGTGTTCGAGGCGGTCGGGATCGACAACGAGGAGTGGCAGGGGTTCGCCTTCGGGTTCGGCATCGACCGCTGCGCCATGCTGCGCCACAACATCGACGACATCCGGCATTTCATCACCAACGACGTCCGCTTCCTGCGCCAGTTCTGACCGGACGCGGGAGGGCTACTCCTCGTCGAGCAGGGCGAGGTTGGCGGCCTCGGCCGAGAGGGCCCGGTCGCGCCGGCGGCGGGCCCGCCATGGCTCGGTGAGCAGCGTGGGGACGACCGTCGCCAGGTACCAGATGAGGGCGAACCCCCCGATGGCCACGCCCAGCACGGCCAGGGTGATGGCGGGGATCACCACCGACGGGCCCCAGGTGCGCTGCTGCTGCACCCGGCGGGCGGCCGCGACGGCCAGGTGCGCGGCGGCGGGGTCGGCGACCGGGCCGCCCTGGCGCACGGCCCGGATCGCGACCCGGCGAAGCTGCTGTTCGTACACGGCCGCCATCGAGCCCAGCGTACTGTCGGGCCGGTGCGCCGGGAAGGCCTCAGGTGGGCGGCCGCGGCGGGCGGCGTGGCAATGACGGCGGCGCTGTGGGCGCCGTGGTTCACCCGCCGCCTGTCCGGTGGCTTTGCGTCGTTGCGGCCCGTCTCGGGCTGGCGCGCCCTGGGGCCGACGATCGGCATCGCGGTGCTGGTGGCGGGCGGGGCGGCCATCGGCTGGGCGCTGCGGCGGGGGAGGACGTCGGGCGCGTGGCTGGTCGTGCCCGGCGCGCTGGCGCTGCTGGCCGCCGTCGCCGTCACCGTGGCCCGCATCGGGGTGGACAACGCGGGTAGCGCGGCGGCGGTCACGACCAGCCCGGCCGCGGGGCTCGCCGTGGCCTTCGTGGGCGCCGCGGCGGTCGTCTTGACCGGCCTGGTCGCCCTCATGCGACCATGACAGCCGTGGGAGTGCAGGCGCCCGAGCGCGCCGACGAGCGCGCCGATCGCTGGCCGAGCCGCGCCTTGGTGTGCGGGCTGCTGTCGGTGTTGTTCTCGGCCCTGGTCGTCCCCGGGATCCTGGCCATCCTCTTCGGCCTCCGGGCGAGGCGCCGCTCCAGGCTGGCGACGGCCGGGATCGTGCTCGGCGCGCTCACGATCGTGGCCGGCCTGGGCGTCTGGGTCGCGTACTGGCCGAAGATCTTCCACAGCCCGAGCTACCGGGCCCTCGCCGTGGGCGACTGCTACGAACGGCCTGACAACGACCCCCGCTACGTCGCCCGCCAGCCGTGCGGGGACCAGCACGGGCGCGAGGTCGTGGCCCTGCTCGACCACCCGGCGGGCCCCGGGTTGTCGTATCCGGGGCTCGAGGCCATCCGCCGGGATGTGGACCCCCTGTGCCGGGAGGCGGCCGAGGCGTACTTCGGCGGCTCGCTGGACCAGTCACCGCTCCGGACGTTCCGCATCTACCCGTCGCGCGAGAGCTGGAACGACGGCAACCGCCGGGTCGTCTGCGCCCTCGGGAGCCGAGATCGCGGGCCCCTGGTCGGGTCGCTCCAGAATCGGCAGTCCGTCCCCAGCTGACCGCCTACCCTGACGCCTGATGCGTGTTCCCCTGGCCTGGCTGCGCGACTTCGCGCCCGTCGAAGGCTCGTCCGAGGAGTTGGCCGACACCTTGTCCGACCTGGGGCTGGTCGTCGACGGGATGGAGCGCGTCGGCGAGGGCCTGGAGGACATTGTGGTGGCCGAGGTGCTGGCCACCGCCCCCCACCCGGACGCCGACAAGGTGCAGCTCGTCGAGGTCAACCGCGGCGATGGGGAGGCGGTCCAGATCGTCTGCGGGGCCTTCAACTTCCAGGTGGGGGACCTGTTGCCGCTGGCGCCCGCCGGCGCCCGCCTGCCGGGCGGGATGGAGATCGGGCGGCGGAAGGTCCGCGGCCAGTGGTCCAACGGCATGCTGTGCTCGGGCAAAGAGCTGGGGCTCTCGGAGGACCACGACGGGATCCTGATCCTGCCGTCGGGGTTGCTGCCCGGCGACCCCCTCACCGAGGCGCTCGGCATCACGCCCGACGTGGTGTACGACCTCGACATCAGCCCCAACCGCCCCGACGCCCTCTCCATCCTGGGCGTGGCCCGTGACCTCGCCGCCCGGCTGAAGGCGCCGCTGGCGGCGCCCGACCCGGTCGTCCCTCGCCTCCGGCACGCCGTGGTGGGAACGGTCGTGGTGGAGGCGCCCGACCTCTGCCCCCGGTTCACCGCCACCTTGCTCACCGGGGTGGAGGTGGGCCCGTCGCCGGGCTGGCTCGCCAGCCGGCTCACCCTCGCCGGGATGCGGCCCATCAACAACATCGTCGACATCTCCAACTACGTGATGCTCGAGCTGGGCCAGCCCAACCACCCGTACGACTTCGACCGCCTGCCCGGGGGCGGCCTGCTCGTGCGCCGGGGCCGGGAGGGCGAGCTCCTCGTCACCCTGGACGGGGAGGAGCGCACGCTGACGGCTGAGGACTGCCTGATCTGCGACGCCGAGGGCACGCCCGTCGGCGTGGGCGGGGTCATGGGCGGGGCGTCGTCGGAGATCTCGGAGTCGACCACCAGCGTGCTGCTGGAGGCCGCCTACTTCGACCCGCTCAGCATCGCCCGCACGGCCAAACGGCTGGTGGCGCGCACGGAGGCGTCGGTCCGGTTCGAGCGGGGCGTCGACCCTGAAGGGATCGAGCGCGCCGTCGGGCGTTTCTGCCAGCTGGCCGAGGACGTCGCCGGCGCCTCCTTGGCCGTCGGGCCGGTGGTCGATGTGAGCGCCGCCCGCCCTCGCCCGGCCCCGGTGCTCGTCCGCACCGCCCGGGTGAACTCGCTGCTGGGGACGTCGCTGACGACGCCCGAGGTGGTCGAGCTGCTGGAGCCGATCGGCTTCGCCTGCGTCCCGGCAGGGGAGACGATGGACGCGCCGAACCTCCAGGTCACGATCCCGCCGTGGCGCCCCGACTCGGAGCGGGAGGCGGACGTCATCGAGGAGGTGGCCCGCCATCACAGCTACAGCCGCATCCCGCGCACGCGGCCGCCGACCGCCCAGGTGGGCGGGCTGACCGATGCCCAGCGCGACCGCCGCCGGGCGCGCCAGGCGATGATCGGCGCCGGGCTGTTGGAGGCGTGGTCGACGTCGCTGCTGGCGCCGGCGGACCTGGTGCGGGCCGGCTTGGGCACGAACGCCGTGGCGCTGGAGAACCCGCTGGCGCACGAGGAGTCGGTGCTGCGCACGTCGCTGCTGCCGGGGCTGCTGCGGGCGGTCGTCACCAACGTGGGCCGCCGCCACCCCGACGTCCGCCTGTTCGAGGTGGGCAAGGTCTTCCTGCTGCCTCCGCCGGCGCCGGACGGCGGCGACCTCCCGGTCGAGGCCGAGCGCATCGCCGCGGTCCTCGGCGGCGCGGACGCGGCCGACGCCAAGCGGCTGCTGGACGTGCTCGTCGAGGCGCTACGGGCGGACCGGGTCGCGCTCGAGCCGGCTGCGCCGCCGGGCCTGCACCCGTCCCGCTCGGCCGCCGTCAGCGCGTCGGGCCAGCCCGCGGGCGCGGTGGGCGAGGTGGACCCGGCCGTACTGGCCGCCCACGACCTGGCCGCGCCGGTCGGGTGGTTCGAGCTGGACCTCGGTGTCCTGCTGGCGGCGCCCAAGAAGTCGCTCGAGTACCGGCCCGTGAGCCGCTACCCGTCGGCCGACTTCGACCTCGCGTTCGTGGTCAGCGAGGAGACGCCGGCCGCGGCCGCCGAGGGCGCGCTGCGGGTGGCGGCGGGCGACATGCTCGAGGACGTGTGGCTGTTCGACGTGTTCCGTGGGCCGCAGCTCGGGGATGCGCGGCGCAGCCTGGCCTACCGCCTCCGCGTCGCCGCCCTCGACCACACCCTGACCGAGGACGAGCTAGCCGACCTGCGCCGCCGTTGCATCGCCGCCGTCGAGCGCGCCGTGGGGGCGACGCTGCGGACCTGATCCGCCGGCCCTGCCTGGCCCGAACGCCGAGCCCGCCCTGCGTGGCCCGAACGCCGAGCCCGCCCTGCCTGGCCCGAACGCCGAGCCCGCCCTGCGTGGCCCGAACGCCGAGCCCGCCCTGCGTGGCCCGAACGCCGAGCCCGCCCTGCGTGGCCCGAACGCCGTGATCGGCCGGCTGGCGCTGGCGCTGGCGCTCGTCGCCAGCGGGGCGGCGGTCGGCGCCT
>JAHFUQ010000145.1 GCA_023265045.1 Acidimicrobiia bacterium
CGCCCCCGACCGCGCCGCCCGGCTCGGCGCCCATCCCACCCACGACGCCGACCACCGCGCCCGGCGCAACGCCGCCTCCGGGAACGGCGCCGGCGGGCACGCCCACCATCCGCCTCTCCCGCCCGCTGGGCCAGCCCGGCGAGGTGATCACGGTCGAGGGCAGCGGGTTCCGCCCCAACACCGGGGTGCAACTGCGCTGGCTCATGAACCCCCTCGACCCGCAGGGGCGGGTGATCGTGCTGACCACCGTCACCACCGACGCGAGCGGGAGCTTTGCCGCCGTCCCGGCGGTGATCTTCCTCAACGACCCCTCAGGGCCGCGCGTGATGGACGCCAACGGCGGCGCCGACCAGGCAGCATCCGCCTCCTTCCTCGTCGTACCCGCCACGATGCAGCGGTCGGACAACGTCGCCCTGAACCCCAGCCGCACCCAGTTGCTGTACCGGAGGTAAGTCCGTGTTCCGAGTGAATCTTGATCCGAGGGGGGAAGAGGCTTCCGGGCCTCGCCGACATTGGGCCTGACCGCAACCCTTTCTGACACCAGCATCGCCGCCGCGCCCGGCGAGGAGGTGAGCATCCGGGTGACGGTGCGCAACACCGGCAGCGTCGTCGACGAGTTCACCATGGAGGTCGTGGGCCCGGCCGTTGACTGGGCGACGATCGACCCGCCGTCGCTGTCGCTGTTCCCGGACGACGAGGGCGTCGCCGTCGTCGTGTTCCAAGTTCCCCGGAACATGGGCGTGCGCTCGGGTGAGGTCCCGTTCGCCGTCAAGGTCCGCTCGCGGGAGGACCCGGACGGCACGATCGCCGAGGAGGGCGTGCTCGTCATCGGCGGGTTCACCGACCTGTCCGCGGAGCTCATGCCGCAGTCGTCGCGCGGCCCGCGCATGGGCCGGCATCAACTCACCCTCGACAACCGGGGCAACACCCAGGTCACCGCCGGCCTGCGCGGCGCCGATCCCGACGGCAACTTCAAGTACGTCTTCAACCCGCCCCAGATCGTGTCCGACCCGGGGACGGCGACGTTCGCGCGCGTCGTCGTCAAGCCGCGCAAGCTCATGCTGCGGGGGGCGCCTCAGGTCAAGCCCTTCCAGGTCTACGTCGAGATCGAAGGGCAGGAGCCGATCATCCTCGACGGCACGTACGCGCAGACGCCGTTGTTCGCCAGCTGGGTCGGCATGGTCCTGCTGCTCGCGCTCGGGTTGCTGATCGTGCTCGCGTTGCTCTGGCTCACGTTGCTGCGACCGAAGGTGCAGTCGACGGCGCGCAAGGCCGTCGCCAAACCCTTGTCGCAGACCAACAAGGCGGTGAACGACATCGGCGCCAAGGTCGGCACGGACCCGCAGCTGCCGACGGACGAGAAGGCCATCGAACAGTCCGCCGGCGCCAAGCCAGGAGCGCCCAGCGGCGGCACGACGGCGACCAGCGCGCCGGCGGTCCCCGCGGGCAGCGGCGCGGCGGCCATCACCACCGAATTGGGCAACCCGACCGACAAGCGCCTCGTCGTGGCCGGCACCGGCACCCAGACCGACGGCTTCCGCATCGACGCCAAGAAGGTCTTCTCGCTCACCGACCTCGTGTTCCAGAACCCGGCCGGCGACAGCGGAACGGTGTCGCTCGTGCGCGGGCGGGACACGTTGTTCCTCGACTCGCTGGCCAACTTCCGCAACGTCGACTACCACTTCGTGGCGCCGATCATCTTCGACGAGAACACCGACGTGACGTTGCGGGTCGAGTGCGCGAACGCCGGCGCGCGGCCGTGCTCGGTGGCGGCGTACCTCGTGGGGTTCGTCAAGAACAAACCATGATCCGGACGTGAGGGGCGGGGCCGTGGAAGGGCGGAGGGGCGGGCGCCGGGCGCCGGCGCTGGCAGTCGGCGCCTGGGCGGCTGGCGCCATGGTGACGGCGCTCCTCGGCGCCGCCGTTCCCGCTTCGGCCCAGCTGACCGCTCCCACGGGCACGGCCCCGACGACGACCGCCGCGCCGGCGTCCACCGTTCCGGGCCGGTCCAACAGCGGCGCGGCCAGCAGTGTGAACGCGCCGACGACGACGCCCTCCACGACCCAGGCGCTCGCGCCTCCGCCCGCGACCACGCCGACCACGCCGCCCCAACCGTCGGCCAACCCGTCCGGGCTCAGCGCCGGCCTGCCCACACCGTTGGCGCAGACCGCCGGCCCGATCCCGCCGCCCTACACGCCGCCCAGCCCGGGCACGCCCACCCTTGCGGACTCCACGTCGGGCGGCCTTCCGTCGGCGTCGGCGCCCATCGATCCCCGCCTCATCGCGTCACCCACCACCAGCGGCCTCGTCCAGGTCCTCGACGACCTGGCGGCCAAGCAGCGCAACCTCGACCTCAAGGTGCGCACCTTGGAGGTCGCGGCCGGCTTGCTCGACCCGTCCGCGGCCAGCAGCGCCCTCGACCCTCGCACGAGCCAGGTGGTCGCCCAGGAACAGGAGCTCCAGGGCAAGCTCGATTCGGCCCGCGGCGAGCTCCAGCGCCTCGAGGGCGTATTCATCCCGCAGGCGGCCCGCGACGCGGCCGCACCCGTGAGCAACGCACTGACCCCCACGTCCCCCGGCACCCTTCCCCGCAACCCCACGATCGTCGCGTCGTGCGCCGTCACGTTGCTCGCGCCGATACCGTGTGGCCCCGCCCTCGGGAGCGCCGCGGTCGCGCCCGCGCGGCCCTCCTCATCGCTCATCCGAGACAGCGCCGTGCGCTTCCTCTCCGAGATGGTCGACCGCCGCACCGAGCTGACCCACCAGGTGCGCGACATCCAAGCCGACCTCGAGGCGGCCCATCTCCGCTACGCCACTACCCCGCCCCCGACCGTCGCGTCGGCGAGCACATCGGCGAGCACATCGGCGAGCACATCGGCGAGCACATCGGCGGCGCCAGCCTCGTCCACGGCCGCGCCAGCCGCCTTGCCGAGCGCGCCGGCGTCCCTCCCCCGCCCGCCGGCGGCGGCGGCTCCCAGCGTTGAGCTGTTGGACGCGCGCCGCCAGCTCGTCGACATCACCAACCGCCTCAACGTCGTCGCCCGGGCCCATGCCCTCTCGGCCGACGGTCGCAGCATCCCGCCCAGCCGCCTGGCCACCAGCGACATCCCGCCCGACTACCTCGCCCTTTACCAGCGGGCGGCGGCGGCGTGCCCCGGGCTGTCGTGGACGGTGCTGGCCGGCATCGGCTCCATCGAAAGCTCCCACGGCCGCTCCATGCTCCCCGGCGTCACGACGGGCGCCAACTACGCCGGCGCCATGGGGCCGATGCAGTTCCTGGCGGCGTCCTGGGCCGCCTTCGGGGTCGACGCCGACGGCGACGGCGTGGCCAACGTCTACGCGCCGACGGACGCCATCTACGCCGCGGCCCGCTACCTGTGCCACGACGGCGCCGGCGACCCCTCGTACCTCCGCAGCGCGATCTGGTCCTACAACCACGCCGACTGGTACGTGAACCGGGTGCTCGATCTGGCCATCCGCTACGGCTCCAGCGCCCTCGACACCCTCGCCTCGCCCGCCACCGCCGCCAGCCTGGTCCGCAACCCGAACATCGCGATGGCCCCTGAGGCCGTTGCCGACCTGCTCTCGGGCACGATCGACCAGCGCGTCATCAACGTCCTTGGCGCCGCCGCCCTCGAGCACCGCCTGGTGATCAGCGCCATCAAGACGGGCCACTCGACCTACGTCAAGGGCACCGACCGGGTGTCCAACCACACCGTCGGGCGCGCCGTCGACATCTCCGCCATCGACAGCGTGGACGTCACTGCCACGAACTACGCCGCCCTCGACCTCGCCCTCGCCATCCTCACCAGCGGCCCGTCCGTCCGCCCCGACGAGTTCGGCTCACCCTGGCTCGAGCTGACGAGCTTCCCGGGCGCCTTCTCCGACGACGACCACAGCGACCACCTCCACATCGGCTGGAACCGTTAAGCCGCCCCGGACGGCGACGATGTGGGAGTTGTCGTCGGTCCTCACCATCGCGGAGCCCCTGCTCAAGCGCTTCGACGTGCTCGGCTGCCGATGCGCCAGACCCGCGACCGGGGCCGACGAAACGGTTCACCTAGGGCGGCTGGTTCCGCCGGCGGTTGTGGTACCGGCAGGCGGGACGGCCGTTGTCGTCGACGGTGAGACCGCCCTCGCCGTAGGGCTGAACATGGTCGATCTCGCATTGGTCGGCGGGCAGGTCGCAGTACTCCGAGAAGCACTCCCGGTCTCGCACCTCGACGGCGCGGCGGGTGGCGCCGCCGAAGAGGCGGCGGCGGACGCCCACGTTCTTGACCCGGTCGGGGCTGTCGAACACCACCCGCTCGATGTAGGCTTTGGTCAGCCAGGGGAGCAACGATCCCGGCGTCACAACCGTGCCGCTCTCCATCTCGCACACCCGTCCCGCGAACGTCTCGTAGCCGACGAGGACCGTGAGGAGCGGCTCGGGGAGGCGGCCGCCGGCGGGCATGGCGGCGGCCCGGCGCGCCAGCTCCACCAGCGCATCAGCCCGCCGCTGCGCAGGCGTTCGGGCCAGCGCCCCGCCGTTGGCCGCCGCCCGGTCGGCCTCGAACAGCTCGTCCTCGATCGCCTTCAACGCCCGGGAGACGACCTCGCCGCTGATGGGGTCGAGCACGCCGTCGAGGAACCACTTGCCGTCAAGGCTCTGGGAGAGGTGCAGGCGGCGGGAGTCGCGCTGGGCCTCGGCGTCGTCCTCGACGCCGTCGGGGTCGGCGGCCTGGGTCCAGTACGCCAGCGTCCGCATGAAGTCGCGGTGCGGCAGCTGTCGGGCGTAGCCGACCAATGCCGCCTCGTCGGGATCGAACAATTCCGCGCCCACCCGCGTGCGCACGGCCGCCAATGGCTCGACCTGGGCCTGGCTTATCTCGCCCGCCAACCACGCCGCCTCGGTGGCCGGCATTTCGCGCAGCGACCGGCCCAATCGCACCTGCCGGCGAGCCAGCGGCAAGGGCAGCCGGCACCGCGAAGAGATCCACGCCGCCGCCGAGCGGGCCCCGTCGGCCTCCCAGGCCCGGCCCGCATCGAAGGCAACGGATGCCCTGGTGGCGACGGCACTCAGCCGCTCGAGCTGGCGGCGCAGGGCCACGATCGCCTCGCCGCCGGCCAGGCTCGCAGGGTCGGCGGCGACCAGCTCATCGATGTCGGTCGCCAGCGCGGCCACCGAATCCTTCAGCACAACGTTCCCCCGGGCGACGAGGGCAGGACCGAGGGGGAAGCGGTGCCTTTATTATACCAGAACGTACGTTCGCCGTCCAGCATTGAAACAACAACTCCTCCCCTGACCCGGGCGTTCTCCGTCACCTGGGAGTGCTCGACCAAGGGCATCGCGAGCGGTGTGGCGTTGTCGCCGTCTGCTGGGTCAAGGCGGCGGGCGGGCATTGGGCGACCCCACTCAGATGAGCGTGACCGGGACGGCCGAGCTCGGGATGTACCCGGCCAGCAGTTCCCACCGCAGCACGGCCGGGCCGGCGGGAGCGGCGGCAGATCGGGGAGGAGGCGGCAGACCGAACAGCCCAAACCGTGGCGCGTCTCGGCGCCGGTGACGCTGACGGCATACCGGGGCAATCGAGGTCATAGCCCGTCGCCGATACGAGCGCCTCAACCACCTGTCGCCTTCCCTCGGGGATGGTGGCCGGGCGGTGACGAACACACTCGGCTGCGCCGCCGTGCGGCTCCGGGCGGGCGCGAGCACACCCACGCCGGTCGTGCTCACCCCGCACGGTTCGTCATGGGCGAACGGAACCGGTCAGCGTGGCGTCGGGCAGCTCAAGAAGGACGGTGTCGGAGAGGGCGACCGGTTCGTGGAGAGGCCGGTCGCACCAACTCGCTAGACGTCGCTGCTGCGGAGCCAGGCCCGCATCGGGCACGCACCCACCGTGCGGGACAGCCCGACGGTGGTCGTCACCCCGGCCAGGTCGAGGCGCGCCCCTCGGGTGGGCACACCGTGCCGGGCGCGACGCACCCAGACGGCGCGGCCGGCCGCCCCCTCGAGCGCTGCCACACCGGTCGTTCCGCGCCCACTCCCCTGCCCAACGTCCATGAATGCTTTCACTTCGCGCCGTCCCTCCGGGGCGCACTGGGGGGGCTTTGCCGTACCTGCTCAGCGGTCTTCGGGGCCCGCCCCCGTGGCGGCCCCGACCGGCCCGTCGGCCTGCTGCCACACGACGCGCGCCGACGCGGGGATCTCGATGCCGGCGTCGTCGAACGCCCGCTTGATCCGCGCCCGCAGTTCGCGCGCCACCCTCCACTGCGACAGGGGCCGGGTCTTGACGACGAGCCGGACGGTGACACCGTCGGGCCCGAGGTCCTCCACGCCCCACAGCTCGGGCTCCTCGAGGATCTCGGCCGACCAGGCCGGGTCCTGCCAGGTGGCGACCGCGGCCTCCGTGATCACCTCGGTGGCGCGGTGGATGTCGTTGTCGTACGACACCCGGATGTCGAGGAGCGCCCTCGACCACTCCTGGGACTTGTTCGCCACCCGATCGATGTAGCCGTTGGGGATGTGCCAGACGTTGCCCTCGACGTCGCGCAGGCGCGTGGTGCGGAGGCTCACGCCTTCGACCGTCCCCGACGCCGGCCCGGCGTCGATGACGTCGCCGACGCCGAACTGGTCCTCGATCAGCATGAAGACCCCGGACAGGAAGTCGCGCACGAGATGCTGGGCGCCGAACCCCAGCGCCACGCCGACGATGCCGGCGCCGGCGATCAGCGGGCCGAGGTCGAGGCCGAGCTCGCCGAGGACCATGATCGCCGCGATCGTCCACACGATGATGCTGACGAGGCTGCCCAGCAATGCGCCGACGGTGTCGCCTCGTTGCCTGGCGCGTGCGGTGGCCCGCGGCATCGTGCGCATCAGCGCGCCCGACGAACGGTCGCCGCCGAGCACGTCGCTGCTCACCGCGCCAAGGCCCTTGGTGAAGCGGCGGATCGAGCGCCGGAAGACGCGCGACGTGATCCACGCGATGACCACGATGAGCAGGATCTTGGCCGGGCGCGCCACGACGATGTTCGAGATGCGGGCTACGTCTGCGTTGTGCGTGAGCCGGTACGCGAGATCGCAAAAGGCGCCGACGTTCTCCGGAGGCCCGCACGCGTCGACGGGAGGCGTCATGAGGGGTCGTCTCCTCCTTCGCAGGGACGGACGGTCGGACGACCCTGTATCCCTACCCGGCTGCCCTCGTTCTTAAGGCGCCGGGTCGCCCTGCACGCTCGCGGCGACGACGGCGCGAAGCGCCCGCGGCGGGCGCGACCCGCAGCCGTAGCAACGGTATGTCGCCACGTTGGTGTACTGGCAAGGGCAGCGCCACAGCATCTCGATCCAGCGGCTGGCCATCGCCACCCACCGCTGCCTGTGCTTGCCGAGTCCGGACCGTTCCATGTCGGCCCCATCGTCGGCACACGCCGGAAATTGCTTGAGCGGCGCGGCCATGATGAGTCGGACGTCCTACCTCCCGTCGCCACGTCGACGACTTGAGGGACGCCCGTGCTTCCCGGCCTCGACGACCGAGGCGCGGGCCTGGCTCGAGGCGCATCACGCCGACACCGCCGCGTTCGCGGCGCGCTAGCCGGCAGCCCCGCCGGCGTCGCGCCCGATGCACAAGAACGCCGCCGCGGCCGCCGTTCCCTGGTCGGGCCCCGAGCACGCGCCAGCCAGCGCGGCCGAGGGGCTGGCGCCGGCCGCCAGCCGCTCGTGGAAGGCCACCATGAATGGCGTGGTGCCTTCGTCCGGCACGGTGAACACCGGCGCCACGACCGACCGGACGCCCAGGCCGAGGAGGGCGGCCGCCGCGCCCAGCAGCTCGTCGCCCGGCCTCACGTCGAGGACGGCGGCGTCGCAGGCCGACAGCACGGCGATGCGCGGCACACGCTGGACGCGCTCGAGGTCGTAGACGGTGAGTTGCCCGTCGGCGAGGAGCAGCGACGTGAACTGCGGGCTGTCGGCCCGGAAGTGGCCGTCGGCCGCCAGGTGGACGAGATCGGCCCGTTCCATCGCCACGAGGACGTTGGCGCACGTCGCCGCCGGGCCGGTGAGCACCTCGGCGTCGGGGTACAGCCGGCGCAGCTGGCCGACCTCGACCTCGGCGCCCGGGAGCTGCGGGCCGGCCACCAGCGCCACGCGGGCCCGGCTCGCGGGCGTCTGCGGAACCGGCGCCGGCGTCTCGAACGCGGCGCGGTCGCGGCCCAGCCAGATGGCGGCGCTCGGGGCGACGGTCGTGTCCCGGCCGGCGAGGCTGGGCAGGCACGACCAGGGCACGCCGTGCAGCAGGCCGGTGGGGACCACGACGAGCGACGAGGCAGCGACGGCGACGGCGAGGGGCCGGATGATCAGGCCGTCGAGGAGGGCAGCAGACCGGGCAAAGTGCTCCCCGGCGCCGGGGCGGGCCAGCACCAGCCGGCGCAAGGCGAACAGCAGGTGCTCCTTCTCTTTCGCCACGGCTTTGGCCGGGCCCAGCTCGACGTGGCGGACGCCGCGCCCGGTGACGACGAGGGCGTGGAGCTGGCCCTCGTGGGTCACGTACTCGACGAGGGCGCGGGCGCCGAGGGCACCCCGCAGAGCGCGGCCGTCCAGAGAGTGAGCGCCGGCTCCGGCGCCGAAGACGTCGCGGGCCAACCGGGTGCGGCGCCGGACCGCCTCCTCGAGCGCCTCCGCCTGAGCCTCCGCCATGCCCGCCGGCGACCCGCCGCCGCCAAGGGACGCCTGGCGCTGCTGGGCCCGCAGGCGTC
>JAHFUQ010000297.1 GCA_023265045.1 Acidimicrobiia bacterium
GGTTGGGGGGCGAGCCTCATGTGGCGGCAGCGGTGAAGCGGTCGGCGGGCATCCGGGGCGACCTCGACCACGACGGCGCGCTGGCGTTCCTCGCCGGCCTGCTGACGATCCTGCGCGGCGCCGGCTACAGCGGGCTCGTGCTCGTGCTCGACGAGGTCGAGACGCTGCAGCGGGTCCGGTCCGACGCCCGCGACCGGGCCCTCAACGCCCTCCGCCAGCTCATCGACGAGGTCGACCAGGGACGGTTCCCGGGCCTCTACCTCGTGATCACCGGCACCCCGGCGTTCTACGACGGGCCGCAGGGGGTGGCCCGGCTGGCGCCCCTGGCCCAGCGGCTGCACACCGACTTCACCACCGACGCCCGGTTCGACAACCCGCGGGCGGTGCAGTTGCGGCTGCGCGGGTTCGACATGGGCGCGCTGTGCGAGGTCGGCGGCCGGGTGCGAGACCTCTACGCCGCGGGGGCCGACGAGCCGGCGAGGATCGGTGAGCGGTGCGACGACGGCTATATCGAGGTGCTCGCCCGGGCGGTGACCGGCGACCTCGGGGGCAAGGTCGGGGTGGCGCCGCGCCTCTTCCTCAAGAAGCTGGTCGGCGACGTGCTCGACCGGGTCGACCAGCATTCCGACTTTGACCCCCGACACGACTACCGGCTCACGGTGGTCGAGTCGGAGCTGACCGAGTTGGAGCGCAACGCCCGAACTGCGGCGTCGGTGGACGACATCGCCCTCGAGCTCGATGCGTAGTGCCCTGACTGTGGCGGATCCGTTCGACCTGCTCCATCCAGCCGTCCAGCACCACGTCGTCAACAGCCTCGGGTGGCGGGAACTGCGGCCCCTGCAGGCGGCCACCATCGAGCCGATCCTGGCCGGCGAGCACGTGGTGGCGACGGCGCCGACCGCGGGGGGCAAGACCGAGAGCGCCGTACTTCCCTTGTTGTCGCGAATGCTCGCCGGGGATTGGCGGGGCCTCACCGTGCTGTACGTGTGCCCGCTGCGCGCCCTGCTCAACAACCTCCACGAACGGCTGGACCGGTACTGCACGCTTGTCGGGCGCCGGGCCGGGCTCTGGCACGGCGACATCGGCCAGCCGGAGCGGCGCCGCCTGCTGGCGGACCCGCCCGACCTGCTGCTCACCACTCCCGAGTCGCTGGAGTCCATGCTCGTCTCGCGGGGGGTCGACCACCGCCGTTGGTTCGTCAACGTGCGCTCGGTCGTGGTCGACGAGGTCCACGCCTTCGCCGGCGACGACCGAGGTTGGCATCTGCTGGCGGTGTTGCAGCGGATCACGCGCCTGGCGGGCCGGGAGGTGCAGCGAATCGGCCTGTCGGCGACGCTTGGGAACCCCGCGGAGTTGCTGGCATGGCTCACGCCCGGGTGCGGGCGGCGGGCGGTGGTGGTGAGCCCACCTGCCGAATCCGGAACGTTGGCGCCCGAGGTCACGGTCGACTTCGTCGGGAGCCTGGCCAATGCCGGGATCGTGATCTCACGCATGCACCGGGGTGAGAAGCGGCTGGTGTTCGTCGACAGCCGGGCGCGGGCCGAGCAGCTGGCCTTGGCGCTACGCGAGCTGGGCGTGAAGACCTTCGTGTCGCACGGCTCGCTCGGCGCCGGCGAGCGGCGCGCCGCCGAGCAAGCGTTCCGCGACGAGCGGGACTGTGTGATCGTGGCGACGTCCACGCTCGAGCTGGGCATCGACGTCGGCGACCTCGACCGGGTCATCCAGGTCGACGCGCCGCCGTCGGTCGCCGCCTTCCTGCAACGGCTGGGCCGCAGCGGCCGCCGTGCCGGGACGCAGCGGACTGCGCTGGTGCTCGCGACCGACGATGATGCCCTGCTCCGGGCGTGCGCCGTGCTGCTGCGGTGGGCCGAGGGGTACGTGGAGCCGATCGTTCCCCCGGCTGCCCCGTACCACCTGGTCGCGCAGCAACTGCTCGCACTGTCGTTGCAGGAGGCGGGCGTGGGCCGACGGGTGTGGACGGAGTGGCTGGGCGACCCGTTCGTGCTCGGGGTAGACGCGGGTGGCCGGGTGGGCGTGATCACCGACCACCTGGTGGCGATGGCCTTCCTGTCCGAGGACGGCGGCATCCTGGGTGTCGGCGAGGCAGCGGAAGCGAGCCTTGGACGTCAACACTTCATGGAGCTGCTGTCCGTGTTCACGTCGGCGCCGATGTTCAGCGTGCGCCACGGTCGCAACGAGATCGGGCTCGTCCCCGACGAGACGCTGACCGCCCGTCCTGCCGGCCTGAGCGGTGGCGGGGCGCACGCGCTGGTGCTGGCCGGCCGGAGCTGGGCCGTGCTCGACGTCGACTGGCAGCGACGGGTCGTGCAGGTCGAGCCGACCGACGCGCC
>JAHFUQ010000298.1 GCA_023265045.1 Acidimicrobiia bacterium
GCGGTTGCGGATGGCGGGGCTCGCCAGCCCGGCCTTGATGAGCGGCCACCCCTTGCCCGGCCAGCGAACCAGGCCGGCCAGCACCACGTCGAGGGCGATGTAGGCGTCGGGGTCGACCGCGCCGCCCATGGCCGCCACCGGGCCGGCGGAGATCTCGCCCAGCGGCAAGCGAGCGGCGGCGCCCGCGATCACCATGTCGGCGCGAGCCGGGTCGAGCTGGCGCATCACCAGGTACCACGTGTCCTGGTCGAAGGGGCGGGACTGGAGCCGGCGCACGAGCGCGGGCAGCGCGTCCACCCCCAGGAACCCGGCCGCCTCGGCCGCGTCCAGGAAGATCTCGTCCTCCTCGGACGTCAGGTCGTCGGCGACGGCCGCGGCCCACATCGGCCACGCCAACACCTCGGCGCTGGCCTCGCTGAGGCTCCCCCGCACGTCCGGCGTCCAGCCCTTGACCGCCCGCGCCTCCCAGTTGCCGTTGGAGCGGACGAACCAGTCGACCTCGTGGAGCGCCATCACGTCCCGCAGCGTCGCCGCCCGGGACCGCAGCTGGCTGACCACCTGGGCCGTGACGCGGGCGCCGTCGGCATAGTCGTCCATCCCGCCCAGCGGACCGCCCCGCAGCAGCCCCCGCACGATGTCGGTGGCGGCGTCGAGCAGGTCGTCATCGATGACGTGGCCGCTCATGGCCCGCATCAGCCTCCCGCCGACCGCCACGGGGAAGGCGAGGTACTCGTTGCCGATCTCGTTGCGAAAGCCCCGGCGGAGCAGCCAATTCACGACGTCGGGCCGGCGGGCCGTCTCCGCCAACTGCCGGGCGGCGTGGATGCGTCCCCAACCGGACACCTGGCGGGCGAGTTGCCAGAGCGCCGGCTCGGCGTCCTCCAGCCCCTCACTCAACGCCTTGACGACGTAGTAGGTGAACTCCTCGTGGCGGGCGAGGGTGAGCACCACCTCGACGTGGTAGCCGGACTCGAAGAAGCCGAACAGCGCGATCCCGACCTTCACGGGCGCCCGGTGCCGGCCGCTGGTCACCAGCCGCCGCCCCAGGTCGTAGATGCGCTCCGGGGCGATGCGAAACGACGGCGCCAGCTCGATCAGCCGGTCGACGTACGTGAGTGGATCGGACACGCAGAGCCGCTCGTACAAACGCTCGTAGGACCGGGGCTTGCGGCTCGTCATGGCCGCCGCCATCAATCCTGCGATCTCGTCCGCCGCGGCCTGGTCGGTCTTCACCCGGCGGTTGACGATCCGGGCGCCGTCTGCCGCGCCGGGAACGTAGGTCGCCGTCAGGTCGTCGCCGTCGGGAAGGGTGCGGCCCTCGGGCTTGAGGCCGGGCGCGTCCTTGGGAACGTGGGCCGACACGTGCTCCCAAATCGAGGCGTCCGTCATGCGCGGACGCACATTGTGCGTCGCCGTCGGGTATCCCCGCTCAAGCTGATTGGAGCGGCGCGCCGCCGCTGCACTTTGGTGCTCGCTCAACCGGCCGCTGCCGCCGGAACCCCGAGGCTCGCGAGCAGCTGGCGCACCTCGTCGGGCCAGACCTCGCCGGCTTGGCCGAACCAGGTGTCGCCACAGCCCATGGTCACCACGACGTCCGCCGCCCGCACGATGTCCTGGGTCCAGCGGGGCCTCGCTCGCCACTGAACTGCATCCCCCGAATCGTCGTGATGTCGGTCAGCAACCCGAAAATCACGGCGCTTGGAGTGATTCAAAACAGCGGACGGGTAACCGCGCCGATTGCTCGGCACCGGTTCGAGTGGTGAGGGAGCGATGGGGACGGCTTCAGACACTGGGCCGCGCCCGCGGGAAGCGTCCGCACGGCGCCGATCGCCTCCGCCAGGCCCCGGCGCCGAAGGTCAGCGGCGGCGCCGTCGGTCAGCAACAGGCCGTCGACGCGGCGCAACAGACTGCGCCCGTCTCGGGGTCGACGGTGCGGAGCTGGCCGCCCGGCATCTCGACGTCCTCGAGGACGGTGTAGATCTCCCACGGCTCACCCGACGGTCCGTCCACCCACACCTTGTCCTGGCGGGCGAAGCAGCAGGCGACGTCTTGCTCGGTGGCGGTGGCGAGGCCCTCGCCGGCCAGGCGAGCCTGAGCCGCGCCCACCAGTTCGGAGCTCTCGACCTCGACCCCGAGGTGGTTGATGGTGCCGCCCTTGCCCGGCTGCTCGAACAGCACGAGCTTCAGGGGCGGGTTGGCCACCGCGAAGTTGGCGTAGCCCTCCCGGCGCTTGGCGGGGGGCGTGGCGAAGAGCTTCGAGTAAAAGTCGACGGCGGCGTCGAGGTCGTCGACGTTGAGGGCCAGCTGTAGGCGGGACATGAGGTGCCTCCATTGATAGACTGTCATCAATG
>JAHFUQ010000299.1 GCA_023265045.1 Acidimicrobiia bacterium
CGAGGCGACCGCGATCGCCTTCGCCCTCCAGGGCGTCGCCACCCCCCGGCCCATGACCCACGACCTGCTCCGGGACCTGTTGGTCGCGCTCGGCATCGCCGTCGACCGGATCGTCATCACCGAGCTGCGCGATCGGACGTTCTTCGCCGAGATCGAGATGACCAACCAGGGCGCGGGCTGCAAGGTCTCGAGCCGGCCGTCGGACGCGATTGCGTTGGCGGTGCGGATGGGCACCCCGATCTTCGCCGACGAGGCCGTCCTGGACGAGGCCGCGGTGCCCGTCACCGACGACGAGGAAGACCACGACGACGAGGTGGAGCGCTTCCGCGAGTTCCTCGAGGGCGTCAACCCCGAAGACTTCGCTTCCTGACCGGCCGCGCCCCGGACAACGGCGCGAGGTTTGCCGCCTTTCCCCCGGATTCCGGGGCAAACCTGGCAAACCTCGTCGATTTCGTCGCTTCGTCGCCCCAGCGGTAAAGCTCGCATCTGGCGCCGTCCTGGCGTAGCCTCTCGACAAGGGCGTAACTACGCGGCTGTGAGCCGCCAGGGATGGAGGCCGGATGGCCGTCGATGAGATCAATCACCGGGTAGAGGGCTACCGCGGCCCCCACGTCTGCAAGATCGTCGGCATCACCTATCGCCAACTCGACTACTGGGCGCGCACCGACCTGATCCGCCCGTCCATCGCCGACGCCAAGGGCAGCGGTTCGCAGCGCCGGTACTCCTACCGCGACCTGGTCGACCTCAAGGTCATCAAGAGCCTGCTCGATGCGGGCGTGTCACTGCAGTCCGCCCGCCAAGCCATCGGGTACCTCCGGGGCGCCCTGGGGGAGGACATCGCATCGGCGACACTGGTGCTCAACGGGCCGGGATCGGTCCTGGTCCACAACGACGGAGAGCTGGTCGACCTCATGCGCCAGGGCCAAGGCGTGTTCAGCGTCGTCGCCCTCGACGGCGTCAAGGAGGAGTTGGACGCGGCCATCACTGAGCTGCGCCCCCCTACGGTTGAGCCTTCCGCCGCCACGGTCGCCGCCCATCCGGCCACCGGGGCGCGCGCGTCTCGAGGAGGGTAGGTCCTGCCCGAGGAGCAGAAGCCGAGGGCCTCGCCGGGGGCGAAGGGCCGGCGTCGCCAGCAGTCGTTGCCGTTGCCGCACGAGCAGGTGCGGTTCGCCCACAACTCGGAACGCCAGTTCGCCAAGCTCCTCGATTTCTACGGGATCGTGTGGGAGTACGAGCCCCGCACGTTCGTGCTCGAGTGGGATCGGGAGGACCGGCCCCAGCAGGCCTTCAGCCCCGACTTCTACCTGCCGGCCTACGACCTGTTCATCGAGATCACGACCATGAACCAGAAGCTCGTGACCAAGAAGAACCGCAAGGCGCGGCGGCTCAAGGAGCTCTATCCCGACATCCGCATCAAGGTCTTCTACCAGCGGGACTACCTCAACCTGCTGGTGAAGTACGGGCTCGAGGCCCCGTCCCAGGCCCTTCCCGTCGACCCGGAGGTGGCGGCCGTCGAGCCGATGCCGCTGCGATTCGACGTGGACGACCATGTTGACGATGGGGCCGGCGCGGCCAAGCCGCCCCGACCGCGCCGCCGGAAGCCGGCCTGAGCGCGCCCGCCGACCCTCCGCAGGCGGACCTCGAACTGGCGCTCGAGCTGGCCGACCTGGCCGACGTCATCGCCCTGGGACGGTTCCGCGCCGGCGACCTGACGGTGAGCGCCAAGGACGACGGGACGCCCGTGTCCGACGCGGACCGGTCCGCGGAGCGGGCGATCCGCGACCGGATCGAGCAGGCCCGTCCCGGCGACGCCATCATCGGGGAGGAGTTCGGCGCCCAGGGCGCCGGCCGGGCCACGCGGCGGTGGGTCGTCGATCCCATCGACGGCACCAAGAACTACGTCCGCGGGATCCCGGTGTGGGCGAACCTGATCGCCCTCGAGGAGGGCGGCGTCCCGATGGTGGGGGTGGTGTCGGCGCCCGCGCTGGGCCGCCGGTGGTGGGCGGCGCGCCGCGAGGGCGCCTTTGCGGACGGGCGGCCGATCCGCGTGTCGGCCACGGCCACCCTGGCCGACGCCCACCTGAGCTACGACAATTTCGTCGGCTTCGAGAAGCACGGGCTAGGCCCCGCCGCCCTCACCCTGGAGCGGCGCTGCGGGCGGACCCGCGGCTTCGGCGACTTCTGGTCCCACGTGCTCGTGGCCGAAGGCGCGGTGGACATCGCCCTCGAGCCCGACGTGGCCCATTGGGACGTGGCCGCCATCCAGGTGATCGTCGAGGAGGCGGGGGGGCGCTTCACCGACGTCCGGGGGCGGCGCCGGCCCGACGGCGGCAGCGCCCTGTCCACCAAC
>JAHFUQ010000300.1 GCA_023265045.1 Acidimicrobiia bacterium
GTCGTCGCCTCCTCCGTCGGCGCCGCGCCCGCCGCGGCGGCCAGGTGCTGGCCGACGACGGTGGCCCGGAGCTGGGACCCGGGGGCCTGGCCGAACGCGTGGTCCTGGGCTACGGCCAGCAGCGCCGCAATCTCGGCCCGCGTGACGTCGTCCCCCACGCCGGCAACGCTAAGCGAGATGGGGAGTTCTCCCGATGCGGCGAACCGGGGGGCGGCGCATCCTTCAGCCATGAGCGAAAACAGCGACCCCAAGATCGACAGCATCCGACGCATGTACGAGGCCTTCGGCCGCGGCGACGTGGAGGCGGTGCTCGCCGAGCTCGCCGACGACGTCGAGTGGATCTCCGTTTCGGACGAGCCCCACCCGCAGGTCCCCTGGTACGGCAGCTACGCGGGCAAGGCCGACGTTCCCCGGTTCTTCAAGGAGATCGGCACGAACGTCGAGGTCACCGGCTTCGAACTGCTCTCGACGACGTCGAACGAGACCGACGTGATGGCCGCCATCCGGTGGGCGTTCACGGCCCGGGCGACGGGCAGGAGCGTCAACCTGAACATGCAGCACTGGTGGCGCTTAGCCAGCGGCAAGGTCGTCTTCGTGCGCACCGCCGAGGACACCGAGCAGACGGCCGCGGCCTTCTCGTAGGCGCCCGCGGGCACCACACCAGCCGGCACCGCCGATCCGCGCCGTCAGTCGTAGGCGCGGATCGTGCGGACGTTCAGGAACACCATCAGCGCGCCGGCCACCGCCACGACCGCATAGCCCCGGCCGACGGCCCCCCAGGGGGAGCTCTGCAGGATCAGCGAGCGCAGCCCCTCCATGATGTAAGTCACCGGGTTGAAGGTGGCGGCGACCTCCATGGGCCGGGTGAGCAGGTGGCGCGGCACGAAGTTCGGCGTCAGGAACAGCAGCGGGAAGAAGATCAGCGAGCCCGACTGGGTGGCGGCCGCGCTCCGGGTCTTGAGGGCGAGGAGCTGCACGAAGCCGGAGAACACGACGGCCCACGACGCGGCCAGCAACAGGAGCAGGAGGAAGCCGAGCGGACCACTGGCGACCGAGATGCCGAACGGGAGCGACGCCAGCACGATCACCCCGGCGAGCACGAAGCTCTTCACGCCCTCCGCCGCCAGGCGGTGAAGGACGATGGCGACCCGCGACACGGGCGACGCCCGCAGCTTGTCGAAGTAGCCGCCTTCGATGTCCTCCACGAGGAACAGGGCGGCGCCCCCGAACGACGCCGCCAGCAGCATGGCGCTCGGCACCTGGAAGGCGGCGTAGTTCTGCCCCCCGAGGAACGGCGTCCCGCCCGAGGGAAAGATGCGGCCCGCCTGGCCCACGTTCACGACGAGGAAGAAGAGGGGGATGAACACTGTCGGGAGCAGCTGCTCCGGCGTCCGCAGCACCTCACGGATGGCGCGCCGGCTGAGGGCGAGGAACTCGTTCATCGCACCTCCTGCACCTGCCCGGCCACCCGCTCGCGGCTCCGGCCGGTGACGTCGAGGAACACCTCGTCGAGGGTGGGGTCGTGGTCGAGGCCCCGCCGCTGGCGCACCTCGGACTTCAGCTCGGCGGGCGTTCCCTCCCGGACGATGACCCCCCCGTCGATGATGGCCAGCCGGTTGCACAGCTGATCCGCTTCTTCGAGGTACTGGGTCGTCAGGAACACGGTCGTCCCCTCGGCATTGATCCGCCGCAGCTCGTCCCACACCACCAGGCGGCTGGCGGGGTCGAGACCGGTGGTCGGCTCGTCGAGGAAGAGCACCTTGGGGCGGTGGACGAGGGCCGAGGCCAGGTCGAGGCGGCGCTTCATGCCGCCTGAGTAACCCTTGATCCTGCGATCGGCGGACTCGACGAGATCGACCAGCTCGAGCAGCTCCTGGGCGCGGGCCGCCGCATCGAGGGCGGAGATCCCGAACATCCGGGCCTGGAGGACGAGCAGCTCGCGTCCTGTCTGGCGCCCGTCGAGACCGGCCTCCTGGAGCGCCACGCCGATTCCGCGCCGGGCCGCGTCAGGGTCGGCGCCGACGTCCACCCCGGCGACGCGCGCCGAGCCCGACGTGATGGTCGTCAACGTCGTGAGCATGCGGACGGTCGTCGACTTGCCCGCGCCGTTGGGCCCGAGGAAGCCGAAGACCTCGCCCTCGGCGACCCGCAGGTCGACGCCGCGGACTGCGTCCACGGTGCCGGTGCGGCCCGTGAACTGCTTGACCAGCTGCTCCGCTTCCACCGCCAGGGCCACGACCTCGACCCTATTCGCTGCCGACCGAGGTGCTAACCGGACAGTGGCTCCCAGACCATTTCGAGTACGTCGAGGACGACGCTGAAGCCGCCGCCCTCGTGGGGGCGG
>JAHFUQ010000146.1 GCA_023265045.1 Acidimicrobiia bacterium
GACGACCCCGAAGGAGCTGCGGCTCTGGCTCACCCGCGCGTCGGCCGAGCTCTGGACGCTCGAGGCCAGCGGCCAGCTCGCCGGCGCGCTCGCCTTCCGCCTGCGCAACGGCCTGCAGCTCATCGATCGGGTGATGCCGAAGAACGAAGACCAGATCCCACCGCAGGAGACGCCGCCGCCGGCGGACGACGGCGAGCAGCCCGGCGCCGACACGCGCGAGGCGCTGCCCGATGCCGATCAGGCCATCGCAGTCTCGTGACCCCGTCGCGAAGCTCGGCCGCTGGGCCGACATGCGCGTTCGCCTCGTGCTCGCCGACACCGAGCCCGGGCTCGACGGCCGGGTCGCGTGGAAGGCTGGAACCGACGAGACGCTCGGCGTCTTCGGCGCGGTCTGGGACCGCAAAGAGAAGCGCTGGGCGAAGCCCCACGAGCACAAGCTGCCGGCCCGCGCCGACGTGATGAGGTTGCACCGCGGCCAGGAGGAGGCCGCGCGGTGGCTCGCCGACTGGTTGCGGCGCTGGGGTCGCAACGACTGGCGCGACTACAAGCGCATGTGGTCGGCGCTGCTGATCGGCGGCCGCCGGTCGGGGAAGACACACCTGTGCGTGGTGGTGCTGCTGGTGTTCGCGGTGATGAAGTCGCGGGCGATCACCTGGGTCATCAGCCCGACGATCGACACCGGCAACGAGATCGACGAGGCCCTGACCGACCTGTTGCCGGCCGCGTGGAAGGCCGAGCGCTACCAGGCGACCAACGGCCGCTCGACCCGCTACCTGCTGCCCAACGGCTCGCAGATCATGCTCCGGTCGGGCATCAACCCGTCGCGGTTGAAGGCCGGCAAGGCCGACGTCTGCCTCTACAACGAGGCCCAGCTGCAAAAGCACGACGGCTACGTCAAGCTGCGCGGCGGCGCGGTCGACCGCGGCGGCCTGGTGCTGCTCGCCGCCAACCCGCCCGATCAGCCCATCGGGCTGTGGGTCGAGGAGCACTACCACCGGGCCAGCCGGGGCGAGCTCGACGGCGTCGCCTTCCAGCTCGACCCGCTGCGGAACCCCTGGATCCAGGTCGAGGCGCTGCTCGCGCTCGCCAAGGAGGTCGACGAGAAGACGTTCAACCGCGAGGTCCGCGGCATCTTCGAGCCGATCGGCAACCTGGTGATGCACGCCTGGCGGACGAAGGAGAACAACGTCGACCCGCGCCCGGACCTGATCGACGTCACGCGCGAGGTGAGCGAGCGGCTGCTCGGCCGCGGCCGCGGCGCCGACTTCCTGGTCGGCATGGACTTCCAGGTCGAGCCGTACCTCGCGGCCACGGTCCACAAGCTGTTCCGCGACCCGGACGACCCCTCCACCTTCATCAACTGGATCGTCGACGAGTTCACGGTCGCCGAGTCGGACGAGTTCGGCCTGCTGGACGCGATCGAGAACACGGTCGTGTGGACGCCAGGCTGCGCGCCGGCGGGGACCCGCACCGGCGAGGTCTTCTACACCTCGAAGAACTGCGCGGTGGTGATGGACGCGTCGGCCTGGTTCCAGGACCACGAGCACCACAAGGGCCGGCAGAGCGACCGGAAGCTGAGGTCACGGGGCTGGCACAACCTGCACCGGCCCCAGGCCGACAGCGACGCCAACCCGCTCGTGAAGGTGCGCGTGCAGACGGCCAACGCAGCCCTGAAGCGCGCCGACGGCCGGCGCCTGTTCTACGTCGCGCGCCACTGCACCGAGACCGCGGAGGCCATGGGCAAATGGGAGATGCACAAGAAGCTCGGCATCCCCGACCGCGCCAGCCGGTACACCCACCTCTGCGACTGCTGCACCTACGTCGAGTTCCGGCTGAGGGGCGTGAGCAAGAAGCGGCGCGTGACGCCGACGTACGACCGGGTGGTGCTCTCGAGCCGCGCGGACGAGCTGGCCGGGTACTGACTTCGCGGCCGCGCGCGCCCCGTCGTGGTCGGATGATGGACGGTTTTTCGGTCAGTTTCGTGGGGGGCCGGTAGAGGTGGACCCGATGGCGCCCCGAACCCCAGCCGGCCCGCTACGCCGCGCCGCCGCCGCGATCATGGCGGTCGCGGTCGCGCTTGGGCTGGCGGTCGCCGCACCTGTGCGGCGCCTGGCCGGGGCGGCCAAGGCCGGCGGCGACGGGGGCCCGCGGAGCCGCTGGCACAGCCTGTTCGGCATGCTCTCGATGCAGCGGGCCCGCGCGCTGGGACCGGTAGCGCCGGCGGGGCAGCAGGCTCGGGAGCTTCCCTGGGAGAGCATCCAGGGGCACCCCGGCTACGCGATCAGCGTCGAGCGGGTCATCGCGATCTTCGGCCAGGCCGAGGGCGGCTGGCCGCGTGAGCAGTGCGACCTCTTCGACGACCTGGTCGAGGGCAACTGCCACGTGCGCAGCCTCTTCGAGCAGCGCTCGCAGGCGGTCGCGGGCAAGCCCTTCGTCGTGCAGGCGGGCGGTGGCGCGGAGGAGGACAAGATCGCGGCCCGGGCGCTGTCCGCTGCGCTCGCGCGCCTGCCGATGATCGGCTTCTTCACCCACCAGCTGACGGCCAACAAGTACGGCTTCGCTGCCAGCGAGATCGACTGGGGCCTGATGGAGTTCGAGGGCCGGACCTGGGTGGTGCCGACCTGCCTCGCCGACGTGAAGGCGCGCCGCTTCGCGTTCGACATCGCCACCAACACCCTGCGCCTGCTGACCGTGGCCGAGCCCGCGCGCGGCGAGGAGCTCATCCCTGGGAAGTGGGTGGTGACCACGCGGCCCGGGCCGCTGGCGCGCGCCGGGCTGATGCGGTCCGCGACCTTCCCGCTCTGCTACATCCGGTTCGGGACCCGCGACTGGGTCATCTACTCGCACAAGTTCGGCCTGCCGCTCGTGATCGCGCAGTACGACGACAGCAACGCCCCCGACGACAAGGCGACCGACGACCCGACGCGCCAGGTGCTGCAGGATGTCGTCAAGAACGTCGGGCAGGACGGCGGCGCCGTGCTGCCGAAGAGCGCCACGGTCACCGTCACCGCCACCAGTGGCGGCGATGCGTCGAAGACCCAGGGCTCGCTGATCGGCTACTGCAACGCCGAGCTGTCGAAGCTGGTGGTCGGCTCGACCCTGACCAACGACAACGCCGGCAGCGGCGGCGCGAGCTACGCGCTGGGCGAGGTCCACGCCTCGGTCCGTTGGGACAACATCACGTTCGACGCCGCGGCGCTCGAGGAGGCGTTCCGCACCCAGATCGCGGCCGCCTTCGTCCACTACAACGGCCTGGCCGGCGTCGCGCCGCCGCTCCTGCGGATGCAGGTGGTGCGCGACCTGTCGCCGATGCAGCGGGCGCAGGTCGCCGCGATCTACGTCAACCAGCTCGGCGGCAAGGCCAGCGCGACGCAGATGGACCGCGAGCTCGGCTTCGACGCCCCGATCGATGCCGCCGACATCCTGCCCGGGATGAAGCCCGCCGCCGCGCAAGCGCCGGCGCTGAAGGAGGCCGCGTGAAGGTCCGAACGTTCACCGCCGCGGAGCGGGGCCAGGCGATCCAGGAGTCGTTCGCCGGGGTCACCGGCCGCGTGCTCGAGCTGCGCGCCGCCGGTGCCGCCGTCAACGACGAGCGCCGGGCCGAGCTGCTGGCCGCCGCCGTCAACCGCGAGGCGGTCGAGGTCGAGGTCGACATCCTGGCGTACGAGCAGGAGCCCGGGAAGGCGAACCGCAACTTCTTCCGGTTCCGCGACGGCGCGATGGTCCGGCTCGGCGCCAGCGGCGTCGGTACCCCGTTCCTCAAGGACCACGATCGCTGGTCGGTCGACGCGATCGGCGGCGAGGTCATCGCCAGTAAGACCGCCAAGCTCGGCGACGGCCAGTACGAGATCCGGCAGACCGTGCGGCTCACCGAGCCCGCGGCCGTCGAGCGGGCGCTGCGCGGCAACCTGAAGGCGGTCTCGATCGGCGCGTTCCCCACCGGGCCGGTGCTCTGTTCGCACTGCGGCACCCCCGTGATGGAGGAGTGCTGGCACTACCGCGGCCAGGAGCTCGAGGCCGACGACGCCGGGGGCACCCCCGTGGTCATCGAGTGGATCTACACCGAGGCCGAGCTGGTCGAGACCAGCGAGGTGCCGATCGGCGCGGTGCCCCGCGCCGGCGTCCAGACGATCCGCGCGGCCCTCGCCGCGGCAGGCAACGACATCGGGTCCGGCTCTCGCCGAGGCCACCAGCAGGAGCATGACATGAAGAATCGGACCGCCATCGTGGCCAAGCTCAAGCTGGCCGGCCTCATCGCCACCGCCGTGGCCGAGCCCACCGACGCCGACATCGAGGCCGGCATCGACAGCCTGATCGCCGACCGCGCCGAGCTCGCGATCGTCAACCTCGAGAACGCCGCCACCGCCCAGTCGGCGGAGGAGAAGTTCATCCAGGCGGCGCTCGAGACCGGCCGCATCCTGACGGCCGAGGCCGACACCTGGCGGGACTTCTTCCGCGCGTCGCCCCAGCGCGCCCAGGAGCGCATGGGCAAGCGCCCGGCCAACTGCGCCACCCTGGTCGGCGCGCCCAAGCAGCGCGACGTCGCCGAGCCCGCGGAGGCCGCCGTGAAGGCCGCCGCGATCGCCGGCGCCGCCGGCACCACCGTCGTCGCCATGGAGCGCGACGCCAAGAGCAAGGCGGTGCTGGCCGCGGCCGGCGTCGACTTCGAGCTCGCCGCCAAGTTCGCCGCCGTCTTCGGCGCCGAGGATCCCAAGGCCGCCATCGCCAAGCACGCCGCCGGCGTGGAGGACAACTGAACCATGACCGCTCTCGCCGCTGACCGTCGTCTCACCAACTCCGCCAACACCACCGAGCGCGGCCGCGTCGGCAAGGCCGGCGGCTCGGTCGTCATCTACAAGGGCGCCGCCCTCTGCTGGAACACCAGCGGCTACCTCGTGCCGGCAGCCAACACCGCCGGCTACAAGTTCGCCGGCTGGGCCGAGAAGGCCGTCGACACCACCGGCATCGCCGACGGCGTGTCCGACGTGCCGTTCCGCACCAGCTGCTCGATCAAGATGAAGAACGACGGCACCAACGCCGTCGCCCAGGCCAACCTCGGCGGCCCGGTCTGGATCCAGGACGATCAGACCGTGCGCGGCACCCCCGGCAGCGGCGTGGTCTGCGGCATCGCCGAGCAGATCGAGTCGGACGGGGAGGTGCTGGTGTTCGGCGCGCCCGAGGTCGACGACCTGGTCGAGCTCATCACCATCGCCTACGACCACGTGGCGGTGACCGCCGACACCACGGTCAAGCTGTACAAGGTCCCGGCCGGCAAGAAGCTGCGCCTGATCGGCGCCGACTACATCAACCCGACCGGCCTCGCGCAGGACGGCACCAACTACTTCACCGTCAAGGTCCTCAAGGACGCGACGGTGATGGCGAGCTGGTCGACGCTCACCGGCGCCGAGGGGACCATCGCCGCCGACACCTTCGTCGCGCTCACCAACTCGGCGACGGATGCCGACCTGGTCGCCGCCGCCGCCGCGATCATCGCGCTGTTCCTCGACGAGACGGCCACCGCCTCCCTCCCCGCCGGCCGGATCGTGATCCGCGGCGTCCTCCTCCCCGCCTGATCGCGACCCGCGCACGAAAGAAGACACCCCATGGCTGGCAACATGTTCCAGATCGGCAACCAGGCGAACCTCGAGGCCGCGCGCGTCGGGTTCCACGTCGCGCTCATGCAGTCCCTGATCGCGGTCGGGCCCGACCCGGCGGAGGCGCTCTACGCCGAGGTGCCGAGCACCACCTCGATCGAAGAGCACCAGTGGCTCGGCGACCTGCCGGGCTTCGAGGAGTGGAAGGGCGACCGCAAGCTCGGCGAGTTCGACGCGTTCAAGCTGCGCGTCGAGAACAAGGACTGGGCGAGCGGCATCCGCGTCCACCAGAACCAATTCAAGGACGACAAGCTCGGCCTGTTCTCGATGCAGGTCGCCGGCCTCGCCCAGAAGGCGCGGCGCCACCGCGCCGACCTGTGCATCAAGCAGCTCCTCAACGGCTTCGCCGGCAACGTCTACACCGACGCCGGCAACGGCCTCGGCTACGACGGCGCGTTCTTCTTCTCGACGTCGCACACGTCGAGCGGCGGCCCGACGCAGTCGAACAAGATGACCTCGGCGCTCTCGGCCTCGTCGCTGGCCGAGGCGGAGCGGATGCTGAAGGCGATGAAGACCGCCGACGGCAAGGACCCGCTCGAGCTGCAGGGCACCCACCTGATCGTGGGCCCGAAGCTCGAGGAGACCGCCAACAAGCTGATGAAGAACGACATGGTCCCGAGCGCGGCCGGCACCGCGCCCGAGTCCAACATCCACAAGGGCCGCTACCAGACCATCATCTCGCGGCGCATCGCCGGCGACCAGGACGACTACTGGTTCCTGGCCGACCTGTCGGCGCCCATCCGGCCGATGATCTTCCAGCTCCGCGAGGACATCAGCTCGAGCGCGATCGTCGGCGGCCAGGGCACGCAGTCCGACAGCGTCCCGCGGTTCAAGAAGGGCGAGCTCTGGTTCGGCGCGGAGGCCCGCTACAACGTGGCCTACCTCGCCTGGCAGACCATCATCGGCAGCCAGGTGGCCTGATCATGGCCCTCCGGATCTGCACCACGGACGTGCCGCGGTTCGTGCACGACGGGCTCGAGGTCACGAGCGGCTGGCGCGAGTTCGACTTCGCGAAGGCGAAGAAGGAGACGCAGCAGGCGTTCCTCGACTACGCCGGCCAGTTCGTGCAGGTCCACGCGGACGACGCCGGCGAGCTCACCAAGCTCGGCCTCGAGTACTTCGAGGAGCTCGGCCGCCGGCGCATCCGGCGCATCCCGCCGGCCTCGAAGAAGTGACCTGACCGGGCCCTCGTCGGCCTCGGAGCGACCGCCGGCGCCATCGCCGGCCTGATGCGGCGGTTGAGGAGCCTGGTTCCCTCGTCGGTCTCATAAGCCGAAGCACGCCGGTTCGAATCCGGCCCCCGCTACCAAGCCATGGCCTACGCCACCACCGACCAGATCAAGGACGCCGCCGGCGGCGCCCTCGCCTACGTCCAGGTCTTCGACTGGGACGGCGACGGCACCGCCGACACGACCGTGATCGCGCGCCTGCAGGCCGAGGTCGAGGCCTGGCTCGACGGCTACCTCGGCACGCGGTTCGGCGTCCCCCTGGCGGACCCGAGCGGCGCGTTCGCCGCGCTGGTCGCCGACGAGGTCGTGTTCAAGGCCCGGAGCCGCCGGAACCTGGTGACCGAGGATCACCGCAAGCTCCACGAGGAGCGCGTGGCCTGGGTCAAGGACCTCGCGGGCGGCCGGGCGGTGCCGTCCGACCCCCAGCCGGCCAAGTCCTCGACCGTGCGGTCGGCGTGGGTGTCGCGCGACGACGACGACGTGTCCCGCGAGGGGCTGAAGGGGGCCTGGTGATGGAGGTCGCCGCCGCGGTCGACCTGCGCGACGTCGAGAAGGGCATCGACGCGCTCACCAACCCGCGCGCGATCGCGAAGGGGCTGCGCGACCTCAAGAAGCCCCTGCGCGTCGACCAGCGCGACCACGCCAAGAAGGCCGAGGGGCCCGAAGGTCGGTGGCCGAAGCGCGCGACCAAGAGCCGCAAGCGGCTGCTCGGCCGGCTGCCCGGCGCCGTCAAGGTGACCTCGACCGGCAACTCGGTGTCGGCGGTGAGCAGCGTGAAGTGGTCGGCGGTGCACCAGGAGGGCGGCGTGGCCGGCCGCGGCACCAAGATCCCGGCGCGGCCCTTCCTCTGGGTCAGCGACGCCCTCCACACCCAGGCGGCCGCGCTGCTGCGCGACGCCGTCGCCGGGGAGTGGTGATGGCCCACACCTTCGACAGCGGCAAGGCGCTGGCCCAGCGCACGCTGGTCCGCCGCGGCGCGGTCGCCGCGCTGGCCGAGCTGCGCCGGCAGAGCCCCGGGACCAAGTACCTCGCGGCGGTGGTCGAGCTGCCGGCGCCGCTGGTCGGCGAGGCCGCGCTCGAGTTCCTGAAGGCCGCGCTCGGCACCCAGCTCCCCGCGGTCGCGATCGCTTGTGGTCCGCGGTCCTTCGCGCCCAACGGGACCGCCAACCGCGAGTGGCGGGGCTCGTTGCAGGTCCACGTCTACGTCTGCACCGCGCACGCGCGCGGCCTGGTTGACGGCCGCACCGCGGCCGACGTCGTCGCCCTGGCCGACGACACCGCCGACCCGGGTCTCGACACGATGGCCGAGCACGTCTTCGAGCGCCTGACCGGCCTGCACCTGCCCGCCGCCAACGCCGCCGAGCTGCGCCCGGTCAGCGAGGACATCGCCTTCGTCGACCAGGACCTGACCGTCTTCGAGCAGGTCTACAGCGTCGAGGTCTTCACCGACGTCAACCCGAAGCGCTCCCTCACCCAGGTCGCGACCGACCTCGACACCACCCACACCGACAGCGTCGCCGGCGACCCGTCGGCAATCCGCACCGTCACGGAGCTGGTCCCATGAACCGCTATTTCGTCGTCGAGCCCGACCGCGTCTTCATCCCCCCGAAGGGCCTGCTGGCCGGCCCCGGCGCCACGCACCTGACCTTCGGCCCCGGCGAGCTCGTGGAGCTGCCGGCCGAGCGGGTGGACCGGTTCGTCCGCAACCGGAAGACCGCCCGCGACATCCGCGAGGTGACCGCCGACCAGGCGGCCGCCATCCGGGCCGCGGCCGAGCTCGCGGCGGCCCCGCCGGTGGTCGCG
>JAHFUQ010000301.1 GCA_023265045.1 Acidimicrobiia bacterium
CCTCGACGTCGGGCACCCGCTGGAGCGCGGCGGACAGGGCGATGTCCCCGACGAGCACCGACGTGAATCCCAATTCCGCGTCGAGCCCCAAAAACTCGTGGATGCGGGGCCGGCGCAGGTCGCAGTCGACCAGCACCACGCGCTGGCCGGCCCGCGCCAGGGCCACGGCGAGGTTCACGATGGTGGTGGTCTTGCCTTCGCCGCTCACCGGGCTCGTGATCTGCAGCGTCCGCAGGGCGCGGTCGAGCCCGAGGAACTGGATCGACGTGCGGAGGGCGCGGTAGGCCTCGGCCACCGACGAGTTCGGCTCCTCGATGGTGGCGATGTGGGTGGACTTGCGATTGCGCCAACCGGCCAGCGTGGGTACCAGGCCCACGATCGGGAGGTTGCGGCTGATGTGGATCAGGTCCTCCTCGCCCCGGATCCGGTTGTCGAGGTAGTCGAGGAGCAGGGCCATACCCAGGCCGAGCATGATGCCGACCGCCACCCCGAAGACGCCGCTGCGCTTGATGTTCGGCGCGAACGCGGTGCCGGGCACCTTCGCCGGCGAGAGAAGCTGGGCGCCGCCGCGCTCCACGTTGGCGGCCGCGTCGAGCTTGGACAGCTGTGACCGCTGGTCGACCAGTTGGGCCAGCAGCGTCTGGCGATCGTCGGCCTGGGTGACCCGGATCTGGTCCCGCTTGGCCGGGGGCGCCTGGCTCAGCTGCGAGTCGAGCAGGTCCACGCGAGCCTGCGCGGCGTCGATCTGGCGGCGGAGCTCCGTCTGGGCGGTGAGGATCTCGCTCTCGCCCGAGGTCCGCCGGTAGTCGAGGTACGCCTTGGCGTAGGCGTTCACGATCGTCGCCGAGCGCTTGGCGTCGACATCGACGGCGCTCAGCGTGATGACGTCCTCCGTGGCCGATGCCCGGGCGGTCACCACGGCGGCGAAGCCGAGCTTGTCCCGGGCCTGCTGGGCCACCTCGTCGCTCTGCAGGACCCGTATCTGGTTCGCCAGCGACCGTGACGGATCGATGTAGGCGGCCGCCAGCGGGTTGAAGATCGTCTCGGCCTGGGTACGCCCGATGAGCAGCTCCGCACTCGCCCGGTACTTCGGCGTCTTCACGCCGGCCGTGATGAGGCTGGCGCCGGCCACGACGACCGGCACGAGGACCAGCACCCACAGCCGGCGCCGCAGGATGCGCAGGAAGGCGCGAAGGTCCAGCTCTGACGACTGGGACTCTTGCAACGTGGGCACAGGCTAGTGCTACCGGACCCGACCGGTCCCGAGCGTCGACGCCGCCGGGGCCCGGGGCGGCGCAGCCGGGAGGGCCGGCGGCTCGCCGAGGACGATCTCGCGCAGCCGCCGGGTGAACGCCGCCTCGCCGAAACTCCGGGCGTGCGAGCGCAGCCTGGCCTCCGGCCACGGCGACCCGCACAACTGGCGGACGGCCGCCGCCACCGCCATCGGCGAGGGTTGGTCGAAGAACACGCCGGTCTCGCCCTCGATCACGGTGTCGAGAAAGCCGCCGCCGCGCAGGACGACCGCCGGGCGCCCGAAGGAGGCCGCCTCGATCGGGGTGAGCCCGTAGTCCTCGTAGCCGGCGGAGATCACGGCGGTGCAGTTGGCGTAGAGCCAGCGCAACTGTTCGTCGTCGGCCCGACCGACCAGGGTGACGTTGGCGCCGGCCAGCCGTCGCAGACGGGCTGTCTCGGGCCCGGTGCCGACGACCACAAGACGCCGGCCCGGCAGGGCGGCGAAGGCGGCCACCACCGAATCGACGTTCTTGTAGGCGAGGAGTCGGGCCACGATGAGGAAGAATCCGGCATCCACACCCTCGACCGGGCGTTGCGGCAGGGTGGTGTCGAGCGAGTGGGGCGGCGGCACCACCTCGGCTTCGATGCCGTAGGTCTCCCGGATGCGATCGCGCACGATCACCGACGACGTGAGGTAACAACTGGCGGTACCGGCACTCTTGCGGTCCCAGCGCACCAGCCCGGCGCGGGCCGCCGCCAGGGCGGGCCCGGCCAGCAGCTTCCGGCCGCCTCCGAGATAGGTGTCGCCGTAGTAGAGCCAGCGGGCCGGCGAATAGCAGTAGACGACCTTGCGGCCGGTGGTGTGGATGCCGTGGGCCCACCCGCTCGAGCTGCACAAGACGACGTCGGCGTCGACCTCGTGGGTCGAGAACGACCGGGCCAGGAACGGGAAGGCAAGCCGGTGGTGGCGGCGGAACAGCCCGATCCGGTCGATCGGCATCGTGTGCACGTCCGCAGCCGCGAACGCCGGGAACGTGCCCGAGGGCCAGTACAGCGACGTGTGCAGCGGTGCGTCCGGAAAGGCGCGCAGCATCGAC
>JAHFUQ010000025.1 GCA_023265045.1 Acidimicrobiia bacterium
GGCGCGCCCGCCTCCGCCGCCGGCGCCGGCGCCGGGCCGGGCCGCCCACCGCCGGGCTGCACCGCCGCGACCCGTTCGCAAGCGAGCTGACCCGCAAGCTCGAATGGTTCGCCCTCGCCCGCCGGCAGGCGACCAACGGGGCCGCCACGGCGGCGTCCGCCGACCCCGGCGTCATCCCCGTCGGCGAGAAGGACGGCCACGAGGTCACCATCCCGCTGGGCGACGTGGGCGGCGTCTGCCTCGTGGGCCCGCGGGCCAAGGAGGTGGCTCGGGCGTTGCTGCTGACGTTCCTCGCCGACAACCGCCACGAGACGGCCCGGGTCATCGTCGTCGGCGACCTGTTCCCGGCCCAGACGACCTTCCCCGGCCTCGGCCGGGCCCGGGACATCACATCGGTCCTGGGCGGCCTGCAGGCGGAGGCGTCGCGTCGCACCAAGCTGTTCGCCGACGCCGGCGTCGACGACCTCGCGTCCTACCGGGCGCAGCGTCCCGACGAGCCCCTGCCGCTGGTCATCGTGGCGGCGGCCGAGATGACCACCCTCGAGGCCGGTCGCCTGGCGACCCTGCTCGACGACGGCGCCCGCGTGGGGATCACCGGGGTGTTCGTCGACGCTCCGCTCGTGGGGATGCTCTCGCTCCGGTTGCAAGGTCCGGCCCGGGTGGCCAGCGTCATCCCCGAAATCCACGCCGACACGCTCCTCGGCGCCCGCATGTTCACCGTCGACCGGGATCCCGCCGTCGAACTGCTCGACGTCCTGGCCTCGGCCCGCAGCGACCTGGAGGGCGACGCGGCAGCGCAGCCCGCAGACGAGCCCTTCGAGGCCGTGCCCGCCGAAGCGCCCGTCATTAATGTCCGGCTCCTCGGCAATTACCGCATCGACGTCCACGGCCGCGAGGTGCGCTCCGGCCTCCGGGCCAAGGCGCGCGAGCTGCTGGCGTTCTACCTGCTGCACCCCGAGGGCACGTCGCTGGAGGAGGCCACCGAGGCGCTGTGGCCGGAGGCCGACCCGCGGCGGGGGTCGGAATGGTTCTGGACGGCGCTGGGCAACCTGCGCAGCCGCCTCCGCTCCGCCACCGAGAACTCCGACCTCAAGGTCATCGAGCGGGAGGGCGACCGCTACCGCATCGAGCCGCTGTTCGAAGTGGACCTGTGGCGCTTCGAGAGCTCGCTCGCCACCGCCGGCGCCCAGAGCGGCGAACCGTCGTGGGCGGACGCGCTCCAGCAGGCCGCCGGGCTGTACAGCGGGGAGTTGCTGACGGGCGCGGAGTGGCCATGGGCCGAGGTCCCCCGGGAGGACTTGCGGGGCCGTGCCGTCGACGTGCTCGTCTCGCTGGCCGCCACCAGGCTCGTGACCGGCGACGTGCGCGGCGCCCTCCAGGCGCTCGAGCAGGCCGTCGACATCGACCCCCTGGCCGAGCAGCTCTACCGCCGGATCATGCGCCTCCACGCCAAGCTCGCCCGTCCCGATCAGGCCGACGCCGCCTTCCGGTCCCTCGTCGCCCGCCTGGGGGAGTTCGACCTCGAGCCGAGCGCCGAGAGCGAAAAGCTCCACGAGGAGCTCTGCCGGGCTGTCTAATGCGTTCCGTGCCACGCAGGCCACGGCGCACGCCCTTCCGGGCGGCGCCTAACCCCGCGCCGCGGAGGGGCTAGACCACCAGGATCTGGTGGCGCACGACGCGGCCGTCCTCGACCACCAGCACCCCCATCGTGTGTTGGGGCTGCGCCCGCCGCTCGGTCGCCGACCCGGGGTTGAACAGGAGCTGGCCGTCCAGGCCCTCCTCGTCCCAGGGGATGTGGCTGTGCCCGAACACGACCACTTCCGCGTCCGGGAACCGCCGCCGCATCCGCCCCGGCCGGCCCGCCGCCGGCCCTGAGTCGTGCACCATGCCGATGCGCACGCCGCCGACGTCGTCCACCCACGTCTCGGCCAGCAAGCCGGCCAGCTCGACGTCGTTGTTCCCCAGCACGGCGTGCACGGGCGCGAAGCCCCGCAGCTCGTCGAGGACATCGCTCACGACGATGTCGCCGGCGTGCAGGATCACGTCCGCCCCCTCCAGCAACGCGTAGGCGGCGTCCGGGAGGCGGCGCGACGAACCGCGGCGGATGTGGGTGTCGGCCAGCACGGCGAGCACGGTCATGGGAGCGAACGCGACGGTACGCTCCTGCCGTAGACCCCCTGGAAGCCCTCGATCGCATCGCGTACCTGCTGGAGCTGTCCAGCGCGCCGACCTACCGCGTCCGGGCGTTCCGGAGCGCCTCGGCCACGCTGCGTGACCTCGACGCGGCCGACCTGGTATCCCGTGCCCAACGCGGCCGACTGCGCGACCTGCCCGGGATCGGCCAGGTCACCGAAACGGTCGTGCTGGAGGCCCTGGCGGGCGAGACGCCGAAGTACCTGGCCAAGCTGGAGGAGGAGCTGGGCACGGTCGGGGACCCGGGTGACGAGCGGGCCGCGGCCATCCGCACCGCGCTCCAGGGCGACTGCCACGTGCACTCCGACTGGTCCGACGGCGGGAGCCCCATCGATGTGATGGCTGCGTCGGCGCGTGCCTTGGGACACCGGTACATGGCCCTCACCGACCACTCCCCCCGGCTGACGGTGGCCCGCGGCCTCTCCCCGGAGCGCCTGCGCGAGCAGCTCGACGTCGTCGCCGCCCTCAACGAGGACCTCGCCCCCGGGTTCCGGATCCTGACCGGGATCGAGGTCGACATCCTCGACGACGGCTCGCTCGACCAGGAGGACGAGCTGCTGGAGCGCCTGGACGTCGTCGTCGCCAGCGTCCACTCCAAGCTCCGCATGGAGGCGCCCGCCATGACCCGCCGGATGCTGGGGGCCATCGCCAACCCCCACAGCGACATCCTGGGCCACTGCACGGGCCGCCTCCTGACGGCCCGCGGCCGCCCCGAGTCGACCTTCGACGCCGAGAAGGTGTTCGCCGCGTGCGCCGTCACCGACACCGCGGTCGAGATCAACTGCCGGCCCGAGCGGCTGGACCCGCCCCTGCGCCTCCTCCACAAGGCGGTCGAGGCAGGCTGCCGGTTCTCGATCGACACGGACGCGCACGCCCCCGGACAGCTCGAGTGGCAGCCCAACGGCTGCGCCATGGCCGCGCAGTCGGGCGTGCCCGTCGAGCGCATCGTCAACCGCCTGTCCGCGGACGACCTGGTGGCGTGGACGAGCAGCCACCAGTAGTCCAGAAGGTGCAGCCCTACCAGGCCCGCAAGGCCTACCTGTGCCCGGGCTGCAACCAGGAGATCGGCGTCGGCGTCGGCCACCTGGTGGTCGTGCCGCCCGCCGAGCCGGACCTGCGCCGGCACTGGCACGCGCCGTGCTGGGAGTTCCGCGTCAGCCGACGCCCAAGAGATCGACGACGAAGACCAGGGTCTCGTTCGGCTTGATGACGCCGCCGCCGGCGCCCTGGGCGCCGTAGCCGAGGTCGGGCGGGATGGTGAGCTTGCGGCGCCCGCCGACCTTCATGCCCTTCACGCCCTGGTCCCAACCGGAGATGACCCGGCCGCCGCCGAGCGGGAAGCCGAAGGGCTGGCCCCGGTCCCACGAGGCGTCGAACTGCTTCCCGGTGCTCCAGGCCACGCCCACGTAGTGCACCTTGACGTTCTGGCCGTTAGTGGCCTCGGGGCCATCCCCCTCGGCCAGGTCCTCGATGACCAGGATGCTCGGCGGGGACGTGCCGGACGGGACCGTGATGACGGGCTTTTCGGTGTCAGCCATCCGCCCACAGTAAGGGAAGAGGCCGGGTGGGCGATCTACTCGTTCCGCTGGGACCCGGGGCCGGTCAGCTCGCCCTGACGCTCGAGGTCGCCGTCGAGCCGGCCAGCCCCAAGGCCAGCCAGGAGATGACCTTCACCATCACCGTGACCAGCAAGGCCTTCGCCGTAGCGACGATCGCCGATCCTGGCGACGGCGGCAACCCCCGCCTCAGCGACGAGAGCACAATCACCGTCGTCGTCCTGAACCCTTAGCTGCCGGCGAACTTCGGCGCATTCACCACCGGATGGGGTGGTCAACCCTCCGAAGTTGCTGGCGGCTAACCCAGCACCCGGACGGTCGAGTCGCGCAGGTTGCACTCCGCCCGCACCGAGCCCCGATCCATCACGAACCAACCCTCGTCCTCGTCGTAGCGCACGTCCACGCTCTCGAAGCCGCCCTCGTGGAGGCGGTGCTGGCGGCGCAGGGCGATCAGCTCCCGGTGCCAGTTCAGCAGCTCGGCGTGGGGCGACTTGGCGACCTCGGCCCAGTCCAGCTTGGACCGCTCGAAGGTGGCCGGGTCCTGGGGGTCGGGCACGTCCTCGGGCGCCCACCCAAACGCGGCGAACTCGCGCCGCCGCCCCTCCGACACCGCTCGCCCCAGGTCGGGGTCGTCATGGTCGGTGAAGTACTGGAACGGCGTGGCCGAGCCCCATTCCTCGCTCTGGAACAGCATGGGCGTGAACGGCGACAGCAGCGTCAGCGCCGCTGCGATCCGCAGCCGCCCGTCGTCCACCAGCATGCTCAGCCGTTCCCCCTGGGCCCGGTTCCCCACCTGGTCGTGGGTCTGGGCGTAGGCGAGCAGCCGGTGGGCGGGCACGTCGGGCGGGAGCGGGCGGCCGTGGCGACGTCGTCGGGAAGGCTGGTAGCCGCCGTCGTAGACGAACCCGCGGGTCAGGGCCTTGGCCAGCTGCGCCAGCGAGCCGAAGTCGCCGTAGTAGCCGGTCCGCTCGCCGGTGAGGACTGCGTGGAGGGCGTGGTGGTAGTCGTCGCTCCACTGGGCGGTCAGCCCGTACCCGCCCACCGCCACCTCCCGCACCAGCCGCGGGTCGTTCAGGTCGCTCTCGGCGATCACGCCCCCGAGCGCGCTCAGCTCCTCCAGCACGTGCGCGGCGGAGAAGTCGAAGATGGCGTGGACGGCGTCGAGGCGCAGGCCGTCGATCCCGTAGTCCTGCCGCCACATGCGGGCATTGTCGACGACGAAGGCCCGCACCTCGTCGCTATCCGGGCCGTCGAGGTTGACCGCCCACCCCCATGGCGTGCCGTACCGGTCGGTGAAGTAGGGCCCGAACTCGCCCAGGTAGTTCCCCGACGGGCCGAGGTGGTTGTAGACGACGTCGAGCAGGACAGCGAGGCCCCGGCGGTGGCACTCGTCCACCAACGTCCGCAACCCCGCCGGCCCTCCGTACGCATGGTGCGGGGCGTACAGGTCCACGCCGTCGTACCCCCACCCCCACCGCCCCGGGAACTCGGCGACGGGCATCAGCTCGACGTGGGTGACGCCGACGTCCACCAGGTGGTCGAGATGCTCGGCCACGCCCGCGAACGTGCCCTCCTCCGAGAACGTGCCGACGTGCAGTTCGTAGACCACCGCGCCGTCGAGTGAGCGACCCGCCCATGGCGTCGGCGTCGGCGTCGGCGTCGGCAGGTCGACCACCGCCGACGGGCGGTGCGGCCCCTCCGGCTGCGACCGCGAACGGGGATCAGGCCGGGGCGGCCCGCCGTCCAACGAGAACGCGTACCTCGCCACGCGGTCGACGTCCGCCGCCCACCAGCCTCCGCCCACTCGCCTCATCGCGGTTCGGGACCCGTCGTGCAGGAGGTCGACGGCGCCCGCGTTCGGCGCCCACACCCGCATCAGCCGACGCGCCCCAACAGCGCCACCGGAGACCCGGCCAGCAGCTCGCGCAGCAACACCCGCCCCTCCCACCGCCGACCGCCGCCGGCCAGCTCGTCGACCCACCGCCCCGGCGGCAGCGCGACCGAGGCATCTCCCCACTCCCCGCCCAGCCCGACGACGAGCCGGGGGACGACGACCACCGCCTCGCCGCCCCGCACATACGCCACTGCGTGCCCGGCCATCTCGCCCTCGGAGTACAGCGGCCCGTACGGCGCGCCCGGCGCGAAGGCGCCCGGCCGAGCCCGGCGCACCGCCAGCGCCCGGGCGATCAACCGCTGCTTCGGGTGCCCGCCGGCTTCCAGCAACCGGCGCCGCTCGTCGTAGTCCACCGGCCGGCGGTTGTCGGGGTCGACCAGGCTCAGGTCCCACAGCTCGGTCCCCTGGTAGATGTCGGGCACGCCCGGCGAGGTGAGCTTGAGCAGCGTCTGCGCCAGCGACGCCACCCGGCCCGCCTCCACCAGCGGCGCCACGAACGCCTCCAGGTCGGCCACGAACTCGCCGTCCCCCAGCGCGCCGGCGACGAACGCCGCCACCTGGTCCTCGTACCCGGGGTCAGGCGCCACCCAAGAGGTCTGGCGCTTGGCCTCCTTTACTGCCTTGAGCAGGTAGGCGGCGGCCCGCTCGACCGGAAGCGGCCAGGCCCCGACCAAGGTCTGGTAGAGCAGGTACTCGGTGTTGGCGTCGACGGGCCCGTACCGACCGTTCCCCTCCGACCACCGCCGCACCGCCGCCCCCCACGCCTCGGGCACCTCCGAGAGCAGCGCCATCCGCAGGCGGACGTCCTCGCTGCGCTTGGTGTCGTGGGTCGACGACGCCAGCATGGTGGCCGGCCACTCGCGGGCCATCCGGGCGTTGTGGGCGTGGAACTCCTCGACCGTGACCCCGAACCGGCCCGGGTCGCCGCCGACCTCGTTCAGCGCCGCCAGCCGGAAGTAGCGGTAGAAGGCGGTGTCCTCCACGCCTTTGGCCATGACCGGGGCGCTGAACTGCTGGAACCGCAGGACCAGGTCGTCCTTGGCCGTGTCCTCGCCGTGGACGCAACCCAGCAGCAGGTCCCGCACGAACGCCAGGAGCATGGGGTCGAACTCGGGCCGGCGCCGGCTCGCCTCGCCGACGGCCGCCTCGACCGCGGCCACGTCCGCCTCCGAGGGACCTCGGCGCGGCGCCACGTAGGTCCGGTACACCCCGAAGCAGGCGGCCACCTCGCGCAAGACGTCGTGCACTTCGCGCCGGGCGTAGTCCCGGTACGACCGGCGAGCCTCGCACACGGCCACGGCCAGGGCGGTGAGCCGGTCCAGATCGGCGGCCAGCGTCCCCCGCATCATCTCCTGCTTGGCCCGGTAGGCGACGACGCCGAAGTCCGGCTCCTCGCCGGTGAAGTCGCGGTACAACTCGGTGAGCGGCGCCTCGCCCGCCGGATCGACGAACAACCCCAGCGCCTGGTTGAGGAAGTCGTACCCCGTCGTACCGTGGACGGGCCACGACGGCGGCAAGCGCTCGCCCGTCTCAAGGATCTTCTCCGCCACCACGTAGGCGCCTTCCCCCACGTGCGCTCGCAAGCGGTCGAAGTAGGCCTGGGGATCGCGCAGCCCGTCGGGATGGTCGACGCGTACGTCGGTGGCGAGACGCAACACCAGGTCATGGGACTCCTCGAACACCTGAGGATCGGCCATGTTCAGACCGACCAACTCGTTGATGTCGAAGAAGCGGCGGTAGTCGATCGACTGCCCGGCCGTCCGCCAGAACGCGAACCGGTAGTTCTGCCGCACCAGCAGGGCGTCCAGTCGGTCGATGTCGGCGTTCACGGCCGCCACCTCCCGGTCGACCGCCGCGGCCAGCGCCGGCTCCTCCTCGAGCAACCGCGCCAGCCTTGCCCGCAGCACCTCCTTGTCCCGGTGGCGTTCGTCGACGCTGGCACGGTCGGTGGCCGACGCCAGAGGCAGCCGCCCGAACGCCACCGCGACGCTGGCCAGCTCCTCCGACTCGGAGTCGCACGCCGCGGCCGCCGCCCCCAGCAACTCGTCGAGCGTCCGGGGCGAGACCGGCGCTTCGTGCTCGAAGTAGCGGACGACGAACGAGCCCCCCTCGCGCTCCAACCGGAACTCGCCCCACTCGAGCACCCGGCCGTAGTGGTCGCCGAGGACGGGCAGGAGCACGTGGGGATCGGTACGCGACCAGTCGACGTCGAAGAACGCCGCCCAGCGGCTCGACGGGCCGTTCTCCAGCACGTCCCACCACCACCGGTTCCGCCTCCCGGCCGCCACCGACATGTGGTTCGGCACGACGTCGGCGACGTGCGCCAGCCCGTGCTCAGCCAGCGCCTTGGTCATGCGCTCGAACCCCGCCCCGCCCCCGAGCTCCTCGTTCAGCCGCGAGTGGTCGACAACGTCGTAGCCGTGCTGGCTCCCGGGCGCGGCCTGCAGGTACGGCGAGCAGTACACGTGGCTGACGCCGAGCGCAGCCAGGTAGGGCGCGACGGCGGCGACCTCGTCGAAGCCAAAGCCGGCGTGGAGCTGCAGTCGGTAGGTCGCGAGGGGGACAGACATTGGGGTACGCGATCATTGCCCAGTGCGCCTCCCGGTCATGCCCCCCGTGAAACCGATGCTCGCCAAACTGGCCCGCGAGTTCCCCGACGCCGCCGACCTGGTCTTCGAGCCCAAGTGGGACGGGTTCCGCTGCATCGTGTTCCGCGACGGCGACGAGGTCGAGCTGGGCAGCCGCAACGAGAAGCCGCTCACGCGGTACTTCCCGGAGCTGATCGGGCCCCTGAAGGCGCAGCTCCCCGCCCAATGCGTGGTGGACGGCGAGATCGTGATCGCCACCGACGGCGGCCTCGACTTCGAGGCCCTGCTCCAGCGCATCCACCCCGCCGCCTCGCGAATCAAACTCCTGGCGGAGCAGACGCCGGCCTCCTTCGTGGCCTTTGACCTGCTCGCATTGGGCGACGACGACCTCCGGGAACATCGCTTCCACGACCGGCGAACGGCCCTCGAGGCCGCGCTGGCCGGCGTCACCCCGCCCGTGCACCTCACCCCCGCCACCCGCGACCGCGACGTCGCCCGGGACTGGTTCGACCGCTTCGAGGGGGCGGGGCTCGACGGGGTGGTGGCCAAGCGCGAGGACCTGCCCTACAAGGAAAACGACCGCCTCATGCTCAAGGTGAAGCATGCCCGCACCGCCGACTGCGTGGTGGCCGGCTTCCGCTGGCATAAGTCGGGCGGCGTGGTCGGGTCGCTGCTCCTCGGCCTCTACGACGACCAGGGCACGCTCCACCACGTCGGCGTGGCGTCGGGCTTCTCGGTGGCCCGCCAGAAGGAGCTACTGGCCGACGTGACGCCTCTGCGCGACGCCGCCCTCGACGACCACCCGTGGAAGGAGTGGGCGTCGCTGGCGGCCGACGCGGCGGCGGGACCAGCCAGCCGCATGCCCGGCAGCCAGTCCCGCTGGAACGCGGGCCGGGACATGTCGTGGGAGCCCGTGCGTCCCGAGAAGGTCGTCGAGGTCGCCTACGACCACCTCCAAGGCGACCGCTTCCGCCACGCCACGTCGCTGGTGCGCTGGCGGCCGGACCGCGACCCGAGATCGTGCACCTACTCCCAGCTCGACGCGGCCGTCCCCGAGGAACTCTCATCCGTGTTCGGCGCCGGCGGCGGATAACCGGTGGAAAAGGGGCCACCTGCACTATTGCAAGCGGTAGGTGCTCTGGTAGCGTGAGGGTGCAAGGGGGAGTACATCCACGTTGGGCAAGCAGCGCGGGTGGAGCGGCGAGGAGGAAGACCTCCTCCAGCTCTACCTAAACGACATCGGGAAGCATCCACTCCTGACTCGGGCCGACGAGGTCCACCTTGGCGAATTGGTGCTGGCGGGCCGAAGGGCCGCGACCGAGTTGGCCAAGCTGGGCGACCGAGTCGATTCCTCGCGGCTCGCGGAGCTCGAGGAGCGCCAGCGCCTCGCCGACGACGCGGCCCGGCGCTTCGTGCGGGCCAACCTCCGGCTGGTCGTGTCGATCGCCAAGAAGTACCAGTCCTCGGGTCTCCCCCTCCTCGACTTGATCCAAGAGGGCAACTTCGGCCTGATCCACGCCGTCGAGCGCTTCGACCCCCGCCGGGGGTTCAAGTTCTCGACCTACGCCACATGGTGGATCCGCCAGACCATTGCCCGCGGCATCGCCAACACGGGCCGCACCATCCGGCTCCCGGTGCACGCCGGCGACCAGTTGCTCGCCATCCGCATCGCCAACACCGCCTTCGAGGTCCGCAACGGCCGGACCCCGACGCCGTCGGAACTGGCGACGGCCGCCTCGCTGCCGTCGAAGAAGGTGGAGGAGCTGATCCCCTACCTGGCGGACCCGCTCTCCCTGTCCGACCGGATCAACGAGGACGACATCGAGCTGGGCGAGATGGTGGAGGACACCGGCTCGGTGGCGCCCGACGTGGCCGCCCTTGACGCCATGCTGCCCGCCCAGGTCAACGAGCTGCTCTCGGTGCTCGAGCCTCGGGAGCGGGAGATCCTGTGCCTGCGCTACGGCCTCGACCGCGGCAAGCCCCGCACCCTCGAGGAGGTCGGCGAGTGCTTCGGGCTCACCCGCGAAGGCGTGCGGCAGGCCGAGCTGAAAGCCATCGCCAAGCTGCGCCGGCGCTCGGCGCGCGGCGGCCGCGACCTGCTCACGGCGTAGTCCAGCTCTAACCTCGCGAACCCCCCGCACGGGGGACCGCTGCCGCCCCATAGGCTGTCGGCCATGAGCGACACCATGACCAACAGCGACGTCGACCTCCACGAGCTTGCCCAGCAGCTCCGCGTGGACGCGGTGCGGATGAGCGGCCAGGCCGGATCGGGCCACCCGACCTCCTCGATGTCGGCCGCCGAGCTGCTGGCGGTGCTGGTCGCTCGCCATCTCCGGTACGACTGGGCCGACCCCGACAACCCCGCGAACGACCACCTGATCTTCTCCAAGGGCCACGCCTCGCCCCTGCTGTACGCCGTCTACAAGGCGGTGGGGGCGGTGACCGCAGCCGAGCTGGACACCTACCGCCAGCACAACTCGCTGCTGGAGGGCCACCCGACTCCTCGCCTGCCGTGGGTGGATGTCGCCACCGGCTCGCTGGGCCAGGGCCTTCCCATCGCGGTGGGCGTGGCCTACACGGCCAAGAAGCTGGAGGACTCGCCCAGCCGGGTGTGGGTCCTGTGCGGCGACTCGGAGATGGCCGAGGGCTCGATGTGGGAGGCGTTCGAGGCGGCCTCCTTCTGGGGGCTCGACAACATCTGCGCCATGATCGACGTCAACCGCCTGGGCCAGTCCGGCGCCACCCGCATCGGGTGGGACCTCGACAAGTACCAGCGCCGCCTGGAGGCCTTCGGCTGGCACGTGATCGTCATCGACGGCCAAGACGCCGGCGAGGTCGATGCCGCCTTCACCGAGGCCGAGGCGACCAAGGGCAAGCCGACGGTGATCGTGGCCAAGACCAAGAAGGGCGCCGGCGTCCCCTGGGTCGAGGACCAGGAGAACGCCCACGGCAAGCCCGTCGAGCGGTGGCAAGAGGCCGTGGAGTACCTGGGCGGCGACCGTGGGATCACCGTCGCCGTGGCCAAACCCGAAGGGGCTCCGTCAAAGCCCCTTGTGAGCGGGATGACGGGCGACCTCCAGCTGCCGGCCTACGAAATGGGCAAGGAAGTCGCCACCCGCAAGGCCTACGGCGACGCGCTGGCCGCCCTCGGCCGCGCCCGCCAGGACGTCGTGGCCGTCGACGGCGAGGTCTCCAACTCCACGTTCTCGGAGATCTTCCGCTTCGCCCACCCCGACCGCTACGTCGAGTGTTACATCGCCGAGCAGCAAATGATCGCCACCGCGGTCGGGCTGCAGGTGCGGGGATGGCGGCCGTTCGCCTCCACCTTCGCCGCCTTCCTGTCCCGGGCGTACGACTTCGTGCGCATGGCCGCCGTCTCGCGCGCCGACATCTGCGTGGCCGGCTCTCACGCCGGGTCCTCGATCGGCGAGGACGGTCCTTCCCAGATGGCGCTCGAAGACCTGGCGTCGTTCCGGGCCATCCACACCTCGACGGTCCTGTACCCGTCCGACGCCACCTCGGCGGCCGCCCTGGTGGCGACCATGGCCGACCTCAAGGGCATCGCCTACATGCGCACCACCCGGGCCGCCACCCCGGTGATCTACGAGGCGAGCGAGTCCTTCCCGGTGGGCGGGTCCAAGGTCGTGCGTTCGAGCGCCAACGACCAGGTCGCCCTCATCGGGGCCGGCATCACCCTCCACGAGGCGATCAAGGCGGCCGACGCCCTCGCCGCCGACGGCATCGCCGCCCGGGTCATCGACGCCTACTCGGTCAAGCCCATCGACGCCGCCACCATCCGCCAGGCGGCCGCCGACTGCGGGGGCCGCATCGCCGTTTCCGAGGACCACTGGCCCGAGGGCGGTCTGGGCGACGCGGTGATGGAGTGCTTCGCCGTCCACGACGGCCCCCTCCACGTCAAGGCGCTGGGTGTCGCCGACATGCCGACGTCCGGCAAGCCCGACGAGCTCATCGCCGCCGCCGGCATCGACGCCTCCGCCATCGCCAACGCCGCCCGGGGGCTCGTCGCCGGGTAGACTGGCGGCCGCTCAGGCGAACGTGGGGGTGGGCATGAATCGGTCGGTCAAACGAGCCGCGGTCATCGCCGGCGGCACGGTTTTCGTGGTGACGCTGTTCGTGTCGGGCCGGGCCGACTCGCAGGTCCCCCCGCCTCCAACCCTGCCGCCGGGGTTCACGCTGCCGACGTTCCCCCCGCCGCCGACGATGCCGCCGGGGGGCTTCACCATCCCCTCGGTCCCGACGATCCCCCCGCCGACGCAGCCGCCGCAGACCCAGCCGCCGCCGACCCAGCCGCCGCCGACCCAGCCGCCGCCGACCCAGCCGCCGCCGACGATGCCCCCGATCACCTCACCGTCCACCAACGTCGACAGCAAGATTGACGACATCATCGACAAACTGGACGATTTCGGGGACCAGTTCCAGGACATCATCGACGACCTGCGGGCGCTGAAGACGCACTTCTAGAGCGCGGCGAACAGCTCGACGGGGTCGCCGCCGGGATCGAGCATCTTGCATGACGCTGGCCCAGAACGCGGTCGCAGGCCGGCGCGGGCCGCGTCGAGCCGGGGATGGTTTCGGGAATGCGTCAGGCGGTAGCTAGAAGGCCCGGCGGCCCGTCAGCGCCAGCAACCGGGTCTGGAGGTCGGCGTCCGCGGGCGCCTCCGCCGCCGGACCGAACGCCCCCGCCTCGCGCCAGCCCTCCACCTGGGGGGCCAGGAAGTCGTACACCCACCCCACCAGCTCAGGGTCGAGGGACTCGTCCGCCCCGATCGCCCGGGCCAGGTCCCAGGCGTGGATCACGTGGTCGGTGATCAGCTGGGACAGGTAGAACTCGCCCGGGAAGTCACCGAAGGACAGGTGGACGGTGCGCTCGAGCGCCCCGTCGGCCGCGGCCGCCGCCACCGCGCCTTCCGCCGCCTCGGCCCACGCCGCCTGGGGGTCGTCGCCCAGGAGGTCGCCGTCGAAGCGATCCCCGACCTCGGCCATCGTGGCGCCGTCGAACAGCGGCGGCGCCCACCGAGCCTCGTTCACCAGATGGTTGACCAGGGCGCGCACGTCCCAGTCGGAGTTGGGCGTCGGCGCGTCCCACTGCGCGTCACCCACTGAGCGGACCCGCGCGCCGAACCCGTCCACCGCCCGCCGGAACAGGGCGGCGAGGTCGCTCAGCGCAGGACGAGCACGCGCGGCGCCCGTGACTGCAACGGCTCGACGAAGATGTCGTCGAGCGGCAGCGGAAGCGCAGCCGCACCGGCGCCGGCCAAGGGACGCGGCCGGCGGGGCTCGCGCGGTGAGGAGCTGCCGCCCCAGCCGCGGTAGATCAGCAGGCCGTCGGGGTTGGGCACCGCGTCGAGGGCCGCCTGCACGGCGGCGTCGGCCCGGAACCGCTCCCACTGCTCCTCGTTGGTGAACCGCAGTTCCACGACCACACCCCACCGGAGCGCACGCGACGACCAGTCGGTGGCGCCGTGGCGCAGGGCGGCCTCGATCAAGTTGTCGATGTGGGCTTCGGACCAGAGGGTCGCGGGAAACGAGCCGTCGAGAACTTCGATGGACATGTCGTACACGGCGCTACCAGTGTACGCAGGTCTTATAGCCGGTCGTCTATGGGCTTCTTGAAACCGGAACGCTTGTCGGCCAGCGCGGCCGCTGCCGCGTTCAAACGGTCCGGGTCGAAACCGGCGGCGGCCGGCCCAGTCCCTAACAGCGCTCCACACCGCCGGCCACATGGACGTAGGCGATGCGCTCCAGGGGTAAGCGATCGAGCACGTCGGTCGGATCGGCGCCGGGGTTGCGGGCGTTCGCATACAGGTTGGCCACGTCGAACAGGAGCAGGGCGCCCGTCCGGTCGAGCAGCTCGGCCAGGAAGCTCGCCTCGTCCAGCTCGTCGCCGGGCCAGTCCAGGAAGGAGGCGATGGGCTCGAGCGCGAGCGGGACGGGCAGTTCGGCCATGTGCACGAGTACTCCGAGCCCGATCTCGACGCCGTCATCGGGGACATCGGCTTCACGATCCTGCGCAAGTTCCACCGCGGCGACCGCGCTGGCGGTCGCGTCGTGCTGCTCTACGTCCTCCAGAAGCCCTGACCCTTCAGGAACGGCCCCGGCGGGCCGATCTTCCCGGGAGTGAGATCGAGCACGTCGACCCGCCGCGCCCTGGCGCTGATGGCCGTCATGGCCGTCAGCTGGAGCCTCCGCGCGCTGCCGGCGCAGGCGTCGGTGGCGCCCGGGTTGCCGCACGCCGACTGGGCCACGCCGGGCGGCGGCGGCGCCACCGAGCTACGGGTCGCGTACAACATCGCCCTCGACCCCGTCGCCCAGCCTTGGCAGCGGCCGGCGAACGTGTATTGGGCGAACCAGTTCCACCTCTCGTCCAGCCCCAGCGGCGGGTACCTCGGGCTCCAGACGCGCTCGTACCCGCCGGCCAAGGTGGCGCTGTTCTCGTGGTGGAACGCCCTGGATGCGTCCTGCCCCAGTGTGCCCAACCTGGTGGCGTGCGGCCCTTTCGACGGTGAGGGCGTGGGCTACACCGCGATGGTCGCCTTCGACTGGCAGCCCCACACCGACTACACGTTTCGCCTGTGGCGGGGCGACCGTGACGCCTCGCGGGACGCCTACTGGTGGAACGTCGAGATCCAAGACGGTTCGGGCGCGCGGCTCGCACCGGTCGGCGCCATCCTCGTCCCCTCCGCGTCTGGCGGAATCAGCGGGGTGGGCCAATGGACCGAGTGGTTCGGGAACGCCGACGACTGCGACCAGATCCCCGCCGCGGACGCCTGGTTCGGGCGGCCCGTGCTGGACGGGACGGCGGCCACCCCGATCGGCGTCGGCGTCGGGTACAGCGCCCCCTGCCCGGCCCAGGCCGAGTGGGTGGACGGCGGCTCCCGCCAGCGGATCGGGACCTCGATCTCCTCGCGCCCGCTGACCGTGCAGGTGGCGCGCACGATGTGGTGGCACCCAGGGACGACCACCCTGGAGGGAAGCGCGGCGTGGATGGCCATCGGCAATGACCCCAAGGCGGCTGCCGGCCAGCTCGCCCCTGCCTACCTGTACGCCCACGCGTTCAGCTTCACCGGCGGGACGGCGTTCGGCTTCGTGGGGCTCACCACCACCCCGGCAGGGAAGCACGCCGTGTTCACCGTCGTGGGGCCGGACGGCAAGTCGCGCGACGCGGTCGTCCCCTTCGATTGGAAGGCGGGGCGCTTCTACGTCCCGATGGTCCACCAACTGTCACCCGGCGTGTGGGGGGCGTGGGTGTTCGATCAGACCGGCTCCGTGTGGGTCCCTATCGGGACGCTCAACCTCTCGCCGAGCTGGGGCCTGGTGTACCCCTTCACCACCTCGGTGGCGGCGTGGATCGGCCCCAACGCGCAGTCGTGCTCGGCCTATCCCCGGGCCGACGTGTACTTCAACCGGCCCACGGGCCTGAACGGCGGTCAGGCCCTCGACCCCGCCTTCGGCGGCCACAGCACGGGCGCGGGGGACTGCCCTCCGGAGATCTCCACCGTGTCCGGCACCTGGGCCCGCTTCCAGATGGGCTCGCCGGCCCTCACCTGACGGCCCCTACGGGGCTTGGTACGTCTTCTCGATCGGGGCCTTGACGAGGTTGCCCCACTCGGTCCACGAGCCGCCGTAGTTCCGGACGTTGGTGTGGCCCAGGGGCTTCGTCAGCACGAACCAGGGGTGGCTCGAGCGCTCCCCGATGCGGCAGTACACGATCGTGTCGTCGTCCACGCCGACCCCGAGCTCGTCGTGGTAGATGGCCCGCAGGGCGTCGGCGTCCTTGAACGTGCCGTCGTCGTTGGCCGCCGTCTTCCACGGCTTGCTCTTGGCCGTCGGGATGTGGCCGCCGCGCAAAGCGCCCTCCTGCGGGTACGCAGGCGTGTGCAGCAGCTCGCCCGAGTACTCCTGCGGCGAGCGGACGGACTCCACGACCACCAGGCCGGGGTCGCGGAGGTGGGCGGCCGAGCCAGGCGGTGGTCACGAGCCGCTCGGGGTGGGCGGACTCCGCCAGCTGGGACGAGTCATCCTGCCGTACGGGCATACCTGTCAATCTCGTGACCAATTCCCGACTCCGCAGATCGGGTTTTATAGACTCTCGAGATGGCCACCGCTCCACCGCTGCAACGCATCGTCGATCTCTTCGGGTCGGCGCCCAAGGACCTGCGGTTGCAGGCCTTGCTCGAGTACTCGCGCAAGGTGCCGCCGCTGCCCGAGAAGTACGCCGACCACCCGGAGCTGCTCGAGCAGGTGCCCGAGTGCCAGACGCCGTTCTTCCTCGCCACCGAGGTCGACGCCGACGAGCGCGTGTCCTTGCACTTTCAGGTGCCGGCGGAGGCGCCGACCACCCGGGGGTTCGCCGGCATCCTGCACTCGGGACTGAACGGCGCGACAGCCGCCGAGGTGCTCGACACCCCCGACGACTTCTACCTCAAGATGGGCCTCGGCGAAGCGATCTCGTCGCTGCGGCTCCGAGGGATGGGCGCGATCCTGTGGCGGCTCAAGCGCCAGGTGAGGGACCAGCTGGCGGCCGGCCAGCAGCCGGCGTCGTGAGCGACATGCCGGCGGCGTTCTTCGGGCACGGCAGCCCGATGAACGCCATCGAGGACAACCGCTATACCCGCGCGTGGGCGGCCTTCGGCGCCGCAATCCCCCGGCCGCGCGCAATCCTCGTCATCTCCGCACACTGGTACATCAACGCCACCGCCCTGACCGCCATGGCCTGGCCCCGCACCATCCACGACTTCTACGGCTTCCCGCCCGAGTTGTTCGCCGTCGACTACCCCGCGCCGGGCGATCCCGCGCTGGCGGCGGAGGTCGCCGACGTGGTCAAGCCAACATGGGTCGGCCTCGACGACGACAGCTGGGGCATCGACCACGGAACGTGGTCGGTGCTCGTGCACGCCTTTCCGCAGGCCGACATCCCCGTCGTGCAGCTCGCCGTCAACGGCGTGAAGGACTTCGACTACCACCTCGAGCTCGGGCGCCGCCTCGCCCCCTTGCGAGACTCCGGCGTGCTCATCGTGGGCAGCGGCAACGTCGTGCACAACCTCGGACGGATGGACCCGCGCCAGATCGACGAGGGGACCGACTGGGCCCACCGCTTCGACGAGGACGCCTGCGCGGCCATGACGTCGGCGGCGCCGGGATCGGTAATCGACCTCCAGGGCCACCCCGACTTCGCCATGGCCGTCCCGACGCCCGACCATTTCATCCCCCTGCTCTACCTGGCCGGCCTGGCCGAAGCGGCGGGCCGGCGCGCGGACGTGTTGATCGACGGCTACGCCTACGGCTCGCTGTCGATGACGGCGTACACCCTCGACCGCTAGTACCCGTCCGCCCAGTCGCCCGGGTCGACGTTCCAGTCGACCGAGTCGGGACCGCTCAGCTGCACCGTGACGTGCGTCATCGGCGACGTCGGCGTCGCCCCGTGCCAGTGCCACTCGCCAGGCATCACGCTGACGACGTCGCCGGCCTTGACGTGGCGGCGCCAACTGGGCGTCCCGATGATTCCCTCACCTGCGGCGATATGCAGCAGCTGGCCTCCCGCGTGGACGTGGGGCTTGGTGCGCCCGCCCGCCTCAAAGTGGACGGCGAACACGCTCGGGTTCTCGCCGGGAAAGGGGTTGGCGAACCGCTGCAACCGGGCCCGGCCCTGGAAGTGTTCGGCCAGCTCGCCGGGTGGCTCGCCCTGGGTGTTGTCGACGCGTGCGAATTCCATGCCCACGGTTTAGCTTCCCCACCTATGAGCGATTACGTGTTGGTCCTGAGCGACGTCGAAGTCACCCGCTACGAACGGATGGCCGAACACGCCCACCAGGAGGAGGCCGCGCAATGGGCCACGGTCGGCATCGCCGAGGGTGCGCGCGTCGCCGACGTCGGTTGCGGCCCGGGCGCCATGTCGACGCTGGTCGCTCGCCTCGTCGGGGCGGACGGCGCCGTGTGGGCGGTCGACCAGGACGCCCAAGCCGTCTCCACGGCCGAGGCGATGGCGGCCAAGCGCGGCCTCGACAACGTGCACTGCCACGTCGGCGACGCCGACGCCACCGGCCTCGACGCCGGGTCCTTCGACGTCGTCATGATGCGCCACGTCCTGGCCCACAACGGCGGCCACGAGCAAGCGATCGTGGACCATGCCGCCTCGCTGCTCAAGCCCGGCGGCTGCCTGTACCTTGTCGACATCGACGGCCCCGCCATGCGCAGCCGTCCGGCGGGGGCCGACATGACCGACCTGTCCGCGCGGTACTGGGACTTCCAGACGGCCCGTGGCAACGATATGGCGGTCGGCCTGCGCCTGGGCGAACTGGTCACGGGGGCCGGGCTCGAGCTGGTGGAGCACCGGGGCTGGTACGACATCTTCGCCGCCCCGCCCGGGCTTCGAACGCCGGCGTGGGCGGCGCGCCACGCCATGGTCGCGGCGGGCCACGCCACCGAGGCCGACCTCGACCGCTGGGGCGCCTACTTCGAGCGCTTCGACAAGGGGGAGGTCGAGCTCACCCTCTTCGTCGCCTTGTTCAGCGCCATCGGCCGCCGACGGCGATAGCGACGGTCTGCGGTCTCACTGCCCACCCGGTAGCGCACCCACCCCGCCTCGTTGGTGGCCTGCGCCGCGGAGTCGCCCGCGTTGGCGTCGGCGGTCGTAAGGGCGGCCCGTGTCGTGCGGGCCGCGCAGTTCCACGAGTTCGTCGCGGATGTGCCACAGGTACGACAACCGCCGCGGAGGCTCCCACGCGGTGACCTCTCTCCAGTCGATCTCGTGGCCGGCGCCGCCGAAACCCTAGCGACATGGTGTGCCACATCGTCGTGGCGACGCTTTCGAGTCCCGCAGATACAGCTGGCTCACCAACGAGCGCCGCTCGGCCCGGGCGGAACGCTGCACCTGACGCGGCCATGCACCTCGCCTCATCTATCCAACTTCGGCTTGCGCGTGGCGAACATCTGTTCTATAATAAGGAGGCTTCCCCGAGCACTTTCGAGGGGAATGCGCCTTGCCCACATTCACCGAATGCAGCGATGACCAGCTCATCGAAGCGATCGACCAGCTGCACGACATCGTGTGCGCGGCGCAGCGGCGTTTGCTGGCGACGACGGGTGAATACGACCGCCGGCGGTCGTGGAGGCAGGACGGCGCCACGTCCATGGCGGCATGGCTGGCGTACCGGCTGGGCGTTGCCCACCGCACCGGCGCGGATTGGGCCCGGACGGCAGCGGCGCTCGAAGGGCTGCCGGCGCTGGCGGGGGCGTTCGAGGAGGGCCGGCTGTCGCTCGACCAGGTGGTGCCGCTAACCAGGCTGGCCACGCCGGAGACCGACGAGGCGCTGGCGGAGGAGGCGATCGGGTGGTCGGCGGCGCAGTGCGCGGCGGCGGCCCGTCACGCCCGGCCGGTGTCGGAGGACGAGGCGTCCGACGCCCACGCCCAGCGGCACCTTCGGTGGCGGTGGGACCTTGAGGCCCGCATGCTGCACCTTCGCGGCAAACTGCCCGACGAGGCGGGGGCGACGGTGGCCGCGGCGCTGGAGCGGATCGCCGACTCGGCCAAGCCCGATCCTGATACCGGGCTGTTCGACCTCTACGAACACCGGGGCGCGGACGCGCTGGTGGAGCTGGCGTCGTCGTACCTCGGTGCCCAGGCGTCGCCCGACCGGGCAACCGTGGTGATCGTGGCCGAGGCGTCGGCGGTGTCGGGCGAGGGCGGAGTCATCACCGTCGACGGCGGCCCGCCGATCGGCGTTCACGCGCTGTGGCGGCAGCTGTGCGACGCCCGGGCGGAGATCGTGGGCCCCGACGGCGTAGGCCGCGCCCGGCGCACCCCGCCGGCGTGGCTGTGCCGCAAGATTCGCCGCCGTGACGGGGGCTGCCGCTTTCCGTCGTGCGAGCGCCGGCGCTGGGGCCATGTGCATCATATCCGCCATTGGGTTCATGGCGGACCGACCGATGTGGACAATTTGGTCTGGCTGTGCCCGTACCATCACCGGCTGGTCCACGAGGGTGGATGGACGATAGAAGGGGACCCCGACGACTGGCTGATATTCGTGCGACCGGATGGTCGCAAGCTGGTCGGTGGTCGCGCTCGTCCCCCATCAGTCCACTAGCGCTAGCCGCAAAAGCGTTTGGCGGTGACCGTGATCTCGTTGATGCTCGCAGTCCCGAACGCGCCCGAGGCGGTTGCCTGGTAACGCCGCGCCCTCGGCGTGACGATCCTGTGGGACTTCGGACCGGTCGCCGGGTCGGAGGTCAACGGCGTCCCGGCCACCTCTGCCTGGTGAGCGACAAGTCGCCGCTCGACGTCCGCTAGAGGCTCAGATGGCACCGCCCTCCCCCCACTCAAGGTTCCGGTGGGAAAGGAAAGGACTCGGCGGTCCCTGCCGCGATCCGCCTCGCCGTCCACGCCATGACGGCGGCATCGAGGACTTGAGGAGCGACGCCGCGGCAGCGTTCCGCCAACGGATGATCTCGTCGACCTCGGCGGCCCCGGTGCGGTAGTCCTTCCCGGCGACGTCGTAGATGAAGGCGTAAAGGTGGGCGCTATTCCGGAAGATGGCCGCACCGGTCCAGGGACTCGGTGGGGTGACCGAGGGCGCGGGCCATCCACTGGATCGGGGACTCGTGGAAGTCGCTCCCCCGGCAGAGCACGCGCCCTTCGATGGTGTCGCCCGGGATCCGGGTGATCCTGCGCTTGCCGCTGGTGAGCATGTTCACGAAGCCGCCGGTCTCGCCCACGATGTAGCCGATCGCCGGCTCGGGCTCGTCCTTCAGGGTGAGCTGCTCGTGGGGCAACCACATGGTGAACAGCGTCGCCCCGAGGGCGTAGACGATCCCCGTCGTCGCCAGCACGAGGAACCCCCGCCCCGTCCGGCTGCGCGACGCCGGTCGCAACTCGTCCTGCTCGCGGTCGAACACGCCGAGCAGCGCCGACGCCACGATGGCAGGAACGAACAAGTACCACGGGCTGAACCAGGCGCTCACGAGCACCACGCCGGCGATGACGGCCCACTGGCGCGACGGCCGCTCCCACTTCCACCGGCAAGACGTCCGCCCGTAAATCGCGATCGCCATCACCAGCGCCGTCGCGATCGGGATGTACGACATGATGACCCCGATGGTGGTGGCGACGAGCCCGGCGTCGTGAATGAGCGCCATCGACGTGAGCAGGTCGCCGTGCGTCACAAGCAGGACCTTGGTGATCAACAGCGCGAACAGGGCGAGCGTCGTCGCCATGCGGTCGCTGCCCAGTCGTCTGAGGGCCTTCGAGACGACCTCGACGACCACGCTCCGTTGCCGGCGTGGCGGCGCCGAGTCGGTCACGGGGCGGGACGAGCTGCCAGCAAGCCCTCGAGGAGGCCGGCCAGCGGGGCCATCGTCTGGAACAGCGCGGCCGCCGACGGCTGGGTGTCGTACAGCTGGCTGAGCAGTTCGATGCCCATGAAGAGAGCGACGACGCCCATGGCGACATCATGCACGGGCACCGCGCCCTCGTAGGCGGTGCCGCCCACGACCCGGGCCACCGCCCCCTCGACCAGCTCGACCCACGGATCGAAGAAGGCCTGCAACTTGGTCGCCAATTCGGGCGACGACGAGGAGGCGGCCAGCATCTGGGACAGCACCCGGATGTTCCCCTCCTCGACGTCCTCGCGGTGGCACTCGGCGCCGACCCGGACGAGCTCCTCCAGCGATTGCACCGACGCCAGCCGTTCCTGGTACCGCGCCATCCGCTGGTCGCTGATGCGCTCGACCGCCGCCAGCAGCACCTGGTTGACGCTGCCGAAGTGGTAGAAGATCAGCGCCTGGTTGAAGTCGCCGGCGCGGGCGATGGCCCGCGCGCTGGCCCCGACGATTCCCTCTTCGCGGATGGTCTGGAGCGCAGCCTCCACGATCCGGGCTCGGGTCTCCTCGCCGACGGACGATCGTGCGGTCGACACGCCGCGAACGGTACACCGTCGATGTGATGTCGGGAGTGAGTGCTCCTAGAATGGTTGCTCATGCGATTCCGGGTCGAGGAGCTGGCCAAGGCAGCGGACGTCTCGGTCGACACTGTGCGCTACTACCAGAAGCAGCGCCTGCTGCCCGCGCCCGAGCGGGACGGGCGGCTGGCCTGGTACACCGACGACCACCTGGACCGGATGGGCCGCATCAAGGACCTGCAGCGGCGCGGGTTCAGCCTGTCGGTGATTCGCCGGTTCCTCGACGGGGAGCTCGATGTCGCCGACGAGGGCCTCGCGGAAGCGGTGGGCGTCGTCGAGTCGGGCGAGGCGCTGTTCGCCCTGGACGACCTGGCGCGCCGCACGCAGGTCCCCGCCCCCATGCTCGAGGCGCTGGTGCGCGACGGCCTCCTCGTCGGCCGCTCCCATGAAGGCGAACTGCGCTTCACGGAAGACGACGTCGCCATCGTCGCCGGGGGCCTGCGGGTGCTGGAGACGGGCCTTCCCCTGCCCGAGCTACTGGCACTGGCGCGCCGCCACCACGAGGCCACCCGCCAGTTCGCGGCCGAGGCCGTCGAGCTGTTCGACACCTACGTCCGCCAGCCCCTGCGCACCGCGGACCTTCCGGAGGACGAGCGGGAGAAGCGCATGGTCGACGCCTTCCACACCTTGCTCCCCGTGGTCACCGAGCTGGCGACGTACCACTTCCGGCGCGTGCTGCTCCAGGTGGCGCAGGAGCACCTCGAATCGTGACCACCCCGCTCCCGGTCGGCGAGGCCAAGGTGCGGGCCGTCGACGACATGTTCGACCGGATCGCGCCGCGCTACGACCTGTTGAACCGCATGCTGACGTTCGGGATGGACGTCGGCTGGCGCAAGCGGACCGTGGCCGCCTTGGGCCTGCCGCCCGGCTCGCGGGTCCTCGACATCGCGTGCGGCACCGGCGACCTGTGCCGCGTGCTGAAGACCTCGGGCTACGTCGCCATCGGGATCGACCGCTCCGCGGGGATGCCGGCGGCGGCCCGGACCTCGGCGCCGCTCGTGCGCGCCGACGGCTTGCGCCTGCCCTTCGCCGACGGTTCGATCGACGGCATCGTGTGCGGGTTCGCGTTGCGCAACTTCGAGAACCTCGGCAACTTCATCGGCGAGTGCGCCCGGGTCCTGCGTACGGGCGGGAGGGTCTCGCTTCTGGAGGTGGCCGAGCCGCGGGCCCGGGTGCTGCGCGCCGGCCACTCCCTGTACTTCGGTCACGTCGTGCCCCTTGTGGGCGGGCTGGTGTCCGACCGGGCCGCCTACCAGTACCTCCCCAAGTCGGTCGCGTACTTGCCCACCGAGGCGGAGCTGATGCGTCTCCTGGTCGACCGCGGCCTGCCTGACGCACGCCGCGTCGCGCTCTCGATGGGCATCGCCCAGCTGCTCACCGGAACGCGGCGGCGGTGACCCCCCTCAGGAGCCAGACCCGCGTGAGCGAGGCTGCGCTCGATCTTGCCGGCGGGTTCACCTGGCGCCACGAGGGGGCGGGCTTCAGCACCTCAGGCGTCGCGGCACGAGTCCCGATCGGCCCCGGGCCGCACCGGTTCGCCAAGGCCGCCGCCGAGGTGGCGGCCCTGCTGGGGGACATCGACGACGACGACCCGCTCGGGCTGCCCGGCACGGGGCCCATCGCGGTCGGCGCCGTCCCGTTCCTCGACACCGAGGAGGGCGAGCTGATCGTGCCCGCTCGCATCGTCGGGCGCACCGAGGACGGGCGGTGCTGGGTCACCGACGTCAGCCCCGCTGAGCCCGCCGCGTTGGCGGCGATTTCGCCGTCGGCGGTCAAGGGCCTCGAGCCGACCAGCTTCGTCGTGGAGTCCGACGGCGGGCGGCTGGCGTGGACGGCGGCCGTGCGCCGGGCGCTCGAACGCATCGCCGCGGGCGAGCTCGACAAGGTGGTGTTGGCTCGCCGGGTGTCGGTGTGGGCCGACCAGCCGTTCTCCGTCCCGGTGGTCGTCGATCGCTTGCGCCGGTCCCACCCGTCGTGCTTCACGTTCGCCTCCGGTGGGTTCGTCGGGGCGAGCCCCGAGCTGCTGATGCGCCGGCGCGGCCGCTGGGCCTGGTCCCGACCGATGGCGGGAACCGTCGAGCGGGGCGGCAGCCGGGCCGAGGACAAGCGCCTCGTCTCCGAGCTGCGGGCGTCGCCCAAGGAGCGCGACGAGCACCGGTTGGTCGTCGAGGATGTCGAAGCCCGGTTGGCGGCGGTGTGCGCCGAAGTCTTCGTGAAGGGCCCCGAGCCGATCGGGCTGTCGTCGGTCACCCACCTGGCGACGACGGTGACGGGACGGCTGGAGGGGGTGGCGCCGCCGGGCGCGCTGGAGCTGGCCGGGGTGCTGCACCCGACTCCGGCGGTGGGGGGCGAGCCGCGCGACGCGGCGCTGCGCGCCATCGCCGAGCTCGAAGGGTTTGACCGGTGTTTCTACGCCGGCCCTGTCGGGTGGGTCGACAGCCGCGGCGACGGCGACTGGGCCGTGGCCTTGCGGTGCGCCGCCCTCGACGGCCGCCGCGCCGTCTTGTCGGCCGGCGCCGGGATCGTCGCCGGGTCCGACCCCGAAGCGGAGTGGACCGAGACGCAGGCCAAGCTCGAGCCGATGATGCGGGCCCTCATTCGGATCTAGGCGCCCCGCGTCCCGCACCGCCGCATAGCGGTCCCGGTCCCCTGGGGTCGGGAAGCTGAAGCGCCAGCGGGCCACCTGGGCGGCGATGGCCGGCTTGTCCGTGATCGCCACGCCCCTGGCCGCGAAGACCCGGCAGTCGTAGGCCCGGCACGTGCGCGGGCGGTGCTCGTAGATCGAGCAGCAGTTGTCCACCAGCATCGGGCACTGGCCGCGCTCGTCGTAGCCAAGGACGACGTGGCCGGCGGCAGGCGGGGCGCGGGAAACAGCAGCCCGGCCGGGACGTGCGCGAGAGTGTCGGCCTCGTCCTGCTCGATGTGCACGAACTGCGACGACGTGCAGCAGGCCGTGCACGCGCCGCACGGCACGTCCGCATCTTGTTCGCCACGTAACGCCGCCTGCATCCGGGGCGAGCCAGGTCGAGAAGTCGCCGGCCGGGAGCTCGGGCACGATTCGATGGTAGGACGGCGCCGATGAGTTTCGGGGCGGCGTGTGGTCAGAATCGGTGACCGACCGGAAGGGGAGACAGCGATGACGAAGGTCTATACAGGTGCGAGCATGTCGCTGGACGGCTACATCTCCGGGCCGAACATGACCGGCTTCGACCAACTGTTCCAGTGGTACGGCAACGGTGACGTCATCATCCCGACGACGCACGACGACATGACGTTCGCGCTGAGCCCGCAGAGCGCCGAGCACTTCCGGAGCTTCCTCGACGTAGTCGGCGCCTTCGTCTGCGGCCGCACCCTCTTTGACATCACCAACGGTTGGGGCGGCGACCACCCGCTCGACCGGCACGTCGTCGTTCTGACCCACAGCGTGCCTGAGGGATGGGAGCGCGAGGGCGCGAAGATGACCTTCGTGACCGAAGGCGGCATCGAGGCCGCCATCGAGACGGCCGCGGCCATCGCCGGCGACAAGGGCGTGGGCGTCAACGGCGGGACCATCGCGCGCCAGGCGCTGGCGGCTGGACTGCTCGACGAGATCTGGGTCGACCTCGTCCCCGTCCTGCTCGGCGCGGGTACGCCCTTCTTCGACCAGTTGAACGACGTGCCCGTCGAGCTCGAGGGCCCGGTGTCGGTCGTGGAGGGCAACCGCGTGACCCACCTGCGCTATCTCGTCAAGCGGCCCTAGCGAGGTCGCACGCGCTCGCACTTGGTGACCGAGGTGCTGTCCCGTGGACGCTGCCGGCAAGACGCGACAGATCAGGCATGTGGCCGCGCTCATCGGGCGGTCGATCGCTGCGCAGGCGACGCACCCGGAGCACGCCCGTCAGCATCGGGAGGGTGAACTCGCCGGAAGCGGTCTCGGGTCTGGTCGCGAGGAAGGCGCCGATCCGCTCACCCGCTCAGCTGGAACGTTCCGGCGCGGGTGGGACGCGAATGGCCGTCGTTCCGTCGCGCTCACCGGAGACGGCGCTCCAGGATCCGAGCGGGACCTCCGCGTCCGGTCCTGTTCGGCTCGACAAGCGTGGCAATGCACGCGCGGCCGCCCCGGCTCAGGCGGCGCGGTACTGGAGGAGCACGGCGCCATCGGAGAACCGCTGCACGTCCTCCAGACTGAGCTGGAGCCGCGCCGCATCGGGCAGCGCACGGATCCCTGCGCCGACGATCGTCGGAACAAGAACCAGTAGGTACCGGTCGACCAGCCCGGAGAGGATCGCGTGCGCGGCGAGGCCGGCGCCGCCCATCGAGAGATCGCGTTCGGCGGCGTGCTTCATCGTTCGAATAGCGTCGACGTCGAAGGTTCGCTCGAGCCGCGTTCGCGGCTCGGCCACGGTCTTGAGCGTCGACGAGTACACGACCTTGTCGGTGTCACGCCACAGTTCGGCGAACCCTCGCTCGATCGGCGGGAGCTGGTCGACGACCACGGTGTCCCACCACCGCATCGTCTCGTACATCCCGAACGTCGCCTGATGAGACGTCGATGGCACATCTAACTCATCGGTGACCGCTCGCTGCGATCGATGGATCCGTCGTACGCGGCGCCGACGAGCCAGCTGCCCGCGTCAAAACTGTGTTCGGCAGCTCGGCGCGGTCCGAGCCGACCGGGTGGCGGTCGCGCCCGAGTCGGGGTCAGGGTCGTCGGGTGTCGCGCATTGGGTCGCCACGGATCGCCCACGGGAGCCACCGTCCCCTCGAGCGGTGCGTGTTACTGGGCTGTCGCGCCACTCATGGCGCCCACGTTTTGTCGTCGAAGAACGCGGCCTCGACCGTCGAGGGCCAGAGGCAGATGAGCTTGCCGCCGTGCGCTCCAGTCCGAAAGCCGTGGACGGCTCCGGGCGGAATAAAGACGAAGGTTCCCGGACCTACGTCCTCCACGGGATCGGCGTCGGTGTAGAAGGTGTAACTCCCTTCGAGCACATAGAACGCCTCCGCCTCGTCGTGGGTATGCGGCGGGTTATCAAAGCCGGGGTCTTGCCATGCCTCGCCCACAGCCCAGTGTCCACCCGTCTCGGCACGCGCCGCCTTCCTTGTGATGTGCGCGCGGTGCGGCCCAATGGTCAGCACGATCGAATCGCCGTCGCCAGGCCCTCGAAGGACCGCTCGTGCCTGCTCTTGCTCCATCACTCTCGCTCCGGCCCGTCCGCCAGGCAGTCTACCGTTCCGACGCGCACGGACTGCCGGACGCGTTGGCCCTGTTCGCTCGGGCGCGTTCCCGAGGAGTCGGCCGCGAATCTCGGGCCCGCGAGCAGAAGGACCATTCGTGGACGAGCGGCGCTCTCCCGCACGCGCTGCGGATGGCACACATAGCCGGCGCTCGGGTCACCAGGTGGCTGAGCGACATGGCGCGTCGGACCGTCGACCATGCCGTCGACCTTTACGCCCTTCAAAGCCGCCCACAACTAACCCGGGGAGACAACACCATGGCCACGGAAACCCAGACGACCACCGGCGACTGCCCCACCCACGCGCCGTCGATCTACTCAGGCAGGCGCGTGCGGCCCACGACGGCGAGGGCCCGGTCGAGCGTCTCCAACGCGCTGGCGATGACCTGGTCGGGAACCGGCCGGTTCGAGGCCACGTTGTTGCGGACCTGGCGCACCTGGTTCAGCGCCGCCCGCGGCATGTCGGCGGCGACGCTCAGCCACGAGATCGGGTCGTCCGCGCCGTCGCCCAGCGCCGCGGTCAAGCCCATGTCGGCGGGCACGAGGCGCAGCAGCTCGTCCCAACCTTGCAAGAGAGCGGCACGTGGATCGCTGGGCCGAGCCGAAGCGCCAAATCGAGAAGAACCACGGCCCGTCGCACTGGTGCTTGCAGTACGGCCCGTGCGTCGTGCCTGCCGCATGCGGGCACCCGTCGGGTCACCGCTGCCCCCTGCGGCCCCTGCGCCTCCCGGGCCGCCGAGGCCCCACGGGCTCGCAACGCCGGGTGGGCCACCAGACCCCCAGGGGCTCCCCGGCCCGCCGAGTCCGCTGGCCTGCGATGGGGCCCCGACGTCCGGTCGGTCCGTCGGCGCCAGGGGAGCCCCGCAGACGCCACAGCGCGCCTTGGCCCCGGACCCAGCGGGGACTTGATTCCTTCGCTGGCACTGAGGGCAGCGCACCATCGTGGCCACTCCCACAGTCTGGCCCATCAAATTGCTTCCCTGCCAGCGGTTCGCCAAACGCCTCTCCATCATGGGGTGGCAGATCCTTTGCATATCTTCGTATGTGTTACGCTCGTATGCATGGCCCAAGTCGACCGATTGTCCATCACCATGCCACCCGAGGTGGGCGCCGCCGTCCGTGACGCCGCCGTCCGATCGGGCACCAGCGTCTCGAACTGGTTGTCGGCGGCCGCGGCGCAGCGCCTACGGAACGAGCTTCTCGGGGCTGCCTTAGATCAGTGGGAAGCCGAGGAGGGTCCGTTCAGCGATGAGGAACTCAATAACGCCGTGTCAGCACTGAGCCCGACGCGACGGCGCGGCGCGGCGTGACGGCCGTGCTCGATGCAGGCGCGTTGATCGCCATCGACAAACGTGATCGCCGGGTCGGGGCAATGCTGCGAGTCCTTCAGCGCCAAGGGGTTCCCATCCACACGAGTGCGGCAGTCGTGGCTCAGGTATGGCGGGACGGGCGGCGCCAGGTCCACCTCGCCCGAGTCCTTTCAGGAGTCGACGTCGCCTCCTTGGACGACCTCAGCAGTAGGAGGGTCGGCGAGTTGCTTCGTGCGAGCAAGTCCAGCGACATTGTCGACGCCCACGTGGCGCTCCTGGTGCAACCCGAAGGGCCAGTCCTGACGAGCGACGACTCCGATATCCAGGCACTCCTCCGGCGCCGCGGCGTGAAGGCACACGTCGTGCGCGTATAAGACCACGGCTCCTCGTCTCGCGACGTGCGGCCGCGCGTCGGGAGTAGAGGCATACCCTGCCGCCAGTTCGGGGCCCCGGCGATGCGGGGCCCCGACCACATATCTCGCGACTCAGCGGGCGGGCGGCGTGAACAGGCCGAGGTGGTTGCCGTCGAGGTCGGCCACGTGGGCGTAGGTCAGGCCCATGGGCGTCATGGTCGACCCGACGAGGACCTTGCCGCCGAGGGACTCGACCCGCGCACAGGCGGCGGCGGTGTCGGGCACCTGGACGCAGACCACGGCGTACTGGTGGGGCGTGCCCTCGGGCAGGTCGAGGCGCGTGTCCTGGATGCCGCCTTGCAGCGGGTGGCCGTCGCCCGTGGTGATGATCGAGTACGGGCCTTCCATTGCGAACCTCCAGCCGAACGCCTCGCCGTAGAAGCGGCGCGCCGCCTCGGGGTCGCCGCTGCCGATCTCGAACCAGCCGATGGGGTTGTTGTTGGTGTTGGTTGTCATGGCGCCGACCCTGACGGCGTCGGGCGACAACCCCATGTCGGTAATTCCACCGATGTCGTTATTCGAGCAGGTTCGGCCGCCGGACGAGCCCCTCGAAGTCGGGCGGGCTGACAAGGTTCGGCACGGCCACCCGTTCGTCGAGGACCTCGGCACGCCGCACCCGGTCGACCCGGAACACCCGGGTGTCGCCCCGCAGCCGGCAGTGACCGACGAGGTACCACTTGTCGTCGACACCGACGAACCCGGCGGGCTCGACCTCCCGGCGGGTGACGGCGCCGGAGCGGTCCTCGTAGTCCAGGGCCACCACCCGGCCGTCGACCAGCGCCCGCTCGACCTCGGGCGACACCGACGCCGCGGGCGAGGCGGGGCGCCCGACGGCTACGACGCGGCGGGACAACCCGCGCGCCGCCTCCGCGGCGGGACCGGCCATGGCCGACACCAGTTTCTGGAGCGCGGAGCGCGCCGCCTGGCCCAACGGGGTCGCCCCGGGCGCGGCGAGGGCGACGGCGATGGCCGTGGCCTCGGCGGCCGTAAAGTTCAAGGGCGGCAACGTCGTCGACGGGTCGACGGTGTACCCGCCGCCGGGCCCCGTCTGCGCCCAAATGGGCACGCCCGCTTCCTGCAGCGCAAGGAGGTCCCGCTCGATCGTGCGGGCGCTCACTTCGAACCGTGCCGCCAACTGCGCCGCCGTCCGGGGTCGAGGTGCGACGGCCCGCAGCTCCTCGACGAGGGCGTACAGGCGGTCGGTGCGGTTCACCGCACGGCGTCCCAGACGTCGCGGTGACGCTGGACGTTCTCCTCCCGGTCGGTCGGGACGATCACGATGCGCACACCCCCCTCGCCCACGGCTCCCAGCACCGCCGGCGCCACCTCAGCCGCCTTCTCGACCCGGGTCGCAGGCACTCCGTACGCGGCCGCGACCGCGGCGAGGTCCAACCCGTGCGGGGTCCCGAAGACGGTTTCGAAGTGGTCCGGCAGCGCGGCCTGGGGCAAGAACGAAAAGATCCCGCCGCCGTCGTTGTCGAGCACCACCAGGGTGGCGTTGAGGCCCCGCTCGGCCGCGTGCAACAAGCCGCCGGCGTCGTGGAGCAGCGTCAGGTCGCCGAGCAGCCCGACGACCGGGCCGGCCGCTGTCGCGGCAACGCCGCGCGCAACCCCCAGGATAGTCGACACGAAGCCGTCGATGCCGTTGACACCCCGGTTGGCAAGCCACCGCAACCCGTCCCGCGCCGCCACGAACGACTCGGCGTCGCGCACGGGCATGCTCGACCCCACGACGATTGTCGAACTGTCGGGCAGGCAGGCGGCGACGTCGCGCACGACGCGTCCCTCGAACGGCGCCGCCCACGAGTCCAGCAGGGCGTCGATCGTGCTCCGCGCCTGCGCCTCCGCGGAACGCCACCGATCGAGCCACTGCCCATCGGGGGACCGCCAGCAGACGTGGTCGACCGCCGTGCGAAGGAGAGCGTCGGCGTCGGCCACGACACGGCCGGTCGCCGAGCGGTCGGGGTCGAGCCACTGGCCGTGTGGGTCGACGAGGAGGCGGAAGGGGGACTGGTCAAGCCACTCGCGCGCCGGACGGTTGGTGAGCGGCGCGCCGATCTGGACGACGAAGTCGGGCCGTTCGTCGCCCAGCACGCCCGCCCGCATCAGCGGGTCGTAGGTCGAGACGGCGCTGGGGCCGCAGCGCAGGCCGGAGAGCGGGTCCGCCAATACCGGCCACCCCGCGGCCTTGGCAAACCGGGCGGCGGCGGCGGGCGAGACCTCGGCGCCCCAGCCCGCGACGAGAACTCCCCGGGCATGGGCGTCGACCGCCTGGGCGAGCGCGAGGACATCGTCGGGGTGGGGCTGAGCCACCCTGGCGGCCGCCTGCGTCCACGGCGCCCCACCGGCGCGACCAGGGGCGGCGACCACGGGGGCGCCGGTCGGGACGAGGGGTTCGCGGAAGGCCAGATTGAGATGAACCGGCCCCGCGGGCGGGCCCAGGGCCACGGCCCACGACCGGGCGCCGATGGAGCGCCAGTACTGGCCCGCGCCGGGAACGTCCTCCGGCGCGCCCACCTCCGCGAACCACCGCACGGCGTCTCCGTAGAGCTTGAGTTGGTCGACGGTCTGGCCCGCGCCGGTGTCGCGGAGCTCGGGAGGGCGGTCGGCGGTGCACACGATGAGCGGGACCCGGGCGTGGCGGGCTTCGAGGACGGCGGGATGGAAGTTGGCCGCCGCCGTCCCCGACGTGCACAGGACAGGCACGGCCCGCCCGGAGGCCTTGGCCACGCCGAGGGCGAAGAACGACGCCGACCGCTCGTCGAGGAACATGTGGAGCCGAAGCCGGTCGTCGGCGGCGAGGGCGAGGGCGAGGGGCGCGGAACGCGAGCCCGGAGCGAGGACCGCCTCGCGCACGCCGCCCCGCACCCACTCGTCGACGAGCACCCGGGCGAGGGAGGTGTTGGCGTCGGCAGGGGTGGCAGTCACGCGAGGATGTCCGGGTGCGGTTCGTGCTCGTCCATGGCTTCACCCAGACGGCCCGCTCGTGGGACGAGGTCGCCGAGGCGCTCGCGGGGCACGGCGACGTCGTGCGGGTCGACCTTCCCGGCCACGGCGCGGCTCGCGAGCGGCGCCTGAACTTCGTCGAAACGGCCGCCTATGTCGGCGAGGCCGGCGGGCCAGGCATGTACGTCGGGTACTCGATGGGCGGGCGCGTCTGCCTCCGGCTCGCCCTGGACCGTCCCGATCTCGTCGAGGCCCTCGTGCTGGTCGGCGCCTCGCCGGGCATCGCCGACACCGACGCGCGCGCCGCTCGCCGGCGGGCCGACGCCCTCCTGGCCCTCGACCTCGACACCGGGGACACGGGTGAGTTCCTCACCCGCTGGCTGGCCCAACCCATGTTCGAGACGACCACACCCCGGCCCGACGAGCTGGCCGCCCGGCGGACCAACGGCCGCGAGGGCCTGGCCTACGCCCTGCGCACGCTCGGCACCGGCGCCCAGGAACCGCTGTGGGGCCGGCTGGGCGAGTTGACGATGCCCGTGCTGCTGGTGGCGGGCGAGAAGGACGCCAAGTTCCGGCGCATCGCCGAGCAGATGGCCGAGGCCATCGGTCCGTCGGCGCGCACGGCGATCGTGCCCGGCGCGGGGCACGCCGTGCTCCTCGACGAGCCGGCGCGGCTGGCGGACCTGGTCGCCGATCACGCCGCCGCCACCCGGTAACGCTCGAGCAGGGCCGGGTCGGGGACGGGGCGGCGGAGCGCCAGGCGACCGTCCACCGGCCACAGCGGGTCGGCCACGACGTCGCCGTCAAGGAGGGTCGCGGTGGCGAGGCCGCAGGCGAACGGCAGCACGGGGAGCGCAGCCGCCAGCGCCAGCCCCGCGCCCAAGCCGACCGAGGTCTCCATCATCGACGTCACGACGGGCGGGATGCCCGCCGCTTCGGCGACCTCCATCGCCGCCGCGACCCCGCCGAGGGGCTGAACCTTGAGGACGATCACGTCGGCCGCGCCCAGGTCCGCCAGGCGGCGGGCGTCGTCAAGCGACCGCACGCACTCATCGGCCGCGATGGGGACGTCCACCAGCCGGCGAACCATGGCAAGGTCGTCCAGCGTCGCCACCGGCTGCTCGACGAACTCGATGTCGTACCGCGCCAACCGCCGGATCGTCCTGACCGCGCCGTCGACGTCCCAGGCACCGTTGGCGTCGACCCGGATGGCGATCCGAGGGCCGACCGCGTCGCGCATGGCGGCTACCTCCACCGCGCCCTTGACCTTGAGGCACCGGTACCCGGCGGCCACCGCCTGGACCGCCTCGGCGACGGTCGCCACCAGCGCGTTGACCGGCACGTCGCCGCGCACCGGCGCCGGCCACCCGACGAAAGCCGCCTCGTCCGCCGCGGCCCGAGCGCGCTCGTAGGTGCAGGGGTAGCCGGGCAGCGGCGAGCACTCGCCCCACCCGGCCGGGCCTTGCACCAGCCGGGCTTCTCGGACGCCGCCTCCCCGCAGGGGCACGCGCACTACCAGTTCCACATGCCCAGCGTAAGGAGGATGGCGAGGGCCAGCTCGAAGCGGGCCGTCCCGACCAGCGCCTTGACCAGGTGCGGCGGCGTGGCCTCGGGCCGCATGACGTCGGTGGCAAGCTTGATCGCGATCGGCGCCACCACCATGCCGACCAACGCTTTGGGGGCCCATAGGCACAGCGTCGCCGCGGCGACGATGGCGCCGAACAAGCACGTGCCGTAAAGACGGCGGGTGGCGGGGGCGCCGATGCGCACCGCCAGCGTCCGCTTGCCCGCCGCGGTGTCGGTGGGAATGTCCCGGAGGTTGTTGACGAGCAGGATCGCAGCCGCCGACAGCCCCATCGGCACGGACGCGAGCACGGCGAGCCACGGGAGCCTGTCCAAGTGGACGAACGCGGAGCCGCACGTCGCCACCAGGCCGAAGAACACGAACACCATGACCTCGCCCAGCCCGGCCGAGGCGTAGGGCTTGGGACCGCCGCTGTAAAACCACGCCGCCAGCACGCCTGCGCCACCCACCACGGCCAACCGCCAGTCCACCGCCAACGCCAGCACGAGCCCGAGCGCCGCTCCCACCGCGAGTGAGAGGTACGCCGCCCGCTTCACCGCCGCGGGCGCGGCCAGCCCCGACGCGGTCAGCCGCACCGGGCCTTTGCGGGCGGCGGTGTCGACGCCCTTCACTCCATCCGAGTAATCGTTGGCGTAGTTGACGCCGACCTGCAGGGCGACGGCGACGCCCAGCGCGGCGGCCGCCCGCCACCACACCACGTCGCCGTAGCGCGACGCCACCGCCGTGCCCACCAGCACGGGCGACACCGACGCCCCCAGCGTCTTCGGCCGGGCGCCGGCGACCCACAACTTCGGCGTCGTCAATGTGACCGCGTCACGGGCGCTTGGGGAACTTCCCGAAGTCAGGCGCTCGCTTCTGGACGTACGCGTCGCGCCCTTCCTGCGCCTCCTCGGACAGGTAGAAGAGCAAGGTGGCGTCGCCGGCCAACTGCTGGATGCCGGCCAGGCCGTCGGTGTCGGCATTGAAACCCGCCTTCAGGAGCCGCAGCGCCAGCGGGCTGTGGCGCAGGATGGTGCGGCACCACCCGACCGTCTCGATCTCCAGATCGGCCAGCGGCACGACCGTGTTCACCAGGCCCATCGCCAGCGCCTCGTGCGCGTCGTACTGGCGGCAGAGCAGCCAGATCTCCTTGGCCTTCTTGAGGCCGACGGTGCGGGCCAGCAGGCCGGCGCCGTAACCCCCGTCGAACGACCCCACCCGGGGACCGGTCTGGCCGAAGCGGGCGTTGTCCGCCGCGATGGTCAGGTCGCAGACGAGGTGCAGCACGTGCCCGCCCCCGATGGCGTATCCGGCCACCATGGCGATGACCGGCTTGGGCAGCCGGCGGATCTGGACCTGCAGGTCGAGGACGTTGAGCCGCCCGATGCCCTTTTCGTCGACGTAGCCGTCGTCGCCCCGCACCTTCTGGTCGCCGCCCGAGCAGAAGGCGAGCGGGCCTTCGCCGCACAGGATGATGACGCCGATCGTCGGGTTGTCGCGCGCCCGGTCGAAGGCCGCGATCATCTCGGTGACCGTGCGGGGACGGAAGGCGTTGCGCACCTCGGGCCGGCAGATCGTGATCTTGGCCATGCCCGCGTCGTCGCCGCCTGCCGTTTCGTACCGGATGTCGGTGTAGTCGCCCGCCTGCTCCCAGGCCGCGGCCACCTTGATCTCCGTGACCTTGCTCTCGTCCAAGGGCGTCGGCACTCCTAGAATGGTCACTCCTACGGAGCGACCACCGTAGCGCGCTGGCTACCTGCAGTTGCCCAACCGCGTCATACCCCACCGACGGGCGGCGCGCCCCGCCGGTTCCCGCTAATCGTCGTCGCGGTGCGCCAGGTGGAACGCGAAGGCCGGGAGGCAGATGGCGACGTACTCGGCGCCGTCGGGGGTCTCGTAGCGGACCTTGACCCCAGCCGGCGTCTTGATCGACTGGCCCCCCTTCACCTCCATGACGCCGTCGGGGTGGTGGACGACCAGGGTGCCCGAGAGCACGATCGTGTACTCGTCGAACTCGGGTGTCTGGGCCGGCTCGGTCCAGCCCGGCGGGCTGCCCATGACGGCGATCGAGACGGCCTCGTCGCCGCTCGAGACCCGCCCGATGAATTCCCGAACCGACTTTCCGGGTACTGGGACCTCGACGGCGTCCGTCACGATCGGCGCGCCGGCGACCACATTGTCAGTTGTCATAACTACGTCAGTAGCATCGAGGACCACCATGGCTCAAGAAGACGACGAACCAAAGTCCCGACCCTTCGGCATCCCCACCCCGGGGCAGCGTGGCTACGGCGGCAAGCCCGCCGAGGAGGAGGAAGAGGAGGCGGGTCAGCCCGACCGCCTGCCCGACGACGCCACGGTCGATGTCGACGCCGAGAAGAAGGAAACCCACGCCGACGAGATCCTGGCCCGCTTGGACACCGAGCTGGTCGGGCTCAAGCCGGTCAAGACCCGGATCAAGGAGATCTCCGACCTGCTCGTCGTCGACCGGCTGCGCCGGCGTTTCGGCATCGGGTCGACCCGCCCCACCCTGCACATGTCGTTCACCGGCAGCCCGGGCACCGGGAAGACCACCGTCGCCCTGCGCATGGCCGAGCTGCTCAAGGGCATGGGCTACCTGGCCAAGGGCCACCTCGTGAACGTCACCCGCGACGACCTCGTCGGCCAGTACATCGGCCACACCGCCCCCAAGACCCGCGAGGTGCTCAAGCGGGCGATGGGCGGGGTGCTGTTCATCGACGAGGCGTACTACCTGTACCGCCAGGAGAACGAGCGGGACTACGGACAGGAGGCCATCGAGATCCTCCTGCAGATAATGGAGAACAACCGCGAGGACATGGTCGTGGTGCTGGCGGGCTACAAGGACCGGATGAACGTGTTCTTCCAGTCCAACCCCGGGATGGGATCACGCATCGCCCACCACATCGACTTTCCCGACTACGAGCTGGACGAGCTGATGCAGATCGGCCAGCTCATGCTCGACCAGCAGCAGTACAAGTTCTCGGAGGAGGCCGAGGCGGCGTTCCGCGACTACCTCGAGCGCCGCATGAAGCAGCCCCGCTTCGCCAACGCCCGCAGCGTCCGCAACGCCCTGGAGCGGGCTCGCCTGCGCCAGGCCAGCCGGATCGTGAACACGACCGGGCGCCAGCTGACCAAGGCCGACCTGCTGCGGATCGAGGCCGATGACATCCGCCAGAGCCGGGTCTTCAGCGACGAGGAGGACGGCCCCGCCCCCGCCGACTCGAACGGCGACGAGACCGGCGACGAGAACGGCGAGGGCTGACCGGAGCCATACTGAAGGAAGTGCACGCTCGGCGGATCGTTGGCTTGCTGTCGGCAACGGCCCTGGCTTTCAGCACGGCGGCGCTCACGCCGGCGACTGCGTTGGCCAACCCTGGGCCTCCGGCCCTGCGCACGATCGCCGGCGGGGCGGGCGCTGGCGCCCCCACCGCGTTGGGCGTTGCTCCCGACGCCCTCGCGGTCGGCGGCCAGGTGCTCTATGTCTTCGACGGCGACAAAGAACTGGTGCGGGCCATCGACCTGGGCACCGGCAGCCAGCGGGCGCTGGCCGGCGACAACAGCGTCGGGGCGCCGGGCGACCTGTGGAACGGCGACGGCGGCCCCGCCACCGACACCTCGCTGTCGTCGAACGGCGGGCTCGCCGCCGACGGCCTGGGCAACGTCTATGTCCACGAGGCGGCCTACACGCGCCTCCGGCGCATCAACCCCAGTGGCGTCATCTCGACGTTGACCACGACCGGTCCGTTCGGCGGCGTGATCGCCGCGGCCCGCACCGGCGCCGTCTTCCGCGTCGAGCAGGGCCCCACCGATGCGAGCGCCACCATCCAACGCATCGATCCCTTGACCGGGCAGAAGGTCACCATCGCCGGCAACGGGTCGAACGACCCGTGCCTCGGCGCCGCCGTCACCCCTCTCGCCACCGCGGTCTCCATCCAACCCGGTGGCATGGCCGTCACTCCCAGCGGGGACGTTGTCTTCTACGACGCCCGCTGTTTCGGGCTACGGCGGCTCCTCCCCAACGGCACCCTCACGGCCATACCCGCGTCGGCCTCGAACATCGGGCCGATCGCCATCGACGGCGCCGGCGCGATCTCCTACGCCGACTCGGCCGGCGTGTACCGCCTCGGCCCGACCGGTACGGCGGTGCTGGTGGCGGGGAAGGCGGGAGCGGGCGCGCCACCCGGGACGGTCGAGCCCCCCGGAGCGGTGGAGATGTCGATCACGTCGATCGCCGCCGACGACGCCGGGAACGTGTACATCGCCGACATGCTGAACAAGCTCGTGCGCGTGCTTCGCCCGAACGGCACGCTCGGCGTCGTGGCTGGCAACGGCAGCCACAGCTTCGGCGGCGAGGGTGTCGCCGCCACCAACGCCCTGCTGGGCCGGCCTACCGACGTGGCTGTCGGGACCGACGGCTCGGTGTACATCGCCGACACCGAGAACGGCCGCATCCGCCAGGTCGACCCGTCGGGCGTGATCCGCACGGTGGCGGGTACGGGCGACCAGGGGTATTCAGGCGACGGCGGGCCGGCGACGGCGGCCCAGCTGAACAGCCCGCGCGGCGTGGCGGTGGCGGCGGACGGGACGGTGTTCGTCGCCGATACGGACAACCACCGGGTCCGGCGCGTCAGCCCGAGCGGGACGATCACCACCTTGCTCGGCGATATGTCCCAGCCCCCGGTGATGGACGTGGCCCTCGCCGCCAACGGCGACCTCTACGTAGCCGATCTGGCGCCGAGCGTGCGCCGGGTGCCGCCCGGCGGGCAGGTGACGGTGGTCGCGGGCATGGGGGT
>JAHFUQ010000147.1 GCA_023265045.1 Acidimicrobiia bacterium
CCCCCGTCGGCTTGAAGTCAGCATGCTCCCAGGCACGCCGGGCAGCGGCCACCGAGATCGATGCGGTGGTCGTCCACCTCGTAGCCCGTCTCCGACGCGGCGAGGCGGGCCGCCTCGGCCAGCGCCTGCTCCAGGCGGGGGAAGGCGGCGATGTCGGTGACGCGGCCGCACGACCAGCACACGAGGTGGTGATGGTGATGGCCGCTCAGGTCCTCGGCCAGCTCGAAGCGACCGTGGTCGTCGGCGCCGGCGACGCGCCGCGCCACCCGAGCCTCGCACAGCACGCTGATGTTGCGATAGGCGGAGCTCTGCGGCACGCCACCCGCCCGCTCCAGGATCTCGGGGATGGTCACCGGGCGGCCGGCGTGGGCGATCGCCTCGAGGATGGCGCGCCGGTTCGCCGTGTACCGCTGGTCCAAGGACGCCAGGCGGAGAGCGACCTCGACGTGCAGTCCCTCCAGGTCTAGCGGCGCGGGGGCCCCCGCCGCGCCGCTGCCCACCCGGCGCACGACGGCTCGTCCGTTCGCCTTGCTCAACGGATGCCGCCGTGCCCGTCCGGCGCGGCGTGGGACGCGTGGACAACCGCGTCGTGCACAATGTGGGACACGTGGTCGTCACCCAGCGAGTAGGCGATCTCGCGCCCCCTCCGTTGAGTCTGGACCACGCGCGCGGCGCGCAGCACGCGCAGGTGCTGGGACGCCAGGGGCTGCGAAATGGCCAGCGCCTCCACCAGCTCGTGGACGCAGCGCGGCCCCGCCGTCAGCTCCAGAACGAGCGCCAACCGGTGGGGGTTGGCCAGCGCCCGCAACAGCTCGCTGGCGCCCTCCAGGTCGGCGCCCGTGTCCGTTCGTTCCGATCGCGTCGGCAGCGCCATCGGACACATAATAGCATGCGAATCTCTTGATATAACGGGGGTTGGCCCCCCAGGCGCGGCTACTCGACGATCAGCTCGATCCCGTCGAGGGCGATGGTGGCGGGGTCGACGCGCTCGCCTGTCACGCCGACGGCCACGAGCGTGAGGCTCACCTTGTCGGCGCCCATGCGGATCGGCGCGCGCAGCGCGGCGGTGATGTCGAGCTCCACATCGAAGCGCTCACCCCCGGCGTCGGCGGGCGGGGGAGCGGTCGGCCCCTGGTCGTGCGGAACGCCACCGTGCTCCGGGGCACCGTGGTCCAGGGCTTCGGCGCCGGCCTCAACCGCGGGGTGCTCGTCGGTGCGGCCGAGCTTGGCGCACACGGGGCACTGGTCGGCGGGGCCGGGCGCATGGGCGACAGATCGGTGCCCGAACACCCCGACCGTGCCCGCCAGGGCGGCATTGCCCGCCAGCGCGGACGCCTCGTTCGCCTTCGGGTCGTCGAGGAAGGCACGAACCTCGAACGACGTCGCCGGCATCCTGCCGGCCTGGAAGGCGAGGCGGGCCGAAGCCATCTCGCGGCGGATCTCCCACGGGACCTCGAGCACGACCTCTGTCCAGAGGCGGATCGGCGGGAGGATCAGGCAGAACCTCCGGTAGGCGTACCCGAGCGCCGTGACCGACTCGACGTCCGCACCCTTCTGCCAGGTCGTGGTGAACGGCCGGGTGAACGGCAGGAGGTCGAACGCGGCCTCGGCGGCCGGGAGCGGACCCGGGTGGGCCGCCTGCCAATCGGCCCACAGCCGGTCGATGTTGGCGTGGTGGAGGTAGAAGATCGAGTCGAAGCCGGCGGTCTCGATCGCGCCCATGTCCCCCCCGGTGCGGACGTGAACGCCGCCGTGGGCGCCGTCGATCTGGCTCGAGAACGACGAGAAGGTGGCGGCCGTCATGGCGGCCTGGGCCGAGGTGGCGAGGTCGTCGAAGGTCGTGGTGTCGATGGTCGCCCGGCGCGCCGTCTGGCCGCCGACGGGCTTGGGACCGGCGTACAGCGGGTTGGGGACCGTGGCCCCGGAGCGGTTCACGTACGTCGGGTTGCGGCACGGCTCGGGCACGCCCGTCGTCGGGCCGGATGACCAGTTCCAGAACGGGAGGGTGACGTTGCACCGCTGCTTGCGCAGGGCGTCCTCGAACGCCAGCAGGTAGGCACGGTGCCACGTGAGGAACCCGGGTTCGCCGTGGCGGCAGTACGCCGTCGGCGGGCCTCCGTGGAAGCCGGCGAGGACCCGAAAACCGTCGGCGCTCGATGCGGGCAGGGCGTACAGGGCGGCCAGCGCTTCGCGTAGGTCGTGGAGCTCGTCGGTCGACAGGCACGTGACGTTCTTGCGGATTCTCATGCCCATGTGAGCGCGGCGGAGGCCGCGGTGATACGCGGCGCAGTCATTGCCCGCCAGGGTCGAGGGCGCCGCGCCAATGACGGTCGCCGGCGCCCTCGCCGGCGGGTTAGCCGATGGCCGGCTGGTCGCCTTTACGGCGCGCGTGCGACGGTGACGATGGCGCCGCCCGAGGGCCTTGGCCGCGATGAGGCCAACGGCAGGGCTCGGGCGTGGCTGCGGCGGCGGCAGGTCCAGTCGTCAGTCGTTGTAGCCCGCCCGCTGGAGACCGACTCTACGAGCCGGGGGGCGCGTAGTTGACGCTCGTAGCCGCGGCGCGATCGATGTCCTCCGGCGTCAGCAGCACCGTGGTCCTGGTGGTCGCGGCGCCGCTGGCGCCGACCGCCAGCCCAATCGCGGCAGCTCCGACGTTGTCAGGCAAATCCACGACGACGTACGCGTCGCCTTCGCCGAAGGCGAAGTAAAAGCTCTCCACGTGGCCGTCGAGCTCGGCGACCATCTTCTCGACCGCCTCCCGCCGGGCGGTGCCACCTTTGGCGACGACGCCCTTGACGCCCTGGGCGGTGTACGAGGCGACGATCAGGTACTTGGCCATGGCCTTCTCCGTTCTGCCAGCGGATGAACAAGTCTGCAACCGCGTGGCAGCCTTGTCGAGGGACGCGTCGGAAGGCCGACGGGCCAGCGTCGACTTGCTCAACCCGCCTTCCCCCTCGAACGACACCCGGCGGGACGAGCTGTAACGGGCGGTCGCGGCGGACACACTGTGCGTCATGACAACCACGACGTGGCCGATCTTGCCGCCGAGATCGCAGCCCGCCTCGTCGCTCTCGACTTCGAGGGGCTGAGCGACCTTTACCGCCAGGACGCGATCCTCGACGCCAGCGTTCCGCAGTGGCGGTACCAGCTGCAGGGTCGAGACGCGATTCGGGCGCAGCACGCCCAAGAGTTCGGATCCGTGAGGGGTGCGCGGGTCGCGGCTTCCCGTGTCACCCCGACCCTCGACGGCGTCGTCGTCGAGATCGAAGGGTGCTTCGAGGAGGACGGCGAGGAGTGCCTGTGGCGCGAGGTGCACATCCTCCATACGGACGGCGCAGCCATCACCGAGCACGTCGGGTACTGCACAGGCATTTGGGACGCGGCGACCATCGCCCGTCAGGCCGTCGATGCGCCGATGCTGAGGCGATGAACGGCCCCGGCCTGCTCGACCGCGTCGTCCAACGGGAGCCGCTGGACGGGCACGACGGGCGGTCCGGCGCACGGCTTGAACGGGTCGTCCTCGACGACGGGACCCGGTTGGTCGTCAAGCGGACGTCACCGGCGGTCGATCTCGTCATGCGGGCGACCGGGGCGACGATCCAGGGCGAGTACCTGCTGTGGGCGGGCGGGGTATTCGACCGCCTTCCGGCGGAGATCGGCAACTCGGTGGTCGACGCCTGGAAGGAAGGCGACGAGACCGTCCTCGTCATGCGTGATCTCGGCGGCGCCACCGTGGGATGGGGCCGCCGCATCTCACGTGCAGAGTGCCGCCGCGTGTTCGAGGCGGCGACCGCGCTGCACCGCACCTTCGACGCGCCGCCGGTCGCGGGACTTTGCCGCATCATCGATCGGGTTTCGCTCTTCGCCCACGATCGCATGGCGGCCCAGGTCGCCTCCGGGCACCCCCTGCCTCCCCTCGTGCTCCGGGGTTGGGAACGCTTCCAGGAGCTGGTGCCGCGTGACGCCGTGGACCTCGTCTTCGGCGTGCTCGACCATCCTGAGCGGCTGGCTGGACCCCTGTCACGACAGCCCGCTGGGCTCCTGCACGGGGACCTGTGGCTCGTGAACGTCGCGCTCGAGCACGACCGTGTCGTGCTCCTCGACTGGGACCTTGCGACCTGGGCCCCTCCAGCGCTCGACTTCGGGCTGTTCCTCGATGGCAATGCATCCCAGGTGCAGGCGTCGCCCGAGCAGATCGTCGACGACTACCGGGAGATCGCGGGGGACCGCTACGACGAGGTCGCTCTGCGACTGGCGTACGTGGCCGGCTTGGTCGAGCTGGGATGGAACAAGGCGCTCGACGTGGCCGAACACGCCGACCCAGCCGTCCGGGCTCGGGAACGCGAGCAACTTGCCTGGTGGGTCGCCCAGGCCCGGCGAACGGCCGAACTGGGGCTGCTCGACGGGTAGCGCCCGGCCCGATAACACTGGCGCGCCGACGATCCAGCCGTCGCCGATCCGTCGTGACCCTTCCATCGGCCGGGTCCGAGCCGAATTGTCCGTCGCCGAACAGGTAGGGGCTCGCGTCCATGCCAGCAGCATCAACCTGCCGAAGGACGGACTGGAGGCCCGTCGTCCGCCGTGGTTACCGCCGCCAGAAGAGCAGGTGCGTAACGCCGCTGGGGCTGGGCACGGACTCGAGGTGGAACCGGTCGAGCAGGTCCTCGTGGGAGGTCCAGAGTCGCTCCCCTCGGCCGATCTCGACCGGCGCGACGGCGACATGGATGGTGTCGATGAGGTCCGCCTCGAGGAACTGCCGCACAGTGGCGACGCCGCCCCCAATCCGTACGTCCTTCCCCGCAGCGGCGTCCTTGGCTTGCCGCATCGCCTCCGCGGGGGTCGCATCGAGGAAGTGGAACGTGGTGTCGGCCAGCGAGAAGGTGGGTCGGTGATGGTGGGTGAGGACGAACACGGGGGTGTGGAAGGGCGGGGTGTCTCCCCACCACCCCTTCCAGTCGAAGTTCTCCCACGGGCCACGCTGTGGCCCGAACTTGTTGCGGCCCATGATCTCGGCGCCGATGTTGCGCGTGAAGTCGCGTGTGAAGTAGTCGTCCAGCCCGCGGGATCCGCCGGGCTCGGTTCGGTTCGGCCAGCTCGCGGTGGCGAACGCCCACGAGGCCAGGTCGGCCGGGAGGCGGGCGACGCCGCCACCGCGGCGGTCGGCATGTCCGAAGGGCGCCTCGAGGCTCTGGCCTACGCCAGCGCCGAACCCGTCCATCGACACGCAGAAGTTCTGCACTCGCAGCAGTTGAGACATTCCTCGATCCTTTCGCGGTCTGCGCGTACGCCGTTTTGGGATGGTATGCACGTCCGTAGGCGACGGATGACCCGTCGAGACGCGCCGCGTCCCCGGCGAGGGCCACGGCCATCGTGCTGGTTCAGGCGACCCCGGGATGGCGGGCGAGCTTGTGCATAGTCTGCAGACCGAGTTCGACCGCGCCGAAGCCGATTCTTGCATCTCGCTGCTCGACGGTCGGGTGGAGCTGTGCCGACGGGGGACATCCCTCCAAAGTGCCGTGCTGGGCGCGCAAGGCGCCTAAGAACACCATCCGGCCGCGATGGCTTCGGCGCCACCGGGAACCATCCGAACGCGACGAGCGACATACCCTCGCGTGCGCCCGCCTGACCTGCACTTATAGGGGTCGGCGGTAGAGGACTCGAACCTCTGACCCCTTGCGCGTCATGCAAGCCGACCGCGTTTCGCTCACCTGCCCAACGGTGCAAACTAGCAGGTCAGAGGCTATATTTTGCTGACCGCTAGCGCCCACTCCGGACCAACTTTTCCACTTCTTGTGGTGCAGATGTGGTGCAGGGAACCTCACACTCCGAAGGGTCCACCTTGCACACCCGGCATGACACATGCTCCAAAGCCGCCGCACCTCGCCCGCTCGGAGGCTGCTGGTTCGGGGATGGCCACTTGAAGGTGCTCCTTGTTGTCGACGCCACGTTCCATCCCGCAGCGGAGGCGCACCCCGCCTCGTCGATGACCGTTCGGCGGATCCCGGTCGTTGTTCGCCATACCAAGCCACCGCGTCCTCGAACTCTGACCTGGCCTCGGTGGAGAATCGGACCGGCGAGCGAGGTTGTTACGCGATCGATCTCGGAGCGCCTCCCAGGGCTCACCAACATCCTCGCCCGAGAGGGCTCGGCGGGCCCGCAGCTCCAATTCGTCCGCCCACGCGGCGCGCACAGCCTCGGCGTCATCAGCGGCGGGTTCATCGAGGCTGGCAAGAAGCTCGGCGGCGACCTCGGCACGCTCGCGCCGGGGCAGCATGAGTGCCTCGCGGAGAACGCCTTCCGAGCCGATCGACATCGCCGCCAGCCTACCGCCGCCCGCGATACCGACACTGGCGAATCCGGGCGCCTGGCAGCCTCGCCACCCGACATTCGGTCGCGCGCGGAGGGCGCTTGCACCCGTCGTTCGGTAGCGCTCTGGGGAGGGGCAACGCGGGCGTGCGGAAGGCCGAGGCGCACCGCTCAGCCGGGCGGTCGAGACTACGGGCGAGCTGAGCGAGCGCCTGATGCGGTTCCCGGTCAGCCGAAGAAGGAGGCGAGCGTCGCGCCGAGGACAGGGTTGAACTGGTCGGGATCCTCGAGCATCGAGAAGTGGCCCACACCAGTGAGGATGATCGGCTCGACGCCGTGCCGCCGGAGGGACTCGACGTCGGTCGGCGACACGTCGGGGTTGATGGCGACTACGGGCGCCGAGACCTCGGCGAGGGCGGCGATAATCGGTGGGTGGCGGTTGAGGGCGTAGCCGATCGATCCAAGCGCGGCTTCCTGTGGCGCTGCGACCATGCCTCGGGCGACGTGATCGACCAGCGCCGGGTCTGCACCCTCCGAAAACAAGCTGCGGGCGAACCGGTCGACCGAGGCGCCGAAGTCCGCGTGGAAGGGCGCGACGAACCCGGCGACGTCCTCGGCCGATGACGTCGGCTCGTCTCCGAGCGAGCGGAGCGTGTCGACCCACACCAGACCCCGGACCCGGTCGCCAAGCAAGCGCGCCGCGAACACGATGGCGTCGCCACCCATCGAGTGCCCCACGAGCGCGACGTCCCGAGCGCCGACCGCCTCGACGACGGCGACGACATCGTCGCCGAACGCGGGAAGGTTCCAGTCGCCGCGCCCGGTACCCGACTCACCGTGGCCACCGAGGTCCACGGTGACGACGTGGTACCTCTCGGTGAGGACGTCGACCTGCCGGCTCCAGAAGGTGCGGTTGCCCGCCCACCCGTGGACGAGGATCACAGTGGGTGCATCGCCGTCGGTGCGCCCGTGGCTGTCGTACGCGATCTCGACGCCGTCGCGGCTCCGTGCCATGCGGGCAGCATGGCAGACGCCACCCCTCCTACGCGCTCCTCAAGGCAAACCATGCCCGGCGCAACTTGATCACGACGAGACCGCCTGGCAGCGATGAGAGCGTCCGCAACGTGAGACGCGCGGCGCCGCCGATGCCGCGAGCACGAGACCTCGCACGCCCGCTTCATGACCTACCGAGTCGGCGGTAAGTGCGATCGGAACGGTGTCAATCGCCGCGCTCGAGCGCGACCGATCGTGCGAACGTTCTCCTCTCAACACGCAGCTGGGGCCAGGCGGCTCCGACCTCCGGGCCTCGGCCTGAACGGGAGGTGCTTCTTGACCACAACGCCTACGACCGAGGTCGGCATCGTCGAACCCAACTTCACCGACCCCGAACGGTACGCGCTCGCCGCGTTCCTCGCCGGTTACCCGCGGCCTGACCCGAGACGCCTACTCCCTGGACCTGCGCCAGTTCGTCGTTTGGTGTCAGGAGCAGGCCGCCGGCTGTTCGACGCCCGCCGAGCCGACATCGAATGCTTCGCTCCCGACCTCGAGGCCTGCGGACGGGCCCGGGCGACAGTCGCCCGTCGGTTGAGCACCGTGGCCGGCTTCCACCGCTATGCCGAACAGGAAGGCCTGCTTGAGAGATCGCCCGCGGTTCACGTCCGCCGGCCTCGCGTCGACTACGAGTCCACGCCACCGGCCTGGACCGCAACGAGGTCGGGCGCTACTCGTCGCCGCCGGGTTGGCGGCGACGAGCGAGCATGCCCTCGTCTCGCTCTTGGCCATCAACGGGTTGCGTGTGTCCGAAGCGCTCGGTGCCGACATCGAGGCGCTCGGCCTCGAACGCGGGCACCGCACCCTCACCGTCCTACGCAAGGGCGGCAAGGTCGTCACCATCCCGCTCGCGCCCCGCACGGCCCGTGCCATCGACCTCGCCATCGGGGAGCGGGTCGAGGGCCCGATCTTCCTCGGACGGGACGGTGAGCGCCTCGACCGCCACGCCGCGTGGCGGATCGTTCGTCGCCTCGCCCGGAAAGTCGGCATCAACAAGCAGGTCGGCCCGCACGCCCTCCGCCACGCCTTTATCACCGCCGCCCTCGACGCCGGTGTCCCCTGGCGAGACGTGCAGGAGGCGGCAAGTCACGCCGATCCCCGAACGACGATGCGCTACGACAACCCTCGGAAGTTGCATCGGACGCGGGCAAAGGCCCAGGGCGCCTGGTCCTGACCCTTCCGGAGTACCGGCGGTGACCTGCTCGTTCACATGCCCTGACCGGCAGGTTTGCGC
>JAHFUQ010000148.1 GCA_023265045.1 Acidimicrobiia bacterium
GTTTCCGAGCGGCTCGGGCCAGATGATGAACCTGTGGGACGTCGCGGCCGAGCTGTCGCGCCGGTTGATCTCGATCTTCCTGCCCGGAGCCGACGGACGGCGGCCCGTCAACGCCGGCGTGACGCGCTTCGACACCGACCCCTGGTGGCGCGAGCACGTGTCGTTCCACGAGTACTTCCACGGCGACACCGGCGCGGGCCTGGGCGCGAGCCACCAGACGGGATGGACGGCGCTGGTCGCCAAGCTCATCCGCCAGAGCGGCCGGTAGGACGCCGAGCGGTGGCCGCCGTCACCCATGTCGAGCGCCAGGCCGCGGTCCGCCGGGCGCGCCTGCTCAACCGGTTCACCATCGGGTGGAACGTCATCGAGGCGGTGGTGGCGCTGTCGGCCGGCTTCGTCGCCGGGTCGGTGAGCCTGGTCGGGTTCGGGCTGGACTCCTGCATCGAGGTGTCGGCGTCGCTGATCCTGGCGTGGCGCTTGCACCAGGAGCACGCCGGCGGGTGCATGGAGGACTACGACCGGCGCGCCACCCGGGCCATCGCCGTGAGCTTCGCGGCCTTGGCCGTATACGTGTTGGCGGTCGCCTCCCGGGACCTGGCGACCGGCGCCGAGCCCGCCGTGAGCGTGGTCGGGATGGTGCTCGCGTCGCTGTCCCTGCTTCTCATGCCCGTGCTGGCGCGGGCCAAGGGGCGCCTGGCGCCCATCCTGGGCTCGCGGGCGGCCGCGTCGGAGGCGAGCCAAACCCGGCTGTGCGCCATGATGTCGGCGGTCGTGCTGGGCGGCCTTGCGTTGAACGCCGCCTTCGGGTGGTGGTGGGCCGACCCGGTCGCCGGGCTGGGGATCGCCACGCTGGCCGGCGTCGAGGCGGTGCGCACGTGGCGCGCCGACCGCCTCGAAGACACCTGCTGCGGGTAGCGCCGTGGGCCTGCTGTCGTGGATCGTCGTCGGGCTGCTGGCGGCCTGGATCGCGGGCATCGTCTCGGGGCGGCGGCAGGAAGGCTGCCTGACCAAGATCGCGGTCGGCCTGGCCGGCGCGCTGATCGGCGGCGCCCTCGCCCGGGCCGCGGGCTACGAGGGGATCACGGAGTTCGGGGTGCGGTCGATCCTGATCGCCGCCCTCGGCTCGACGCTGCTGCTGTTCGTGCTGGGCGCGCTGGAGGGCCGCCGCCGCTGAGGGCTCGGCCGGCGCCAGGCCACGAGCCTGGGCGCGTCCCGGTCGGTCAGTGCAGCGTTAGCGCTGTGATTTCGGCCTCTTCGGCGAAAATCACAGCGCTAACGCTGCATCACGTGAAGGCGGGCGTGTCGACGGCTCGCCAGCAGTACCACGCGGCGATGGTGCGGAAGGGCCGGTAGGGGTCGCCGAGGGCAGCGAGGTCGCGGGGCTTGGGCGGCGTGGCCAGGTCGTGGATGCGGGCGTACCCGACCCCGACGCCGTAGTCGGCCGACGGCCACACGTCGGGCCGGTTGAGCTGGAACATGAGGAACATCTGCGCCGTCCACGGGCCGATGCCCCGCACCGTCGTCAGCCGCTCGACGACCTCGTCGTCGGACTGCGCGGCCCACCGCTCGAGGCGCACCGTGCCGTCGAGCGTCTTGGCCGCCAGGTCCTTGATCGAGGCGGCCTTGTTGGCGGACAGGCCGGCGGCGCGCAAGGCGTCGTCCGGAGTGGCGGCCACCGCCTCGGGAGTGGGGCGCCCTTGGTACAGGGCGGCGAACCGTCCGTGGATGGCGGCCGCCGCCTTGCCCGCGAGCTGCTGGTAGCAGATCGAGCGCGCGAGGGCGCCGAACGCGCCGCCCGCGGCCTTGCCCTTGACGAGCGTGCACGGCCCGTAGGCGGCGATGGCCTTGTCCATGTGCGGGCTCGCCGCCGCCAGCGCGGCGCACGCCTCCTCCCAACGATCCATCCCGCCATTCTGATGCGGGACCGCGGCACGGCGCGCCGGCCTGCCCGACCATTTTACCGCCCGACCCCGGGGTTGCCGCAAACGGCCGAAACCCGGATGATCGCTGGTCATGGCGGTGCTACGGGCGGTCCGGATGGCGGTGCGATCGAGCCGGTGGTTCGTGCTCGGCGCGGTTGCCATGCAGGTGGTCGCCGCCTTGGGCGCGCCGGCGCAGCTGGCGACGGTGCGCGTGATCGTCGACCGCGTCGTGACGGGTGGCGCGGTGGTGACGCTCGTCCTACTGCTCGTCACCATTGTGATCGCGCAGCGGTTGGCGGCGTTGGCGATGTCGTCGTTGCTGACCCTCGCCCGGGAGCATGCCGGGGCGAACGCCGTCTCCGCCTACCTGGAGAAGGCAGCGACGATCGATGCCGGGCGCCTCAACGACCCCGCCTTCCTCGACCGCATGCGCCACGCGGGCGAGGTGGCGGACGAACGGTTCGGCTCGGCCCTGTTCGGCGTGGTGGGTCTGCTCGGTGGCCTCACCGCCGCGACCGCGCTCACCGCCCTGCTTGCGACCATCTCGCCCGTGGTCGCCGCCCTGGTGGTCGCGTCGCTGGCGCCGTGGGTCTTCGCCGAGCAGCGGGGGTATCGCATCGTGCGGGCGGCGCGGACCGAGTTGCTGTCGCGGCGCCGGCGCCAGAGCTACCTGCGCGGCCTGGTGACCGACGCCGACGCCGCCCTCGAACTGCTCGCCTCGGGCGGGGGCACGGCCGTGGCGCGGCGGCACACCGAACTGTCGGAGGAGCTGCTGCGCCTCGAACGTCCGGCCCACATCCGCCAGTTCGCCACCATCGCCGTGGGCGACCTGGTCGGGGCGATCCTGCTCGCCGCCGCCTTCGTCGTCGCCATCCACGCACATGCCAGCGCGGGCGACGTGGCGGCCGCGGTCGCCGCCCTGGCTGCGTTCCTGGGCGCGGCGGCGGGCCTCGCCAACGCCCTCTCCGGGCTCCTCTCCCACGGACCCTACCTGCGCGACTACTTCGCCTTCCTCGACACGCCGCCGGTGCTGGCAGTCCCCGCCCGGCCGGCGCGGCTCCCCGCCACCTTGGCCGGCGGGCTCGTGTTCGACGACGTCACCTACCGGTACCCCGGCACGGCGGGGCCGGCGGTCGAGCGGGTCTCGCTCACAGTCGAGCCCGGCGAACTGCTGGCCATCGTCGGCCCCAACGGCGCGGGAAAGACGACGTTGATCAAGCTGCTGCTGCGCTTCTACGACCCCGACGGCGGGCGCATCACGCTGGGCGGCGTCGACCTGCGCGACTGCGACCCCGCCGACATCCGGTCGCGCGTCGGCGTCGTGTTCCAGGACTTCGCCCGCTACCAGTTCACCGTGCGCGACACCGTGCGCATGGGCCGCCCCGGCGGGGCCAACGACGACGACGACGAGCGCGTCGCGACCGCCCTCCGGGCCGCCGACGCCCAACACGCGCTCGACACCCAGGTGGGGCGCCTCCTCCCTGGGGGCCACGACCTATCGGGCGGACAGTGGCAACGGCTGGCGATCGCCCGGCTGTTCTACCGGGACGCCGACGTCCTCGTCCTCGACGAGCCGACCGCGTCGCTCGACGCGGCGGGCGAGGAGCGCACCTTCCGCGCCGTGCGGGAGCGGCTGGACGGAAGGATCGGCATCGTCATCTCGCACCGGCCGTCGACTGTGCAGATGGCCGACCGGGTGCTTACCCTCACGCCATGGACCGACAAGCGCTGCGCGCCCTCCAGGAACCGCTGAAAACCCAGTACCGGGAGGCACCCGAAACGGCGGTCGTCACCCTCAAGGCCGAAGGGACATTGGGCGAAGGCGTCACGTGCTCGGTGCAGACGGGCCGGGCGCTGGCGGAGGCCGGGCTGCACCCGGCCAGCGGCGGCACGGGCATGGAGCTGTGCTCGGGCGACATGTTGCTGGAGGCGCTCGCCGCGTGCGCCGGGGTGACGCTGCGCGCCGTCGCCACGTCGTTGGAGATCCCGATCGAGGGCGGCAAAGTCCACACCGAGGGCGACCTCGACTTCCGCGGCACGCTGGCGGTGTCCAAGGAGGCGCCCGTCGGGTTCCGCTCGATCCGGGTGCGCTTCGAGCTCGACGCCGGGGATGCGACGCCCGAGCAACTGGACACGTTGCTGAAGCTCACCGAGCGCTACTGCGTCGTCTACCAGACCCTCAGGCAGTCACCCGCGCTTTCGACGGACTGGGCGACCGCCTAGCCCGGTCGCACGTAGTCGGCGACCTGGTTCGAGTCATTGTCTCGGACCAGCCGCATGACCTGACGGTCGGCGGAGAAGACCGGGGACGTCGACCACGTGCCCGCAGCAATGACGTTGAGCTGGTACGCGTTCGGCCCGTTCATGGCGCTGGTGTCGACCACCTCCCATCGCCCGCTGTTGCCGGCGCCGTCCAGGCGGACGAGCTCGCCGCCGCCCGTGGCCGACCGGGCGAGCTTCGACCACCCGCCGTCGGCGCGGATCTCGAGGCCGGCCTCGTCGGTGCCGAAGAACGACGGCGCGTATGGGAGCCGCCACATGCCCACGACCATCCGAACGAACTCGGCTTCGCTCGCGGGGCGTGCGAGGCCGATCACCGTGCCCGCCTTGGGCGCGGCGGCGACGATGGTGGCGGCGGCCGGCGCGGCCCGGTAGTCGGTCAGCCCAGGGGTCTGGAGGCGCAGGACGTCGCGCCTCGACGACAGGTAGGCGACCGGACCGCGGCCTCCCTCGCCGTCGGCGCGGAGGCCGATCTGGTACCTCGGATGATCGGGCCCGCCGATGTTCGCGACCTCCCAGGAACCTTCCTCGCCCCACCCCACGCCGCGCACCAGCGAGCCGTCAGCCTGGCGGCGGAGCTTCGACCAGCGCCCGCCAGGGCGCAGGTCGAGCCCGGCCTCGTCCGTCCCGAACAGCTCGTTGGCGCCGGCCAGCAGCCACGGCCGGGCCACCGCAGTGGCGTACTCCTGCTCGCTGGTCGGGGCGTAGACGCCCCTCGGCGACGCGCTCGGGACCTCCCCCACCACCGCGCCGGCGGGGAGCCGCTCGTACTCGACGGCCGCGGTCACGGGGTAGCCCAAGCGCAGGATCCCGCCGGCGGACCACTCCACGTTGAGGGGCAAGCTGTCGGTGGCGTCCCGGTTGAGCGTGATCCCGTTGGCCATGTCCGGGCTCGGCCAGATCTCCCACCACCCCTCCTCACCCCACCCCGTAGCTCGGAGATAGGCGCCACCGGACTGGCGCAGGAGGTTCGACCACGTGCCGTCGGCCCGGAGGTCGTAGCCGCCGGCGCCCGCCCGGGACGCCCAGGCGCCCACCAGCGGGCTGTCGATGGGGGCCGGCGCCGGTTGGTTCGCGGGGGCGCTCTCGACGGGCCGGCGCGCCTCGGGACCGGCGCGCAGCACGACGAGCGCCAACACCGACGCGCCTACGGCGCCGATCGTCAAAGTCCGGCGCACGCCGCCGACCATCGCCCTATTGTGCCACCGGGCCGGGCCTGCCCCTCCCGGCCTTGTACCGTCCCCGAGGTGACCCTTCCGTGCGCCGTCGCCCCCGGGCCGCCCGAGCCGCTCGTGGCCGGGGCCATCGCGTCAGCCGGCGCGGCGCTCGTCGGGATCGAGGACGCCGAGGTCTTGGTATGGACCGACCCGTACGGCGCCGCCCCGTTGCGCGACGTCCTGGCGGCGGCGCCGGGCGTCAAATGGGTGCAACTGCCGTTCGCCGGTGTCGACCAGTTCCTGTCGGTCATCGACGACCGGCTGGTGTGGACGTGCGCCAAGGGCGCGTACGCGGAGCCGGTCGCGGAGCACGCGCTGGCGATCGCCCTGGCCGGGCTGCGCCAGCTCAAGGTGCGCGCCCGGGCGGTGGAGTGGGGCCGGCCGATGGGCCGGCGCTTGATGGGCCAGCGGGTCGTCATCGTCGGGGGCGGCGGCATCGCCGAGGCCCTCATCCGGCTGCTGGCGCCGTTCCGGGTCGACGTGATTGCGGTGAAGCGCACGCCCGGGCCGGTCTCGGGCGCCTCGTCGGTGGTCGTGGGTCGGGACGGGCTGCGCGGCGCCCTGCCCGGCGCGGCCCTGGTCGTGCTGGCGCTGCCCCTCACCCCTGAGACGGTGGGGATCGTGGGCGCGCCGGAGTTGGAGCGCATGGACGGCGACGCCTGGTTGGTGAACGTCGCCCGCGGCGCCCATGTGGTCACCGGCGACCTGGTGGCGGCGCTGCAGGCGGGCGCCATCGGGGGCGCCGCGCTGGACGTCACCGAGCCTGAGCCGCTGCCCGCCGGTCACCCACTTTGGGACCTCGACAACTGCCTCGTCACGCCCCACGCGTCGAACACCTGGGAGGACATGGCCCAGCCGCTGTTTGCGGAGCGGGTGCGCGCCAACCTCGATCGCTACCAGCGGGGCGAGCCGCTGCTCGGCGTGGTCGACACGGCGGTCGGGTACTGATGGGCGACCGGCCCGAGCCCCCCGACTGGCCCGACTGGGAGAAGCGGTTCCGGGCGCCGTCGATCGGGTTCCCGCACTGGGCCCGGGAGGCGCCCGACCGCCTGGCCGTTGCCTCGAACGAGAGCGGGGCGTGGCAGGTGTACGCCTGGGACCGGGCCACGGGCGGCCGCCGGCAGGTCACCGACGATCCGATCGGCGTGCCGGATGGGAGCATGACGCCCGACGGCGAGCGGATCCTCTGGTTCCACGACGCCACCGGCGACGAGGTGGGCCAGTGGACGGTCGAGCCGTTCGCAGGCGGCGTGCGGCGGCCGCTCGTCGAGGGGGTGTCGGACGCATGGAGCGCGGGCCTGGCGCTCGGCGACGAGCTGACCGTGGTCGGGACGGCGGACGACGACGGCTACGCGGTCTGGGTCTCGGACGGCCGCGCACCAGCCGGCGTGCTGCACCGCCACCCCGAACTGGTCGAGGTGGCCGGGCTGTCCCGGGACGGCTCGGCGCTCGCCCTCCAGCACGCCGAGCACGGCGACAACATCCACCTGGCGGTGCGGGTCGCGGACCCCCGCACCGGCGCCACCGTCGCCGAGCAGTGGGACGGCGAGGGGCTGGGGCTCTCGGTGGCGGGCTGGTCGCGCGTGCCCGGGGACCAGCGCCTGGCCCTGGTGCACGAGCGCGAGGGCAAAGACCGGCCCGCGGTGTGGGACGTCGCCACCGGGCAGCGGCGCGACCTGCCCGTCGAGCTGCCGGGGGACGTGAGCGTCGCGGGTTGGTGGCCCGACGGCCGCGCCCTGCTCGTCGTCCACGAACATGAGGGCCGCGACGAGCTGTACCGCCTCGATCTGACAACCGAGGCCCTCATGCGGATCGAGCATCCGCTCGGGAGCATCTCGGGCGCGGCGGTGCGGCCCAACGGGCAGGTCTGGTACCGGGTGGCGAGCGGGGCCGAGCCTCCGACCATCCGGGGGGCGCGCGACAAGAAGCAGATCGTGCTCGCACCGCCGGGCGAGCGTCCCCCCAAGGGCCAGCCCTTCACGTCGTGGCGCTTCACCAACCCTCACGGCGAGTCGGTTCACGGCTTTTACGTGACGCCGGCCGCCGGCGACCGCCCGTACCCCGTCGTGATGCTCGTCCACGGCGGGCCGACGTGGGCCTACAGCGACACGTTCATGCCCGACGTCCAGGCCTGGGTCGACCACGGGTTCGCCGTCGCCATGGTCAACTACCGCGGCTCGACCGGGTACGGGGTGGCGTTCCGCGACGCCCTCATCGGCAACCCCGGGTTCCCGGAGGTGGAGGACGTGGTGGCCGGGCTCGACGACCTGGTGGCGGCCGGGGTGGCCGACCCCGCCCGGGCCGTGATCGCGGGCGGGTCGTGGGGCGGGTACATCACCCTGCTGGCCCTCGGCCGGGCGCCGCAGCGGTGGGCCGCAGCCGCGGCGGCAGTGCCCGTGGCCGACTACCCGACCGCCTACCGGGACGAGGCGCCGACCCTCCAGTCCTTCGACCGAACCCTGTTCGGCGGGAGCGTCGACGAGGTGGGCGAGTTGTACGCCGAGCGCTCCCCGTTGACCTTCGTGGACCAGGTGCGGGCGCCGGTGCTGATCCTCGCCGGGGACAACGACACCCGTTGCCCATTGCAACAGGTGTTGAACTACGTGGACGCCCTGAAGGCGCGCGGCGGCACGGTCGAGCTGTACCGCTTCGACGCCGGCCACGGGTCGATGGTGATCGACGAACGGGTCCGCCAGATGGCGGCCGAGCTCCGGTTCGTCCTCGGTCACGTGCCCTAATAGTCTCGACCTCACCCTCAACTAAACCCTCGATGTGCCGCTGACCAGCATGTTTGCCTGGTTGAGGTGGTGGCACGGCCACGCGGCGTGTGGCTAAGGTTTCGCCCGTGAGTGCGACCCCCAGGCCGGCATCCCGGCTGCGGTTGGCGCTGGCGACCGCCGTCGCCGGCGGCGCGGTGGCCCTCTTCCTTGTTGTGAGCCAGGGCGCCGCGTCCGCCCAGACCTTGAGCGGCAACTCGGGCAACTCCGGCAACACCGGGGGAGCGACCGCGACCGGCGGGGCCGCCAGCGACGCCTCGTCGGGCGGGGGCGCAGGGTCGA
>JAHFUQ010000149.1 GCA_023265045.1 Acidimicrobiia bacterium
TCCATGACCCCCAATGACGCGGAAACGTCGCTCCTCGTGGTCGAGGGGTTGTCGCTGCGGTACGGCGCGGTCGTGGCGCTCGACGGAGTGTCGTTGGCGGTGGCCGACGGGGAGCGGGTGGCGCTCGTCGGGCCCAACGGCGCGGGCAAGACTTCGGTGCTGAACTGCGTCAGCGGGGTCGAGCGGCCATCGGCCGGGTGTGTCCGGTTCCGCGGCCGGGACCTGGCGGGGCTGCGACCCCACCAGCGGGCCCGGCTGGGGATCGCCCGCACGCTCCAGGGCCTGGCCGTGGTCGACGACCTCGACGCGCGGGCCAACCTCCTGCTCGGAGGGCGCCACGATGTCGCCGCCGACGTCGCCCGCGAGCTTGGGCTGGACGGGCTGCTCGGGGACCGGGCGGGCGGGTTGGCGGCGGGCGCCCGCAAGCGCCTCGAACTGGGCCGGGCGCTGGCGTCCGGCGCCCCGCTGCTCCTGCTGGACGAGCCGTTCGCGGGCGCGGGGCGCGACGAGGTCGCCCTCATGTGCGCCGCGATCCGGCGGTCGGGCGCGGCGGCGGTCGTCGTCGACCACGACCTCGACGCCGTGCGGGGGCTGGTGGACCGGGTTGTCCGGCTGGAGTCCGGCCGGGCGGCCGAGCCGGCGCCGGCGACCGAACGGTGACCGAATTCGTCCAACTGGTGGTCAAGGGTCTGGCCCTGGGCTCGGCGTACGGGCTCGTCGCCCTGGGGTTCGTCGTCGTGTTCAAGGCCACCGGCGTGGTCAACTTCAGCCAGGGCGCGTTCCTCGTCGGCGGCGCGTACCTGACCTTCACCGCCTCGGTGCGCTGGGGACTGCCGTTCCCCGTCGGGGTCGTGGCGGCCGGTGTGGGGGCCGTCGGGTTGGCGCTGGTCGTCGAGCGAGCGGTCGTGCGCCCGCTGGCGAGCGCAGGGGCGCCGGCGGTGACCGTCCTGCTGGCGACGTTCGGCGTCGGCATCGTGCTCGACCAGGTCGTGACCCTCGTGTGGGGCTTCCGCCCCCACCACATCGGCGACCCCTGGGGCGTCGCCAGCGTGCGGTGGGCCGGCGTCGCCCTGTCGCAGGTCGACCTGGCCACGCTGGCCGTGGCGGCGGCGTCGTTCGGCGGGCTGGCGTGGTTCTTCCGCCGGACGATGGTGGGCCTGGCCCTGCGCGCCTCGGCGGCCGACGTCGAGGGGGCCGCCGCCCTGGGCATCCGCCCTGCCCTCGCCTCCCGCACAGCCTGGGCGCTCGCCGCCGCCGCCGGCGCCCTCGCCGGCGTGCTGCTGGCGTCGGGGCCGGCGGCGGCCACGCCCACCCTCGGCGAGGTGGCGCTGCGCGCCTTCCCGGCCGTCATCCTCGGCGGTTTCGTCTCCCTCGGCGGCGCCCTCGCGGGCGGGCTGGTCGTCGGCGTCGTCGAGGTCCTGACCGCCGGCTACCTTCCGGGCAACGAGCTGGTCGTCCCCTACCTCGTCATGCTGGCCGTGCTGCTGGTGCGCCCGCACGGGTTGTTCGTGGCGCGGGAGGCGAGCCGCCTGTGACGAAGGCAGCGAGGCTTGGCGCTGCGGCGGCGCTGCTCGCGTACGCCGTCGTGCCGTTGCGAGTCTCCGACTACTGGCTGTCGGTGCTCAACCTGGCCGGGATCGCGGCCATCGGCGCGTGCGGGCTGAACGTGGTGACCGGCTATTGCGGGCAACTGTCGCTCGGCCACGCCGTCTTCCTCGGGACCGGCGCCTACGTGTGCGCGGCGATCGACCTGCCTTTCCCGCTGAGCGTCGCAGCCGCAGCCGTGGCCGGCGCGGTGCTCGGCCTGCTGGTGGCGCCGTTCGCCGTCCGCCTGCGCGCCCACACGCTCGCCATCGTCACCCTCGCCCTCGTGTTCGTGGGCCAGCACGTGTTCCGCGAGTGGACCTCGGTGACGGGGGGCAACGGGGGCCGCTCCGGCCTCCCCGCGCCCTCGCTGCCGGGGACGCCCGATCAGGGCTGGTTCTGGCTCGTCTGGCCCCTCGCCGGCGCCGCCGTGTTGATCGTGGCCCTGGTCGCCCGCAGCCGGCTCGGGCGCGAGATGGTTGCGGTGCGCGCCAACGAGCCCGCGGCGGCCGTGATCGGCGTCGACGTGGCCCGCACCAAGGCCGTCGCGTTCGCGTTGTCGGGCGCGCTGGCGGCCGTCGCTGGCGCCCTGTACGGGTCGTACAAGGGCTACGTGGGGCCCGAGGACTGGGGCCTGCTCGTCTCGATCCAGTACCTCGCCATGGTGCTGATCGGGGGCATCGGCACGGTCCGGGGGCCGGTGCTCGGCGCCCTGTTCGTCACCGCCCTCCCCAGGCTGGTCGAGGAGGTCGTCCACACCGGGACCGCCCCGCAGGTCACCCAGATCGTGTTCGGCCTCTCCATCGTGGCGTGCACGCATGTAACCGCACGCCGCCGCCAGCGGTCCATCCCCGCATGCGCCGATCAACAGCCGTTGTAGCAGTCGCGCTCGCCCTCCTCGCCGTGACCGCTTGCGGCCGCGATGCGCCCTCCGCCGTGCCGGGGTTCGACGGCAAGACGATCAAGGTCGGCGTGCTGACGCCACTGCAGGGTCCGGTGGCGGCCGTGGGCAAGCCCCTGACCGCGGGCGGCCAGCTGTATTTCGACTATCTGAACAAGGAGAAAGGCGGGATCGCCGGCAAGTACAAGGTCGAACTGGTCACCGAGGACACCGGTTACAACGCCGACACGGCGCTGACCAAGTACCAGAAGATCAAGGACGGGGTGGCGCTGTTCGAACAGGCCCTCGGCACCGGCATTGTCAAGGCCCTCCTCCCGTCGCTCGACCGCGACGGCGTGGTCGCCTCGCCCGCGTCCCTTGACGCCGACTGGGTGCGCCAGCCTCACCTCCTCGCCGTCGGCGCGCCGTACCAGGTCCAGTTCGCCAACGCCCTCGACTACTACGTCCACGACGGCGGCGGCCAAGGCAAGAAGGTCTGTTTCCTGGGCGTCGCCAACCCCTACGGCGACGCCGGCCTCGCTGGCCTCCAGAACGCGGCCAAGAGCCTCGACCTCCCGGTCACCGCCACCGCCCGCTACAACCAGGGCGACACGTCCTTCACCGCCCCGGTGACGCAGCTGCGCGACGCCAAGTGCGACGCCGTCTTCATGGCCACGTTCTCCGGCGACACGTCCCGGTTCGTGGGCGAGTCGGAATCGTTGCAGTTCACCCCGCAGTACGTCGTGCAGGCGACCGGTTGGGACCAGTCCCTGGCCAAAGGCCCGCTGGCCGCGGTCGTGGCTCGCTCCCTCTGGGTGATGGGCGAGGGCACCGAGTGGGGCGACCGGCGTGTCAAGGGCCAGGCCGACATGCTCGACCGCCTCGCCCGGTTCGCCCCCGGCCAGGCGCCGGACTACTACTTCGTCTTCGGCTACTACCAGGCGTGGGCCGTCGCCCAGGTGCTTGAGAAGGCGGTCGACCGCGGCGACCTCTCCCGGACCGGCATCGTGAAGGCGATGGAAACCGTCGGCACGCTGCGCTTCGACGGCCTGTCGGGCGACTACACCTACGGTCCCCCCGCCAGGCGGGTGGCGCCGACGGCCAGCTCGCTGTTCTCGATCGACCCCGCCAAACCCCTTGGCCTGGCCGCCCTGAAGGTCAACCTGCAGACCGACACCGCCCGGCGCTACGTCTTCCCCTGATCTCCCAACCGGCGGCGCATCTCCTCGTAGTACTCGGGGAAGTAGCGGCTGATCACGTCCAGCGAGAACGTCTTCATGATCGACGAGGGCGGTTCGCGTTCGAGGAGGAAGACGAACGACTCCCGCACGACGGTCTCGGCGTCGACCCACTTCAGCTTCAGACGGTCGCCCATCAGCGACGGGGGCACGGTCACGTCGTAGGTGGCGACCTGTTCCTCGTGGTTCACCACCACTTCGAACCGCTCCGGCCCCGTGCGAGTGACGGCGATATGGGCCATTCAGGTCCCGTCCGAGGGCGCGGTCGTGTCGATGACGAGGGCGACGCCGCCTGCGATGGTGAACAGCAGCCCCAGCTTCCCGATGGCGGAGAACAGGCTGGGCGCGGCGTCGCCGCCGGCCGACAGCACCCGTTGCAGTTGGATGGCGTACACGACCGCGATGAGGATGATGACGCCGCCCATGACGCGGCGCAGCAGCACCCGCCCGGGGAAGAGGGAGAAGACGCCGGCCACCACCGCGGCGGCGACCAGCAGGAGCCCGACCTTGAGGCCGCTGCCCTGCGTCTTGTAGTCGATCAGGAACTTCATCGGCACCCGGAACGCGTTCCCGCTGAACCCGGTGATGCTGATCCAGGGCAGCAGGGCGCCGACGAGAACGGCCACGACACCGATGGGCGCCGGGCTCAGCTTGAAGTTGTCGAGCGAGAGCCCTCCGCCTGTCCCCGAAGAGCGCGCCGGCGTCGCCTCGGCCTTAGGCTCGGGCTGGGGCCGTTCTGCCGTGAGCGAGGTCTCGCTCGCCTGGGCCGCCCATACGTTGGTGTCCACGTCGGCGAACGGCGAGGCCGCCTCCGGTCGGTTCTGCGGCGGCAGCTGGAAGGCATCGGGCTCCTGCGCCCGCGCCACCGGCTGGGCCGGCTGCGGTTGCGCCTGGCGAGCCGGTTGTTCGGGTTGCGCCACCTCCGCGGGCTGGGCCGGGGGCCGGGCCTGGGGCGGCGGCTCGGGCCGGAACGGGGGCGCCGACTGCGGCGCGGCCTGCGGCCCGAACGGCGACGCCGGCTGCCGGGCGAGCACGAGCCGGCGGGCGTCCACCCATCCGGACCAGCCGTTCGAGAACAGCACGTGGCCCCATGCGCCGCGCTGCTCCATCAACTGCATGCGCACGCCGGGCTGGACTTGGGCCACAACGGGACGCGAGGGGTCAGGCGCGTCCCACGCCTGGAGCCCGTCCGGTGGCGCGACATGGGTGGCTAGGAACCCGCCGCTACTCACCCGGGTATAGCTCCCACGCGTCCCCCTGACCGTTCCGCCGGCCCCCGCTCCAACTTATCCGTTCACCCGTCAACCCTCACGGATCGCGGCACAGCGGGCCGGCGCCTGCTTTGCTCGGTCGCGTGGTCGACGCCTCAGGCCATCCCGATGGCGAACGTCGCGGCGTACCCGGCGGCGTCCTGCTTGACCTCGAGGGTCAACTTGCCGCCGCTGTCACGGAAGATCGAGTCCTGGGAGTTGAGGGTGCGGCTCCCGCTCTTGTAGGGCGAGCTGGCGTAGACCTGGTTGGTGAAGCTGTCGTCGAAGAACAGCTGCGACGTGAAGGTCTTGCCCTGGGCCGTGCGGATCTTGAAGTGGATGTGGACAGCGCGGCCCTGGTACGCGCCCGGGTAGACGGTGGTGAATCCGGCGGCGCCGTTGGCGTCGGTGGTCTGGTAGCCGCGCAGGAACTTCTGGCCGACGGTTTGGTTGGCGGACACGTCCGAGTACAGCCCGCCTGCGTCGCAGTGCCAGACGTCGACCTGGGCGCCGGTGAGCGCCGTGCACGCACCGCCGCCGCCGACCTGGGCGACGCGGAAGTTCACCTTCAACAGCGCGCCAGGCTTGGTCGAGTTGTTCGACGGGTCGATGCGGATGTCGGACCGGTTCAGCTTCTCGTCGACGAAGTACGGGCCCTCGGTCAGCTCGGGCACGACGATGCACGACGGCGCCGCCACGGCGACAGGGGCGACGGTCGTGGCCGTCGCCGCGGTGGTCGCGGTCGTCGCCGGCACGGTCGTGGGGCTGGCGCCGAGGGTGGTGCTCGTGCCGGACTGGGCGCTCGTGTTGCTCGACTTCCCCGAGGAGCAGGCGGGCAGCAGCACGGCGCCGGCGGCCAGCAGGGCGAGGGCCTCGCGGCGGGAGAGGATGCGGCCAATGAGTTCGTCGTCGTTGTCCATAGGTCGAGAATCGGCTCCGATCCTGGGAGCGGGCTTGGGGACCCCTCCGTGTTCCTACCGTCCGGCCGCGGAGGCGGTTACTCCTCGAGGCGCAAGGCGGAGATGAATGCCTCCTGCGGCACCTCGACCCGCCCGATGGACTTCATCCGCTTCTTCCCCTCCTTCTGCTTTTCGAGGAGCTTCTTCTTGCGGGTGATGTCGCCGCCGTAGCACTTGGCGATGACGTCCTTGCGCACCGCCTTGACCGTCGTGCGGGCAATGATGCGACCGCCGACGGCGGCCTGGATGGGGACGTCGTACTGCTGGCGGGGGATCAGCTCCCTCAGCTTCTCGGTGAGGCGGCGGCCGTAGTCCTCGGCCCGCGACTTGTGGAGGATGGTGCTGAAGGCGTCCGCCTGCACCCCGTTCAGGAGCAGGTCCACCTTTACCAGCTCGCTCTCCTCGTAGCCCGCGGGCTCGTAGTCGAGGCTGGCGTAGCCCTTGGTGCGGCTCTTGAGCTGGTCGAAGAAGTCGATGACGACCTCGGCCAGCGGCACCCGGTAGACGAGTTCTATGCGCTCGGGGCCGAGGTACTCCATCTTCTGCATCTCGCCCCGGCGGGTCTGGCACAGGTCCATCACCGTGCCCGTGTACTCGGTGGGCAGGAGCATGGTGACCGTGAGGTACGGCTCCTCGATGGACTTCAGCTGGTTGGGCGTGGGCATGTCGGCCGGGTTGGAGACGTTGGCGTCGGCCCCCGTCGTCAGGTGGGCGACGTAGGCCACCGACGGCGCCGTGGCGATGAGGCCGAGGTCGAACTCCCGCTCCAGGCGCTCCCGCACGATCTCCATGTGCAGCAGCCCGAGGAAGCCGCACCGGAAGCCGAACCCGAGCACGCCCGACGACTCGGGCTCGTAGCTGAACGACGAGTCGTTGAGCCGCAGTTTCTCGAGCGCCTCCCGCAGGTCGGAGAACTCGTCGCCGTCGATAGGGTAGAGGCCGCAGAACACCATCGGCTTCGGTTCCTGGTAGCCGACGAGCGCCTCGGCGGCGCCGTGGGTCGCGGTGGTGACGGTCTCGCCGGCGCGGGCCTCGGCCACGTCCTTCACGCCCGCGATGAGGTAGCCCACCTCGCCGGGGCCGAGGTCGGCCACCGGCACGTTGGCGGGCGTGCGCACGCCGATCTCCTCGGCGTCGTGGGCGACCTTCGCCTGCATGAAGCGCAGCTTCGTGCCGGTGGTGAGGACGCCGTTGACGACCCGCACCGCGCTGATGACGCCGCGGTACTGGTCGAAGTACGAGTCGAACAGGAGGGCCTGCAGGGGTGCGTCGGGGTCGCCCTTCGGGGGTGGAATGCGGGCGACGATGGCGTCGAGCAGTTCGGGCACGCCCTCGCCCGTCTTGCCGCTGATGTGCAGGACGGTCTCGGGCTCGATGCCGAGCACCTTCTCGATCTCGGCCAAAACCCGGTCGGGTTCGGCCGCGGGGAGGTCGATCTTGTTGATGGCGGCCACGATCTCCAGGTCGTGGTCGATGGCCTGGTAGGCGTTGGCGAGCGTCTGCGCCTCGATGCCCTGGGTGGCGTCGACCAGCAGCACGGCGCCCTCGCAGGCGGCCAGCGAGCGGCTCACCTCGTAGCCGAAGTCGACGTGGCCGGGCGTGTCGATGAGGTGGAGGGTGTGGCCCTTCCAGGCCAGGCGGACGTTCTGCGCCTTGATGGTGATGCCCCGCTCGCGCTCGATGTCCATCGAGTCGAGGTACTGCTCGCGCATGTCGCGGGGGTCGACGGCGCCGCACAGCTCGAGGATGCGGTCGGACAGGGTCGTCTTCCCGTGGTCGATGTGGCTGATAATGGCGAAGTTGCGGGTCTGTGCTTGCGGGATCATTGCGGTTCGCCGACCATTGTGGCTGGTTTAGCGGGAGGGCGAGGCAATGGCGCGGAGCGGGGTTCGGCGGGTCGTCGCAGGGCTGGCGAGCCTCCTGGCCACGACAGGTGTAGGAGGGGTGGCCCCGGCCGAGGGGGCGCCGATCCCGGTCGCGTGCGGCGACGAGCCGTCGTTGATCGCCGCGATCAACACCGCGAACAGCACGGCCGCGCCGGACACGATCGACCTCGGCGGCTGCGTCTTCACGTTCACCATGGCGGATAACCACTGGTACGGGCCCAACGCGCTGCCGCCCATCGCCAGCGACATCACGATCGAAGGCAACGGCGGGCTCATCGAGCGCTCCTCGGCCGTGGGCACGCCCAACTTCCGCCTCTTCTTTGTCGGCGCCGACCCGGCGGCGGCCGCCACGCTCAACTACACCACCCCCGGCCCCGGCAAGCTGATGCTGCGCAACCTCACCCTGCGCAACGGGCGGGCCAAGGGGGGCGACAGCGGGACGGGCGGCGGCGGCATGGGTGCGGGCGGCGCCGTCTTCGCCCAGGGGGCGGTGACCCTGGAGGCGGTGACCCTGAACGCCAACACCGCCCAAGGGGGGAGCGGCGGGGTGGGGAGCGCCGGCGGTGGCGGCGGGATCGGGACCGACGCATCCGGCAATGACGGCGGTGGCTTCGGCCCGGGCTTGTTCGGAGGGCCGACCGGCGGAGCCGGCGCCCCGGCAGCAGGCGGCGGCGGAGG
>JAHFUQ010000302.1 GCA_023265045.1 Acidimicrobiia bacterium
GATGACGGAGTCGAGCTTCTCCAGCTGGACCAGGCCGATGGCGGCCTGCAGGTCGGTGGGCTTGAGGTTATAGCCCAGATGGGAGTATATGTACTTGTGGTCGTAGCCCTCGGGCAGGCCGCCCAGCTTCCAGGCGAAGCGCTTGCCGCAGGTGTCGGCGTTCCCGGGCGCGCACCAGCAGTCGCGGCCCCAGTCGCGGATAGACTCGGCCGGGCGGGCGTAGCGCGACTTGTTGACGATGACGGCCCCGCCCTCGCCGGTGGTGATGTGGTGGGCCGGGTAGAAGCTCAGGGTCGCCAGGTCGCCCCAGGTCCCGGCGGGGCGCCCCGCGAAGGAGGCGCCCAGGGCGTCGCAGCAGTCCTCGATCAGGACGAGGCCGGCCTTCTCGGCGAGGCGCGCCACGCGGGCCAGGTCGAAGGGGTTGCCCAGGGTGTGGGCCAGGAAGATGGCGCGCGTGCGCGGGCCGACGGCGGCCTCGAGCAGGGCCGGGTCGGCGTTGTAGGTGCCCAGCTCCACGTCGACGAAGACCGGGGTCAGGCCGTTCTGGACCAGGGGGGCCACCGTGGTGGGGAAGGCCGCCGCCACGCTCAGGACCTCGTCGCCGGGGGCCAGGGGGCGCTCCAGGAGCGGCGAGCGCAAGGCCGACACCGCCAGGAGGTTGGCCGAGGAGCCCGAGTTGACGAACAGGGCCCGGCGCGCGCCGAAGCGCGCCTTCAGGGCGGCCTCGAAGCGGTCGCCGTAGGGGCCCAGGGTCAGCCAGAAGTCGAGCGAGGAGTCGACCAGCGCGCGCACCTCGGCGTCGTCGAAGACCCTCCCGGCGTAGCGCACGGGGTCCCGGCCGGGCTCGAAGGGGCGCCTCGCCTCGCGCAGGCGGTGGAGCTCGGTGACGAGCCCGGCGATGCGGCCGCGGAGCTCGGCCTCGCGGGCCGCGACGTCGGATTCGACTGCCATTTATTCGCAACTATGGTAGCATAGGTCCCCGGCGGGCGGCGTCCCGCCCCTAGAAATGAAGACCATCATCCTCGCCGGAGGCCTGGGCTCGCGCCTGTCCGAGATGACGGAAGCCACGCCCAAGCCCCTGGTCCCCATCGGGCCGCGCCCCGTCCTGTGGCACATCATGAAGTCGTACGCCTCCTTCGGCCACCGGGACTTCGTGGTCTGCCTGGGCTACAAGGGGGAGGTCATCAAGGACTTCTTCTTGAACTACAAGCACTTCGCGCACCGCATCGACCTGCGCCTGCGCGACGGCGCCGCCGACTATTCCGCCGAGCAGATCGAGGACTGGTCTGTGCGGCTCCTCGACACCGGGGTCGACAGCATGACGGGCGGGCGCGTGCGCCGGGCCATGCTCGACGTCGGCCGGGAGCCCTGCCTCCTGACCTACGGCGACGGCGTCTCCGACGTCGACCTGGGGAAGCTCCTCGAGTTCCACCGCCGCCACGGGAAGCTGGCCACCGTCACCGCGGTGCGCCCGCCGGCCCGCTTCGGCGGCCTGACCTTCGAGGGCGACCGGGTGGCGGCCTTCGCCGAGAAGCCCCAGCTGGGCGAGGGCTGGATCAACGGCGGCTTCTTCGTGCTGGAGCCCGGCGTGGCGGACTACATCGCCGGCGACGGCACCGTCTTCGAGAAGGAGCCCCTGGAGCGCCTGGCCCGCGAGGGGCAGCTCATGGCCTACCGCCACGAGGGCTTCTGGCAGTGCATGGACACCCTGCGCGACGTGCGGCTCCTGGACTCCCTCTGGCACGGCGGCGCGGCGCCGTGGAAGCGCTGGCCGTGACCCCCGCCGGACCCTGGGCCGCCCGCTCCGTCCTCGTCACCGGCGCCACCGGCCTCATCGGCGCCTGGCTCACCGAGGAGCTCCTGGCCCGCGGCGCCCGCGTCACCGCCCTCGTCCTCGACGAGGACCCGCGCTCGCACTTCGCCCGCTCCGGGGCCGCGCGCCGGGTGCGCTCCTCCCCGGGCGCCTTGGAAGACCTCGCCGCCGTCGAGCGCGCCATCGACGCCGCCGAGGCCGACACGGTCTTCCACCTGGGCGCCCAGACCCAGGTCATCGCGGCCCGCCGGGACCCCCTGGGGACCTTCGAGGCCAACGTGCGCGGCACCTACAACCTGCTCGAGGCCTGCCGGCGCCGCGCCGACGCGGTCAAGCGCGTGCTCGTGGCCTCGAGCGACAAGGCCTACGGCGACCGCGGCTCCGCGGCCTACACCGAGGCCGACCCCTTGGACGGGAAGAACCCCTACGAGGTCTCCAAGGTCTGCACCGACGCCCTGGCGCGCTCCTA
>JAHFUQ010000150.1 GCA_023265045.1 Acidimicrobiia bacterium
CTGCAACCGCTTGACGGCGACGATCTGGAGCAGGTGCCGCCGCCCGTAGTAGGCGACGCGGCCCCGCACCTCGGCAGGGCGGTCCAGCAGGCCGAGGGTCGTGTAGTACCGCAGCATCCGCGGGTCGGGGCGGGCCGTCACCCGCGCCGACGGGGCTTCGGTGCCGGACGCGGCGAGGGCCCGGGCGGCCCGCTCGGCTAGCTCGTCGATCCGGAAGGTGGCGTCCACATACGACAGTGTCGCATTCTAATATGACACTGTCAAGTTACTGCCAGACTTGGTACGCCCGATTGTCGGTGCCCGGGGCAAAGACGTCGAAGCGGTTCACGCCCCGCGAGGTGGCGCCCGGTGAGGCGGTGAAGAGCGCAAAGGGGCCGACCAGGCGGGTCCACGGCCCCCACCCGCCGGTGCCGAAGGGCAGGGCGTAGAGGTGCTGGTCGGTGCCGACGACGAACACGAGCAGGTTGTCCGTGTCCCACGAGGCGGCGTCGGGGCTGGTGTTCAGGGTGCCGTTGTTGCCGACGGGCTGCACCCACGCTGTCCACGCCGAGCCCGTCCACGTCTTCTGCCAGAGCTTCGAGTCGGTGGACCGCACGAACACGTCCACGTGCACGCCGTCCCGTGACACCGCGGTGGGGCGGCTGCCGTCGAAGATCCCGACGGCGGGATGGCCTTGGTCCGCCCAACCGTTCCACCGCGTGCCGTCCCACCAGCGCTGGTAGACGTGGTCGTCGGTTCCGACCACCCATACGTCGAGCAGGCCCGGCCCTCGCGTCGAGACGGCGGGCGACGAAGCGAGCACGCCGTCGTCGCCCACGGGTTTGGCCCACGGCGACCAGGTCCCGCCGGGCACGAGGAAACGCTGCCACAGCTTGTTGTCCCCGCCGCGGACGAACAGGTCCAACCGGCCCGGCGCCCAGGACGTGATCGTCGGCGCCCCGACGTAGCCCACGGGCGGCGCGCCGAGGTCGCGGTAGTCGGACCACACCGACCCCGTCCACGTCGTGATCTGCACCGTCACCGGGCTGCCCCGGCTCACGACCAGGTCCACCTGCTCGTGGCCTCTGACCGCGGCGGCGTCGACGCCGGCGCCGGGGGCCAGCCCGGCTTCGGGCCGGGGGTTGGCGGGTCCGTTGCCCGGCCCGCGGGGGAGGGGGACGGTCGACGTCGTGGTCGTCGGCGTGGTCGTCGACGTGCTCGTGGTGGACGTGGTGCTCGAAGTCGTGGTGGTTGACGTCGTCGTGGTCGAGGTCGTCTGCGCCTCGGCCACCGTGCCAGTCGCCACGAGCATCACCGCCACGGCGAGGATCAGCCGCCATGGTTTCATGGCGGACACACTGCCACGGCGGTCGGGGCGCTACTCGCGCAGCTCCGTGGGCCGGACGTCGAGGGCCTCGCGGCGGCCGTTGCGGAACACGCCGACGGTCACCGTGCGCCCGATGCGGTCGCCGGTCATGAGCCGCTGGAGGTCGCCGACGTCGGCGACCGCGACGCCGTCCACATCGAGCAGGAGGTCCTCGGGGCGGAGCCCGGCGTCGGCCGCGGGGCTCCCGCTGACGACCGTCAGCACCTCGATGCCCCTGGCCCGGCCCGTGGCCCGCTCGGCGCGCGGCGGAAGCGGGCGCGAGCCGCCTGCGATCCCGAGGTAGGCGCGCCGCACCCGTCCATCCCGCATGAGGGCGGCCACGATCGAGCGGGTCGTGGCATTGACGGGCACGGCCAGCCCGAGGCCCTGCCCCACCCAGGGGCCCACCACGGCCGTGTTGACGCCGATGACCTCGCCCGCGCCGTTGGCCAGCGCGCCGCCCGAGTTGCCCGGGTGCAGGGCGGCGTCGGTCTGGATGACGTTCTCGACGACCCGGCCCGCGCCGGTGGGCAGCGATCGGCCGAGGGCGCTGACCACCCCCGCCGACACCGACCCGCTGAACCCGAGCGGGTTGCCGATGGCGACGACCAGCTGGCCGACGACGAGCCGGTCGGCGTCGCCCAACGCGGCAGGCGTGAGCGAGGCGCCGCTGGCGCGCACCACCGCAAGGTCGGACAACCGGTCGGCGCCGACCACGTCGAAGTCGACCTCCTGGCCGTCGCCGAAGGCCGCCGAACCTGACTCGGCCCGCTCGACTACGTGGGCGGAGGTGAGCAAGTACCCGTCGGGCGTGATGACGACGCCCGATCCCGAGCCCTGCGGCCGCCGGCCTCCGGGGACGCGGACCATGATCCGGAGGCTGGCGACCGAAGGGAGCAGGCGGGCGGCCACGTTCGTGACCACCCGCGAATATGCGTCGAGCGGCGTCTCCGACTCGGTTTCGGCTTTGACCGCGAGGTCGGCCACGGCCCTACGCCGTGCCTTCCTCACGGGCCGCGCCGGCTGCGAAGGTGACGCTGAGCGACAGTTCGTCGGCGCCCCGCACGATGCTGAGCGGCAAGGACGCATCGTCGCCCAGGCCGTCGAGGGCCTGGTAGAGGTCGTCGACCCGGGCGACGGCGCGGCCGGCGGCCTCGACGATCAGGTCGCCCTGGCGCACGCCGGCGCGTCCCGCCGGGCTGTCGGGCTCGACGGCGCGCACCAGCAAGCCGTCGCGGTCGGGCAGGCCGACCGAGCGCCGGAGCTGGCGGGCGGCGCGGCCCGGGGCCAGCGCGATGCCGAGGTGGCGGCGGGTCGGGGACTCGCCGCGGGACAGGGCGTCGACCCGGGCCTTCAGCTCCGCGTCGGCGGGGATGGCGGCGTAGAAGCCCTCACCCAGCCGGTTGGTGTTGAGGCCGACGAACCGGCCCTCGAGGTCGACGATCGGGCCGCCGGACGAGCCCCGCACCAGCGGCGCGGTGTGCTCGACGGTGCCGGTCACGCGGCGTCCCCGCGGCCCCTGGAAGGCCCGGCCCACCGCGGACACCAGGCCCAGCGTGACCCGCAGTCCCCGCCCGCCCGGGTTGGCGAGGCCGAACACGACCCGTCCGAGCGCCGGCGCCGCGTCCTCGGGCGACCATGCGACCGGGGTGACGCCCTCGGTGTCGGCCCGCACCACGGCGAGGTCGCCGTCCACATCGACGCCCGCCAGATGCCCGCCGACGGTGCGCCCGTCGGCGAACGTGATGGCGACCTCGTCGCCGTGGATGTTGTGGGCGTTGGTCAGCACCAGCCCGGCGGCGATCACCACGCCCGAGCCCAAGCCCCACCCCTGCCCGATGCCGACCACGGCTGGGCCCGCCTCGCCCGCGACGCGGGTGGTGGCCTCCTGCACCTCTTCTAGCGTTCCCAATGCATCCTCCTAGTGACTTGCTACTTGCAAGTTACTACCCAGGGCGCGGTTATGCGAGAAGATTCGGCCATGAGCTCGCCGTTGGAAGAAGCCGTCAGCCGGGTGGGCGACCGCTGGACGCTGCTGCTGGTCGACGCCCTGCTCGACGGCCCCCGGCGCTTCGGCGACCTCCAGGAGGACCTCAAGGGCATCGCCCCCAACGTCCTCACCCAGCGGCTCCGGCGCCTGGAGCGGGAGGGCGTCGTCACCGTCGCCCCGTACTCGACCCGGCCGCCGCGGTTCGTCTACCAGCTCACCGCCTCCGGCCACGAACTGGCCGGCGCGCTCCGCCTCCTCGCCCAGTGGGGCGCCGGCGCGGGCCGGGCCGACGACGCCGAACCCCTCCGCCACCCGAGCTGCGGCACCGCCCTCGAGGCCCGCTGGTGGTGCCCCACCTGCAGCCGCGTGGTCGACGACGCCGAAGGCGACGACACCGTGCACCTCTGATCCCGAGGAACGTTTCGCGCCATTTGGGCCTCAGAGCCACCAACTGACGCGAGTCCTCGCGAGGGGTTAGATCGTCTGGTTGGCGATGGCCAGGTGGACGTCGGTCCACCGCCGCAGGTTGGCCAGCCGCCGAGCGTCGAGCACCTCGCACGCCCAACCCCAGTGGATCGACACCCAGTCGCCCGCCGCCACCGCGTCCACGAAGCCCAAACCGTCCACCGAGCGCAGGACCCGTTCCGGCGCCGGCTCGCCCAACGCCAGCTTGCCGGCGCGCCACAGCAGCGGCGCCCGCTCGACCACCAGCGCCGCCCCCTCGACCGTTTTCACCCGTCCCCAGCTGATGCGGCAGTTCTCCATGGCCGCCATCCCGACCGATTCCCGCTCAAGGTGGCGGTAGACGTCGACGACATGGAAGAAGTGGAATGGCTTCGCGCCTTCGGGCGGCTTGCGCAGGACCTGCTCTCGGAGCTTGGGCGGAAGGTGGCGCCCGAAGCGCTCTTCGAGCGTCTTGTAGAGATCGCCCGCCTCTACCCCTCGCAGCAGTTCGCTCCCCAGCCAGTACGCCTCGACGACCCGGCGGTCGAACGGGTCGCCGATGCCGTTCGCCGCCGCTATCGCCCGCAGGTAGGGCACGGCGCCGGTGAACTGGGCGAGCAGTGGGGTCAGCGCCGGGCCCGCCTGCCCCGTGGCTGCTCGTTCTAACAGCAGTTCGTTCTCACGTCCCCCGCAGTACCCCAGGTGGTTCGGCATGAACGCATATCGGATGAACAATGCAATGCCGGCGGCGCCGAGCGGGATGCCGGCGGCGCCGAGATCGGCCGCGGACGTAGCTGCCGCACCGGTGACCATGCCGTCCGGTCTACCACCAGGAATCGGCGTCGGCGGCAGCGAACGAGATAGTGGTATTTGGTCGTCAGTAGCGCGAGGCTTGCGGGCCTCGGTCGCGGTTTCCCCCACCGGTCGGAGACCCACGTGTTCATTGCCAGTTCCCTCATCAGGCCTGACGTCGTCGGTGGCGCCGTCCTCATCATCGGGTCCGTTATCGTGGCCCTTCGCATGACGCGCCCGTCCCGCAACCCGTTCAAGCTCCGCGGCGGGGGCAAGGGCGACCCCAACGCCACGAACGCCAAGGCGGGGCCCAGCTCGGGCAGCCGCATGCGGGCGGCCACCGCCGGGGGCAGCGGCGAGTCGCCGTTCCAGGTGGACAAGGCCGACGGCGAGACCCGCACCGTCACCTTCGCCGACGTGGCCGGCCTGGACGAGGCCAAGGCCGAGCTGCGCGACGTCACCGAGTTCCTGTCCAGCCCCGAGCGGTTCCAGAACCTGGGCGCGGTGCTGCCCCGCGGCATCCTGCTGTACGGCATGCCCGGCTGCGGCAAGACCCTCCTGGCCCGGGCGCTGGCGGGCGAGACCGGCGTTCCCTTCTACTTCGTGTCGGCCACCAGCTTCGTGGAGAAGTTCGTCGGCCTGGGCGCGGCGCGGGTGCGCCAGTTGTTCGAGCACGCCAAGCGCGACGCGCCGTGCATCGTCTTCGTCGACGAGCTGGACGCCATCGGCCGCCACCGCAACGCCGACGTGTCGGGCGAGCGCGAGTTCGACAACACCCTCAACCAGCTGCTGGTCGAGCTGGACGGCTTTCTCGGCGCCAGTGGCGTGCTGATCCTCGGCGCCACCAACCGTCCCGAGCTGATCGACCCCGCCCTGCTCCGGCCCGGCCGCTTCGACCGCCGCATCCGCATCGACCGTCCCGACCGGGACGCCCGGGAGAAGATCCTCCAGCTGCACGCCGGCACCCGGCCCGTGTCCCGCCGGGTCGACTGGGCCGACATCGCCGCCAGCACCGCCGGCCTCACCGCCGCCGAGCTGGCCAGCATCGTCAACGAGGCGGCCCTCCTCGCCGCCCGCCGCCACCGTGAGCGCGTCGGCCCCGACGACGTCGACGAGGCCATGTCGCGCGTCCTGGCCGGCACCCACACCGCCAAGCTCATGGGTGAGGACGAGAAGCAGCTCGTGTCCGTCCATGAAGCCGGCCACGCCTTGCTCTCCGTCCTGCTGCGGGGCGTCAACCCGCCCTCGCGCATCTCGATCGTCAGCCGCGCCAACGCGTTCGGCCGTTCGCCGTGGAACTCGGCCGACGACAAGGAAGTCCTCACCAAGCGCGAGCTGATGGCGCAGCTCATCGTGCTGATGGGGGGACGGGCGGCCGAGATGAACATGTTCGGTCAGCCCAGCACCCGCTCCGAGGACGACATCGAGAACGCCGCCACCCTGTCGCGCCGCATGGTCGAGAAGTTGGCCATGACCGGCCGCTTCGAGCTGGCGGGGGACAAGGACGACAGCGGCGGCAAGCCCCGGGGAGCGGAGGACTCGGCCGGCGGCAAGGAGATCCGCGAGCTGCTGGTGCGCGCCGAGCAGGCCGCCCGCACCATCCTCAAGGACAACGAGAAGGACCTCTCCCGCGTGGCCCAGGAGCTGTTCGAGCGCGAGACGCTGACGGCGGCCGAGCTGCAAGACCTCGTGCGGCCCGCCGGCGGCACCCAGGCCGCTCCCTACGGCGCCTAGTCGGTAGCCTGGCTCCGCGTGATCGAACGCGGGGCCGACAGCACCGGCGCCCTGGTGAGCGACGTCCGGTACCAGGGACTGCTCCAGACGGCGTCCACCGACGTGTGGTGGGCCGACGCCCACGGCGACCTCCTGTCCGACCTGCCCGCGTGGCGGGCCCACACCGGGCAAGCCGCGGCCGACCTCCTGGGCGCGGGCTGGCTCGGCGCCGTCCGGGCCGACCACCGCCGCGCCGTCCAGTCGGCGTGGGCCGACTCGGTGAGCAACCGGCGGAACTTCGAGCGCGAGTTCCCGATCGTCTCGCCGGCGGGCGCGGAGCACCTCGTGTTCGTGCGGGCCCAGCCGGTGGGGAGAGGCGGCGGGGACACCGAGTGGCTGGGGACCGTGAACGGCTTCGACCCGCTGGCGCAAACGCTCCGGCGCATCAGCGCCGCCCTCGTGTCGGACCTGGACCTGGCGCGCGTGGTGCAGTACGTCACCGACGCGGCGACCGAGCTGATCGGCGCCGAGTTCGGGGCCTTCTTCTACAGCGTGGTCGACAGCGCCGCCCCGGATGGCCACGAGTCCTTCGTGCTGTCGGCCCGTTCGGGCGCCTCACCGGAGGCATTCGCCGGCCTTCCCGCCTTCGACGACGAGGGGATCGTCCGCTTCGACGACGTGTCCGGCGACGACCGGTTCACGCTGCCGGCGTCCGTCCCCGTGCGGAGCTACCTCGCCGCGCCCGTCCAGTCCCACGAGGGCCACGTGATCGGCGCACTGTGCTTCGGGCACGCCAGCCCCGGCATGTTCACGCTGGAGCACGAGCGCCTGGTCGAGGGGCTGTCGGCGCCGGCGGCGATCGCCATCGACAACGCCCGCCTGTTCCAGGCCGCCCAGCGCCTAGCCGAGCGCCTCGCCCAGATGGGGGCCATGAGCGCCCGCCTGGCGGGCGCCAAGGACGTGGACGAGGTGGCCGAGGTGGTCGTGACCGGCGCCGCCGCCGCCCTAGGCTCGGCGCGCGCCTCGCTCTACGACTTGGAGCCCAATGGCCGCACGCTGCGCCTGCTCCACGCCGTCGGGTACGAAGGCAGTCTGCGCAAGCGGTGGGACACCATCGACCTCGACTCGCACCTCCCGTCCAGCGACGCCCTGCGCGAACGCCGCCTGATGATCATCCGGGGCGAGGAGGACTGGGCGCGCTACGAGCCCGAAGCCCAACCCGGCGTCGACCGCAGCGTGTCCCTGGCCGTCATCCCCCTCGCCCTCGGCGAGCAGCGCTTCGGCGTGGCGACGTTCGGCTGGGACGAGCCCCGCGCCTTCGAGGAGGACGAGGAGCGGTTCCTCGAAGCGCTGGGCGACCAGTGCTCGCAGGCCCTCGAACGGGCCCGCCTGTACGAACTCGAGCGGGCGACCGCCCGCACCTTGCAGCAGAGCTTGTTGCCGCCTCGCACCCCCCAGATCCCGGGCATGGAGGTGGGCGCCGTCTACCGCGCCGGCGACCGGTCGGTGGAGGTGGGGGGCGACTTCTACGACGTCTTCCGCGTTGCCCCCAACCGGTGGGGGATCGCGATGGGCGACGTCTGCGGGCGCGGCGCCAGCGCCGCGGCTCGCACCGCGCTGGTCCGTCACACGCTGCGGGCCGTGGCCGGCCGGGGCGACAGCCCCCTCGACGTGTTGCGCAGCCTGAACGAGGCCATGCTGGCCGAGCCCGAGTCCGACGACCGGTTCTGCGCCACGATCTTCGGCCACGTCGAGCTCGATCGTGAGGGCGCCCGGGTCGCGCTGGCGTGCGCCGGCCACCCCCGGCCGATCGCGATCCGCCGCGAGGGGTGGATCGACTTCCGCGGCCAGCCGGGGACCCTGGTGGGCGTCGTCGCCGACCTGCAGGTCACGGAGGACCGCTTCGCCCTCGACCCGGGCGACGCCTTGCTGTTCTGCACCGACGGCATCTGGGAGGCGCGCAACTCCGAGGGGGAGCTTTTCGCCGACGACGCCCTGCCGGAGCTCCTCCTCGCCAGCGTCGACCTCGACGCCCCTACGATCGCCGCGGTCGTCCAGCGCGGCGCCCTCAACTTCTCCGGCGGGACCCTCGGTGACGACCTGGCGATCCTCGTCCTACGGGCGCCGGTCG
>JAHFUQ010000303.1 GCA_023265045.1 Acidimicrobiia bacterium
GAGGTAGCGCAGGAACTCGAAGCACTTGCGGTTGAGCCGCTGGGCCTCGTCGACGACGATCAGGACCGGCTCGACGTCGAGGCGGGCCGGCAGAAGCCGGGTCAGGCTCTTCTGGTCGGAGCGTCCCGGGTCGAAGTCGAAGAGCCGGGCGCAGAGCTCCTCGGCCATGCCCCGCGTCGTCGGCCGGGCCGCGAAGGCGAGGAACACCGCCTGCTCGCCGCTGGCGGCCACCGCGTCCTCGACCGCGAACGTCTTGCCCGCACCGGCCTGGCCGTGGACGATGCCCATCGCCCCGGCCCCTATAACGTCGGCCACCGCCCGCTGGCACAGGGCGTAGTCCTCCGTCCGCACCACGGCGGCGTCGAGGTCCAGGAAGTGCCGCCCCATCAGTCGGTCTCCAGGCCCAGCAGGGAGACGGCGCGAGGGCCGGCCCGATCGCCGCCGGACGCGGCGTCGGCTTCGGTGAGCACCGAGGTGGGCTCCGCGTCCGCCGATGCCGTCGCCGGCGAGAGGTGGTAGCGGGCCAGGCGGGCCGCCTTGCGGCGGAGGGCGTCGGCTTCGAGCTTCTGGCGCCGGCGCTCGGCCAGGACCTCGGCCCGCTGGTCGGCGGACAGCGACCCTTGGGGATAGGCCGTGCAGAGCCACTCCTGGCCGAGGAAGACCTCGATGCGGCGCTGGTCGTGGGGCCAGTGCAGCACCCGGACCGCGCTTCCTCGACGGCCGGTCAGCTCCGGGGCGGTGAAGTACCTCCCGCCGAAGCGCACGCCCTCCTTCTGCACGGTGCGCCCGGTCCTCGGCCAGCATCATCCAGCGCAGCCGGCCCTCCTCGACGGTGCGGATGGGCGTGGCGTCCCGCGCCCACGCCTCGGCCAGGGTGCAGCCGAGGATCGGGTGGGCATGGGCGGTGTTCCACTCGTCGATCCCCGAGCGCAGGTGCTCCACCAGCCGGGCGAAGGTGATGAGCTCCGGGCGCGCCGCCCGGGTCTCGGGCCCCGACCCCCGGTAGCCGGGCAGCGGAGGCAGCAGCTCCCGGTCGATCAGCTTGCCCCCCGCCTCCACCTTCCCCTTCCGGAACGGCGAGTAGGGCGGGGCCGGATCGAGGACGACACCGAGGCGCCCGCAGGCCTCCCGCACGGCCTCGGACAGGAAGTCCGCACCATGGTCCACCCGCAGGCGGACCGGAACGCCGCCCCATGGCTTGGACGGCGTCACGGCCACGGCGGCACCGAAGGCGGCCAGGATCGACCCCGAGTGGGGACGCACCGACAGGGCCCAGCCCGGGATCACCCGGGAGAACGCCTCGACGAAGAGCGTGAACCAGGGACGGACCGGTCGGTCGAAGCCGCCCGCCCGGACGTCGATGTCGAGCTGCTTGTGATCGGCCTCCCAGAGGTCGTTGCGGCCCTCGGGCTCCCAGCGCAGGTAGGCGTCGAACTCCCGCCTGGCGTTCTCCCCCGCCCTCAGGCCGGCCCGCTGGCCCGCCGTGAGCACGGCGGCGATGCCCTGCTGGAACCCCCGCAGCGAGGGAACGTCTGCGCCGGCGTCGCGGCGCTGACGCCAGGCGGCGGAGGCGTTGGCCCCACAGCGCGTAGACGGCGAGGTCGTCCTCCGACGGTCGCCATTGCGTCCTGGCCTCCCCGGCATCGGCTCCGGCCAGCCATCGCCACAGGGTCCGCTCGCTGAGGCCGTCCTGGGCGGCGATGGCGGATACGGCTGCCCGCAGCGTCAGCCCTCGGGCCGCGGCGTGGCGCACGCCGGCAACGGCAAGGTCCCGGTCGCATCGCCCTTTCGCCTCCGCACCGCCCGGTACGCTCAAGCCACCCCAAATGTGCACGGAACTCGACCTGGTTACTTTTCGTATCACGTTGGGACGGTGACGTCCAGTGGCCCAAGCGCGCCAAGCCGATCCCCTGGACCTCCTCGACCGCCGCTGGGCGCCGCAGGTACTGGTCCGCCTGATCGACGGGCCTCAGCGCTTCGCCCAGCTGGCTGCGGATATCCCCGGCGTCTCCCGCCGGATGCTCACCGAGCGCCTGCGCGAACTTGAGGCGGCCGAGCTCGTCGTACGAACCGTCGACAGCGGCCCGCCGATCGCCGTCAGCTACGCCCTCGCCGATCAGCCCGGCGAGCTGTCGGCGGCTCTGCGCGCCCTGCGGGCTTGGGCCGAAGCCAAGGCCAGCTAAGCCCGAATCCACCGATTGTCCGCGGCCGGCCGATGAGAAGGCCGGGAAGTGGATCCAGGTGGACTACGAGAGCCAACGGGGGGTCGAAAGGGTCTG
>JAHFUQ010000151.1 GCA_023265045.1 Acidimicrobiia bacterium
CCGCCGCCGAGCTGGTGACGACGCCCTGGTCGAGCCAGTCCGACGACAGGACGCCGGCGACCGTCCACACCCGCCGGTCGTTGGTCGACGGGTTCAGGGCGGTGATCTTGTCGCCCACGCGCACGAGGTTCTGCGGCGGGCCGCCCCCCTCCTGAAGGAAGGAGCTGGCGACCAGGACGAGGTCCTTGCCGTCGAGCACGGCCGTCCAGGCGTCCTTGTCGGTGCGGAAGCGGCCCATGCGGTCGGAGAGGACGGGCTGGCCCTTCTGCACGAAGCTGCGGTCGAACCCGGAGATCGGCCAGTTGAGGAGGTCGGGGTGCTGTGGCGAGGCGAAGCGCGGCGTGCCCCGCACGATGGGCGCGACGGCGCCGATCTCGCCCTGGGCGAACAGGGAGTTGATGGTGGCGGGGTTGGACGGGTTGGAGTCGACGACGAGGTCGAAGCCGGCGCTCGACTCGCGGGTGAAGCGGGGGATCTGGGCGTCGAAGAGGTGCGAGAACACGGCGAGGAACGTGAGGACGAACACGATCAGGGCGTAGATGCCGAGCAGCATCGAGGTCCGGAACCGGCGCGCCACGGGATAGGCGAACGCCAGGCGCGCGGCGAGGTTGCCTCGTTTGCCGCTGACCTTGGCGACGAGGCGGCCGATGGCGTCGGCGTTCACGGCCCCGAGCCCGACGGCCGAGGCCACCAGGATGATCCCCTGGACGACGAACGTGGGGATGTTGCTGCCGTCGAAGACCTTGGGGAAGATCGTGAAGCAGCTCAAACCCCACGTGAGGGCGACGACGCAGGCCCACGTGACGGCCACCTTCTTGCCGACCATCCGGCTCAGCAACGGCGCCCCGGCGGCGGCGGCCACGGGTACGCCGACGAGCGTGCCGAACCAGCTCTTCGAGCTCGTGCCGGCGATGAAGAGCGAGCCGCCGACGACGATGCCGGCGGCGCCCAGCATGAGGGCTTGTGACCGGCGGCGCTCGCTCGGCGGCTCCGGGAGGTCGCGGATGGCGCGGATCACGTTGAGGTTCCCGATCCGGACGCTGGCCGCCCACACCGTGAACAGGGCGATCACGCCGCCGATGACGAAGCCGCTCACCAGGCTGGCGGGCCGGGCGGTGAAGCGCAGGGCAGTGCGCAGGCGCTCGTCCTGCGTCGAGTTGAAGACGCTCTGGGCGACGATCACCACCACGCGCCCCACGGCGAGGCCGGCGAGGGCGCCGGCGCCGGCGGCCAGGGCCGAGTAGACCCCTCCCTCGGCGCCGAAGGCGCGCACGAGCTGGTTGCGTTTCACCCCCACCGCCCGCAGCATCCCGAGCTGGGACTTGCGCTCGTCGGCGAGCATCACGAACACGTTGACGAGCAGCAGGACGCCGGCGGTGACGCTGAACGCGCCGATGCCGCCGAACAGCTTGACGAAGTTGCGCGAGTTGGCCTCGGCCTTGTCCAGCAGGTCCTTCTTGCGGGCCTGGACTTCGGTGTCAGGCTGGGACTTGACCCGGTCGACCAGGAGCGGCTGCAGCTCGGCGGTGCCCTTGGCCGCGTCGAACACGCCGCCCTTGTTGGACACCATGACGAGCCCGATGGGCGGGACGTTGCCGGATTCTTGGACGGTCGGGCTGGCGAGGCTCGAGATGGTGCCCGGGGCCACGAAGGCGGACGGTTGCCCGAACCCGGCCAGCCCGACCTTGGGGACGACCTGGCGGACGGTCAACGTGCGCCGCGCGCCGTAGGCGAACAGCTCCACCGCGGCCCCCTTGGCCACGCCGAGCGTGCGGGCCAGGTCCTCAGGGATCACCAGTTCGCTGCCTCTGGGCGTGGCGCCGGCGCCGGCCAGCCCGGTGATGGAGGGATCACCTCCGAACTGCCGGGCCTTGTCGAAGTCGACCTCCAGCAGGGTGGCGTGGGGCTCGGCGCGGGGGTCGGGACCGGATCGCTGGAGGGCGGCCGGGGCGCTGATGGCGGTGAGGACGCCGTCCACCGGGAGGGGCGGCTCCCGCCGGACGGCGGCGTCGGCCGACGCCAGGGGCGGCAGCCCGGTCACCTTCACGACCTCGTCGATGGGCCCCAGCTGGGTCCGGGCCGCGTCTCGGATCGAGGACCGCAAGGTGTCGCCGACGATGAACGAGGCGGTGATGATGGCAGTGCCCAGGAGCGAGCCGGCGATCACCAGTGCGGCTTCGCCCTTGCGCCGGGCCACGTTGCGCAGCGCCAGGCGGCGGATCGTCGGCCGTCGCACCAGGTCGTGCAGGATCAGGACGACGACCGGCAGCGCGGCCGCGCCGAGGATCCACGTCACCAACTGGGGCCGGCCCCCAGCAACTCGGCCGCCGAACCGTCGTCCACGATCTGGCCGTCCTGCATGCGCACGAGCCGCCATGCGGCGCGGGCGATGTTCGGGTCGTGGGTGACGACGACGATCGTCTGGCCCTCGGCGTGCACCTCTTGGAGGAGTTGCAGCACCGCGGCCGCCATCTGGCTGTCAAGGTTCCCCGTGGGCTCGTCGGCCCACACGATCGTCGGCCGGTTGACCAGGGCGCGGGCGATCGCCACGCGCTGCTGCTCGCCGCCCGACAGCTCGTTCGGCCGGTGGGCGTCGCGCTCGCCCAGCCCGACCCGCACCAGCATCTCCTTGGCCCGGGCCCGGGCGTCGTTGGGGCGGACGCCGTTCAGCAGGAGCGGGAGCTCGACGTTCTCGGCCGCGGTCAGGACGGGGATCAGGTTGTAGGCCTGGAAGATGAACCCCATCGATTTGGCCCGGTGGGCGGTGCGGTCGCCGTCGGGCATGGCGTGGAGGTCGGCGCCTTCCACCGTCACCCGGCCCCGGTCGATGTCGTCGAGGCCGGACAGGCAGTTCAGCAGGGTGGTCTTGCCGCACCCCGACGGGCCCATGACGGCGACGAACTCGCCCGGCTCGATGACCAGGTCGATGCCGCGCAGCGCCGGCACTTCCAGGGCCGCGGTCCGGTAGACCTTGGTGACGCCTTGGGCGACGAGGATGGGATGGTAGGCGTAACCGTCCTCGCCCGGTGACAAGGGCTCACTCATCGAAGGGGCGAGCGTAGCGGCCCGCCCCCACGCAGGTCAGGGAACGACGATTGTCACGGTCTTGCTGCCGGAACTGCCGTAGGAAAGTCGCAGCTGCCGAGGGGGTAGGCACGGAAGGATGCCGGGTAGGTCCCCGGGGACGCGTAGGCGGGCGTGAAGTCGTGTCCGGCGCCTGAGGGGTCCACGGCCCGTACCGCGGTTCGCGTTGGATGCAGCTCATCGCCACGATGACGCACTCTGGGGGTCCGACTTGGCCGTGGCCCCACTCGATTCCCGCGGGGCAGCTGGACATCAACTTGGCATCCGGATCGTCGACCACAACGTGGAACGCCACGGTTCGGCCGTTCGATCCCGCCACCGGCTGGGTGCGCACTTGAACGGTGAGCGGCTACAACGATCCAGGACCCACCCGGCGATGACAAGGTTTTCTCGGAAGGGGCCACGCGAGCCCGCGGGTAGCCTGATCCGTCGTGAACGAGTTTCGGGCGCCGCCCGGCACCCACGACGTCCTGCCGCCGGAGTCGGCCCGTTGGCAGCGGCTGGTCGCCCTGTTCGCAGGGCGCGCCGACCGGGCCGGGTACCAGCTCGTGGTCAGCCCGATGTTCGAGGACCTGGCCGTGTTCCAGCGGGTGGGCGAGGACACCGACGTCGTCCGCAAGGAGATGTACGACTTCCTCGACAAGGGCGGCCGCCGCCTGGCCCTGCGCCCCGAGGGCACCGCGCCGGTCGTGCGCGCCTTCGTGCAGCACCGCCCGCTGACCCCCTTCAAGGCCTGGTACGCGGCGCCCAGCTTCCGCTACGAACGGCCCCAGGCGGGCCGGTACCGCCAGCACCACCAGCTCGGCGTCGAGGCGTTGGGCCCCGAGGACGCCGAGCTTGACGTCGAGGTCATGGCGTTGGCCTACGGGACGTGCGGCGACATCGGCCTCAACGCCGTCACCGTCCTGCTCAACTCGCTGGGCGACGACACCTGCCGGCCCGCCTACCTGGACACGCTGCGGGCGTTCCTCGAGGAGCGGGTCGACGACCTGTGCGACGAGCACCGCGAGCGGGCCAAGGCCAACCCCCTCCGGGTGCTCGACTGCAAGCGCCCGGCCTGCGTGGCGGCCACGGCTGACGCGCCCCGGCTGATCGACCACCTGTGCGAGCCGTGCGCGGCGCACTTCGAGCAGGTCAGGAGCGGTCTGGACGCGGTCGGCGTGCCGTTCCAGCTCGCGCCGCGCCTCGTGCGCGGCCTCGACTACTACACCCGGACGACCTTCGAGATGCAGTCGTCAGCCCTCGACGCAGCCCAGAACGCGGTGGGCGGCGGCGGCCGTTACGACAAGCTGGTGGAGGCGCTGGGCGGCCCGCCCACGCCCGGGATCGGCTTCGGCCTGGGCATCGAGCGCCTGCTGCTCGCCGCCGACGCCGAGGGCGCCTTTCCGGCGCCCGCCCGCACCGCCGACGTGTGGCTGGTGGACGTCACGGGCGGCCGCGAGGCCACCGCTCTGGCGTACGAGCTGCGGGCGCACGGCGTGGCGTGCGACCGGTCCTTCGACCGCCGTTCGCTCAAGTCCCAACTGAAGGCGGCCAACCGGGCCTGTGCCCGGCTGGCGCTCATCATCGGCGAGCGGGAGCGGGCCGCCGGGCTCGTGACCGTGCGCGATCTCGACACCGGCGAGCAAGAGGAGGTCGGCCGAGGCGTGGTCGCCAAGCACGTACAGGAGCGGTTGATGCGCCCATGAGCCGGCGGACGGACTACTGCGGCGCTCTGAGGGCCGAGGACGCAGGGCGCAAGGTCACGGTGTGCGGGTGGGTCGACCGCGTGCGCGAGCACGGGGAGCACCTCAGCTTCGTCGACGTGCGGGACCACACCGGCGTCATCCAGTGCGTGGTCGACGGGACCGAGGACCTCCGCTCGGAGTACGTCGTCGCCATCACCGGGGTGTGCCGGCTGCGCCCCGACGGCACCGCCAACCCCAACCTCGACACCGGCGCGGTCGAGATCGGGGAGTGCGCCGTGGCCGTGCTGTCGGAGGCTCAACCCCCGCCCTTCTCCCTGTCCGGCCGGGTCGAGGCCGACGAGGCGCTGCGCCTGCGTTACCGCTACCTCGACCTTCGCCGCCCCCAGATGCAGCGGAACCTGCGCATGCGCGCCGCGATCAACGCGGTCATCCGGCGGTCGATGGACGCCCAGGGCTTCGTCGAGGTCGAGACGCCGCTGCTCATTGCGTCCACGCCGGAAGGGGCGCGTGACTTCGTCGTGCCGTCGCGGCTGCAGGCCGGTCAGTTCTACGCCCTCCCGCAGAGCCCCCAACTGCTGAAGCAGCTGCTCATGGTGGGCGGGATGGACCGCTACTACCAGATCGCCCGCTGCCTGCGGGACGAGGACCTGCGCGCCGACCGCCAGTTCGAGTTCACCCAGCTCGACGCCGAGGCGACGTTCGTGGACGCCGACGACGTGATGGCGTTCATCTCCGAGGCCGTCCTGGCCGCCACCCGCGCCGTGCGCCCGGACGTCGAGGTCGGCGTGATCCCCCGGATGACCTGGCAGGAGGCGCAGGACCGGTTCGGCACCGACAAGCCCGACCTCCGGTTCGGCATGGAGCTGGTGGAGCTCAGCGAGGTGTTCGCCCAGACCGAGTTCCGGGCCCTGCAACCGCCGGCGGTGGTGAAGGGCATGCTCGTCCCCGGCCAGGGGTCGATGGGTCGCGCCCAGCTGGACCGCCTGACCGACCGGGCCAAAGTGGCGGGCGCGGCGGGGCTGGTGTGGATGCGCATCGGCGAGGGCGGCGCGGTGGACGCGCCGGTCGCCAAGTTCCTCTCCGCTGGTGAGTTGGGCGGCCTCGTCGACGCCCTCGGTGCGGGCGCGGGCGATCTCGTCCTGATCGTGGCCGGGGAGCGCCGGGTGGCCAATGCGGCGCTGGGCGCGTTGCGGCTCGAACTCGGACGGCCGCCGGTGAACGAAGGTGGCCTGCGCTTCCTGTGGGTCACCGAGTTCCCGCTGTTCGAAGGGATCGACGCGGCCGGCGGCCTGATCCCCGCCCACCACCCGTTCACCATGCCCCACCCCGACGACCTTGACCGGCTCGAAAGCGATCCGCTGTCCGTGCGCTCGCAGGCCTACGACCTGGTGCTCAACGGCTGGGAGCTGGGATCGGGAAGCATCCGTATCCACCGTCCCGACGTCCAGGAGCGCATCTTCTCGCTGCTCGGCATCGAGTCCGAGCAGGCCAAGGCCCGTTTCGGCTTCCTGCTCGACGCCTTCGCCCACGGCGCCCCGCCCCACGGCGGGTTCGCCTTCGGGATCGACCGCATCGCCGCCCTCCTGGCTGGTGAGGAGAACATCCGCGAGGTGATTGCCTTTCCCAAGACCCAGTCGGGCGTTGACCTGCTGACCGGCGCCCCGTCGCCGCTCGAGCCCCGCCAGCTGAAGGAGCTGGGCCTGCAAATACCGCCCAAGCCCGCGTCCTAAGGGTTGGGCAGGGCCGCCTGCACCAGCTGGGCCAGGTGGTCCTGGCCCGCGGCGTTGGGGTGGTAGGAGCCGACGATGTTGACGAAGTTCACGCCCTCCATCCACGGCTCGGCCGCGCACGCCTCGTGCCCGGCGAAGGCGGCGGCCGCGTCCACGTAGCGGGCGCCCGACGCTTCGGCGGCGGTGCGCACGACGCGCGCCAGGTCGTCGCCCTTGCGGCGCACAAAGCGGGACTCGTCGGCGGTCAGCCCCGCGCACGCCGGCAAACCTGAGGCGGCGGGGTCGACCACGAGCTGGGGGTAGCCCACCACCAGCAGCGCCGCGTTGGGCGCCCGGCGGCGGATCTCGCGGTAGACAGCCAACAGCTTGGCGGGGAGGGCCGCGAGGTCCCGGTCGACCTGGCCCTCCAGGTTGGTGCACGGCTCGCTGCCGAGGGCGCACCGCCGCATCACGTCGGCGAACCCGATGTCGTTGCCGCCGATGGTGATGGTCACCACGCCGGTGTCGGCGCCCACGGCGTCGATTTGCTTGCCGACCCCCGCCACCTGCTCGGTGTCGAGCACGTCGGCCGTGGTCGCCCCGTTGCACGCGTGCTCCGACACGACAACGTGCGCCCGCTGGGCCACGAGGGCAGGGTAGGCCTGCGGGCTCCGGCCGCACGGCCGCACGCCGGCCAGACCCCCGCCCGCGGAGTAGGAGTCGCCCAGGGAGACGTACTGCAGGGGCGGCCTTGACGAGGCGGGGCCCGCCTGTGCGGCCCGGGGCGTCCCCGCGTCCTTAGCGGCGCAGGCGGCGGCGAGCAGGAGGAGGGCGCCCGCCGCCGCGCCCGCGGTCACCCGGCTAAGGGAACTGCGCATCGAGGGTCACGGCCGTGAGCGCCACCGAACCGCTGTTGCGCAGCCGGAGGGTGGCCTCGACGGGCGGCTTGAGCGCGCCGCTGACCGACGGCCCGGGGCCGCGGGCCGTGTTCTGCGTCGCGGACCCGGCCACCACGCTGAGCTCAGCCTCCCCCTGGCTGCCGATGGCGGCGCTGAAGGTGGCGGTCGCCTGGTAGGTCCCCGGTCCGACGGGCGTCATGCGGAACGACGGCCGGCTCCCGGACTCCCCCTGCGCCAGCGGGGGCAGGCGGAACTGGACCGAGCGCGACGCGGGCGGGTAGCCGATGGTGATCTCGCTGATGGCGGTGGCGTTCCCCGCCGCGCCGGCCCCGGACACGCCCACCTGCACGATCTCGACGCCTTTGTACGCCGTGCCGTGCGGGACCTTCACTGTCTCGCCCGACGCGGGGGTCACGCACGCCGACCCCGGGACCGGCGTGCGGGGCTGGATGGCGTTGGTCGGGCACACCAGGATGACCTTGTTGGGGTTCGGAACCCCGGTGACCTTGACCGCCAGCTCAGGCGCGCCCGACTCCACCAGCACCCGTAGGGCGCTGTCGGACTCCTCGGAGTTGATCAGGCGCAGGTCGGTGATCACGAGCGCCACGTCGCCGGGAGTGGTGGACGGCGCCGAACTGGCGGGCGCGGGTGTCGTCGCGGTCGCGGTCGTTGTCGGCGCGTCAGCCAGGAAGGGCGGCCCGTGGGACGAGCACGCCGTGCCGCCGATGAGGAGCGCCGCGGCCATGAGCAAGGGAAGCCTGGCCACGGGCCCAGGCTACCGTCGTCGGTGATGCCCAAGGCCGTCGCCGCCGACGGCGCGGACGACCTGTTCGGCGCCGCGCTGCAGGACCGGCTGGCGCGCCAGGCGCCGCTGGCGGCGCGGCTGCGGCCCCATTCGTTGGACGAGGTGCTCGGCCAGGAGCACCTGGTGGGCGCGGGCAAGCCGCTGCGCAGCCTGATCGAGGCCGACCGCCT